>JAGADH010000190.1 GCA_017613715.1 Desulfovibrio sp. | reverse complement strand
AGATGATATCCGCTGTCCAGGACAGCGGACTTTTTGCGATAGGCAAGAGTTAACCAAAACATTGGAGGAGTTCTCATGTCTAAACTGGTACCCCCTCATGGCGGCAAGGGTCTTGTCTGCTGCCTGCTCGAAGGCAAGGCTCTGGAAGATGAAAAGAAAAAAGCTGCCGGCTTAAAACAGATTGAAATTTCTTCCCGCGCCAAGGGCGACCTGATTATGATGGGCATTGGCGGTTTCTCTCCGCTCAATGGCTTCATGAAGAAAGCCGACTGGAAAGGCGTCTGCGAAAAGATGCTGCTCTCCGATGGGACGTTCTGGCCCGTGCCTGTCACCCTTGATGTCTCCGCTGAAGATGCCAAGGACATTCAGGGCAAAGAAGTGGCTCTCGTGCGCAACGGCGAACTGATGGCCACCATGAAAGTGGAAGAAGTCTATGAAATGACTGAAGCCGACAAGAAATGGGAATGCGAACTGGTCTTCAAAGGCCAGGGCCCGGATTCCGAGAAATTCTGGGAAGTTGCTGAAAAAGACCATCCCGGCGTGAAGATGGTTATGGCCCAGAAGCAGTTCAATATCGGTGGCCCTGTCAAGGTGCTCTCTCAGGGCGATTTCCCCGAGAAGTTCAAGGGCGTCTACAAGACCCCCAAAGAGCTGCGTGAAGAAATGGATAAACGCGGCTGGAAGAAAGTTGCCGCTCTGCAGCTGCGTAACCCCATGCACCGCTCGCACGAATATCTGGCCAAACTGGCCGTTGAGACCTGCGACGGCGTGGTCATCCACTCCCTGGTGGGCGCTCTGAAACCCGGTGACATTCCGGCCGACGTGCGCGTGAAATGTATCGACACCCTGGTCGAAAAATATTTTGTGAAAGACTATGTCATCCAGGCCGGCTATCCTCTTGACATGCGTTATGCCGGTCCCCGTGAAGCTCTGCTCCATGCCACCTTCCGTCAGAACTACGGCATCAACAATCAGTTGGTCGGCCGTGACCATGCCGGCGTGGGCGACTTCTACGGCATGTTCGAAGCTCAGGAAATCTTTGACAAGATTCCTCAGCCCAAGGAAGAAGGCAAACGCCTGCTTTGCGAACCCATGAAGATTGACTGGACCTTCTACTGCAAGAAGTGCGACGGTATGGCTTCCATGCGTACCTGCCCCCACAGCAAGGAAGACCGCGTCATCCTTTCTGGCACCAAACTGCGCAAAATGCTCTCCGAAAAGGCCGAGGTTCCGGATCATTTCGGTCGCGACGAAGTTCTCACCATTCTGCGTGGCTACTATGAAGGCCTGACCGAGAAGGTTGAGATCAAGATGCAGCGTGCCGCTTCCGGCTCGACCATGTAAGCTTTTGCATTGCTGAATTCTTAAGGGGCATCTTTTGGTGCCCCTTTTTTCTTCTGCCCATTTACTGAAACGGATGCGCCATGCCAGAAAAACATGCTTTTTCCTTCCAGCCACTGCTCTTTGCCGTTCTTGGTGCTCTCTTCTGTTTTCTGAGCATTCAGGGCAATGAGGTCAATTTCTGTACCACGGCCGGCTGCAGTCTCTATCACGATCTGACCATTGCCGGTATCTCCATGTGGTGGATCGGCTTCGGAAGTTTTCTCTTGCTGGCTTGCCTTGCGCTGCTCGCGCATCCAACCCTTGGACTCTTCATTGCCGGCTTGATGCTGCTTTGCGATATCGGGCTTCTGGCCCTCATGTCTGTCACAGCCCCCTGCCAGAACTGCCTTGTCGTGGCCATCTGCTTTGCCCTGACTTTTCGCGCCTTCCGCAAGGCAAAGGCCCTTGCCAAAGGCAAAACAGGGCCAGCCGGTACATCCTGGCTGCTCGTGCTCTGGTTGATTGGCTTCTGCTTCAATTGTGGCGCCGTCTTACGTTCAGAGCTTGGCAGCTGGCCCATTCTCGGTGAAAGTCAAGAAGCGCGCGTGCATCTCTACTTTTCCCCTTCCTGCCCGCATTGCCGGGATGCTGTCAACTATTACGCCGGCAGCGTGGAAACTGCCTTCTATCCCGTCAAGGAAGACGACGACGATATCTACCGCATCCATGCCATGCAAAAGGCCCTGGCAAGCGGATTAAACATCGAGGAAGCTCTCAAAGCGGCTCAGAACGCTGAAAAATGGTCGAGCCTCCTGGATTTTCATCCCGCTATTCTGCTGCTCAACCTGCGCCTCCTGCGCAATAAAGCCCATGTTTTTCTGGCAGGCTCCAAGGGCGTGCCCTTTCTGGAATACCGGGGCATGCCGTCTTTGATCGCCAAAGAGTTACGACAAAAACGCGCAGCCTTTGAAAAGCACGAAGAACCGCAGGAGCCTCCAAGTCTCGCTCCCAGCTCCCAGAATCTACCGCCTGAACTGGCCCCGGCAGCTGAACAGTGCACAGGTCTGACGCCCTGCCCCTAACCATCAGGCCAAAAGGCAAAAAAAAACCGCCCAAAGGACGGTTTGGCTGCAGAATTGACTCAACGTTTTAGCGAAAAAGCCCCGGCTCTTCGCGTATCAGGTGCTCAGCCAGCAGCCTGCTGTCCACCTGATAGGTGCCATCGGCAACCTGACGGCGCAGGGCTTCAACCTTGTCCTGCCGCACATCAGGAGCGGCTTGGGCTTCACGGCTGGCCTCCATGAGCAGCCGCGCTTGCTGCGAAAGCTTGACACTGTCACCATCAGCTTTTGCCGTATTCTCCGTGCGCAGATCCTCACGCTCTTCCCTGACTTCAGTCTGCACGACTGAGGAGAGCGAGACATCGCCCCTTGTTGAAGATATCTCCATTGACATTCCGCCCTCCCCGGCGTCAGTCCGCCTTTTGTTCCTCAAGCATACTTGCATTGATCTTTTCGCGCGTCACCCGCCACAGTGACGTTTTCACCCTGCGCTGTTCTTCCTCGGTCAGCGCCTCCTGCCCCTTGGGTCCAGCCCGCACGATGTGCAGACGTTTGCCCGGAGGGTAGGTAAACATCAGAGGAATGCCGACAATGGCCGAGAGCTCACTTCTGATCTCCTCAATAATGGGATTGCTCCCGCCTGTGTAGATCAGACAGTCATAGATCTCCCTGGCCACTTTCTCCACCATGGCCCGCCGTTTAATGGCTGGATCAGGATCTTCCGGGTTTTCACCAGCCAGCATGCGGCATTTGGCACGATAACGCACCAGCCTGCGAGCAGCCAGAAGCTGCCGCTCGTAGCTCTGAAGCATCATGCGAACCTGTAAGATGGAGTCGCTCATAACAAGCCTCTAACACGTGTATCGGTCTGCGCGACAAAAACTTTAGATTATTTCCCGCTGAGCATAAAACTTTTCTCTGCTTTCTTCTGAGAAGATCGCTGCATGGGCAAAAAAACGCTTGAAGGCTCGGGCTCTGTAGTTTTCAGCTTAGCCCAAGCAGGCTGGCAAGACAAGGGTGCTTAGAGCTCTAAAGATCGTTAAGATGTGCCCTGCGGCAAAGCTCAAGGCAGATATCGGCACGGTTTAAGGTATAGAGATGCACACCCGGTGCTCCGGCATCCAGAAGTCGCCTGATCTCGTTGGATGCAAAGATCAGACCGGCCTCACGCACAGCTTCAGCCCCACCCTTGCGATCAGCTTCTTCCATCTGCAAATAGAGTTTGCCTGGGATACTGGCTCCACTCAGCGAGAGGATGCGTTTAAGCGAAGCAAAACTCTGCACGGTGAGGATACCGGGAAGCACGGGCTGTTCAATGCCAAGAGCCCGCAATTCCTCCACCAGGTGAAGATATTCGCGCACATCAAAAAAAAGCTGGGTGATGGCAAAATCAGCCCCGGCAGCAATCTTTTCCGCTGTATAGCGGCGGTCACGGGCAAAACTGTCCGACTCGGGGTGCGGGGTGGGATAAGCGGCAACACCAATGCCCATATTAGGCTGTGTTGCCCGAATAAAACGCACAAGATCGCAGGCATGCTGGAAATCGCTGCCCATGGGCTTCCACTGGCCATTTTGCGGCGGATCTCCCCGTAAAGCCAGGACATTATGCACGCCGGCCTCTTGCAGGGCATTGAGAAAAGCGGCAATACTCTCCTTGGTTGCCCCAACGCAGGTCAGATGCGCCATGGTCGTCAAACCGCGACGCACGAGCTCCTTTGTAACGGCAAGCGTCCTATCCTGCTTTGAACCGCCTGCACCGTAGGTCACAGAGACAAAGAGCGGGTCCAGGGCCTTCAGGCTTTCCACTACCTCATAAAAGGCAGGAAGCGCTTCGGGCTCAGCCGGCGGAAAAAATTCGAGCGAAATACTCGGTCGAGTCCTCGCGCTAAGCTTGGCTACAAGAGACACAGGCACCTCCAGGGTTAAAAATCATTATATCAGGATATACTGATATAGCAGGAAAGTCGGGAAGATGGCAATTGCCATCCCTGCCAAAAACACATGCAGAATCCTCGCACCATACTGTTATTCGCATGGGCAGAGCTTGTACTCTGCACTCTCTTGCTGGGCTTGCCTCAGCCTTCCCATGGCTGGCAGAGACTTGAATCTGGCCTGGATTTTGCCGAATTTGCCCTGGCTGGACAGGACAAGGCCATCGCTGTGCTGCGTATTGATGCCACAAAATTCCACTTTGTGCTCTGTTCGGCCGATACGCCAAAAATGGCACGGACTCTGCCTGAATGGGCCAGGCAGTATGATCTTCTGGCAGCCATCAATGCCAGCATGTACCTCAAGGATGGCAAAACCAGCACAGGCTATCTGCGACATAAGGATCTGGTCAATAATCCACGCTTCCATCAAGGCTTTGGCGCCTTTTTCGTGGCCAATCCCAAAAATCAGGCTCTGCCCCAAGCGGCCATCCTGGAACGCGACGAACCCGATCTTTTCAGGAAACTCGACCAGTATGAGCTTGTGGTGCAAAATTTCCGTTTGATCACCCGCCAGGGCCGTATCCCATGGCCCAAAACAGGACCTGCCCATCCCATTGCCTGCGTGGCCATGGACCACAACGGCAACGTGCTCTTCATCCTCTGCAAAATTGCCGTACAAGCCCATACTTTGGCTTCGAAACTCCTGCAATTGCCACTGATGGTCAGCTCTGCCATGTACGTAGAAGGAGGCTTTGAAGCTGAACTCTTTGTGAAGGGCCTGGATGCCAAAGAGCAAGAAGCGCTCTTTCCTCTCTTGACCATTCACAGTAAGCTCCCCAATGTTCTTGGCGTGCGCCCATAAGCACGGCCTTTCTTGCTTTTCCCTGAGGCATCAGGTAAATTGACAAGGAACAGAGCCCTAACCGGCGAACAATCTCTGCAAAAGGGGGATCAAGCCATGCCTGAAAAACGTGAAGTCTATAAATGTCAACTTTGCGGCAACATTGTTGAGGTCTTACACGCAGGCAGCTGCGTACCCAGCTGCTGTGGTCAGGATCTCGTACGTATGGAAGCAGGCTCAGTTGATGCGTCCAAGGAAAAACATGTTCCTGTCATTGAAGCCGTTGAAGGCGGCTACCGCGTCAGCGTAGGTTCTGTGGCGCATCCCATGGTGGAAAAACATTTTATCCAGTGGATTGAGCTGCTCACTGAAAATAGCGTGCTGCGCCGTGAACTTCTCCCCAATGAGGCTCCTGAAGCGACTTTCAAAACCGATGCGCAGAAAGTTACGGCTCGTGCCTACTGCAATCTCCACGGTCTGTGGAAAGCTGAGAACTAAGTCCCCATTCCCATTCACGTCAACGGAGGCAGCGCAGCACCTGCGGTGCGCGCTGAAAAATGACTATGAAAAAATACGTCTGTACCATTTGCGGCCATGTCTATGATCCTGCTGAAAACAACAATGTTGCCTTCGAAGACCTGCCTGACGATTGGACCTGTCCGGTCTGCGGCGTAGGAAAGGATCAGTTCGAACCTGAAGAATAATGGAGCTCAGGCTTAACGTATTCTGGCCGGAATGCATGTTCCGGCCTTTTTGTCTGAAAAAACCTTGTTTACTCTTCCCGTGGCACACGGCAAAAAGGGAGTTGCAATGCAAGCCTTGGAAATAGCAAAAGATATTTTCTGGGTAGGCTGCGTGGATTATGATCACAGAGATTTCCACGGCTATTCCACCTCACCCGCAGGCACAACCTATAATGCCTATCTCATCAAGGACCAGAAAAACGTCCTTGTGGATACAGTCTCACCAGGCTTTGGCAAGACCCTGCTCTGCCGCCTGGCCAAGACGCTGGATCCGGAAAAAATCGACTATATTGTCTGCAACCATATGGAAATGGATCACGCAGGCTCACTGGCCGAGATCGTGGAGCGCACCAAACCAGAAAAAATCTTTGTGTCGCAAACCGGCATGAAATCGCTGGCAGGCTACTATCCCGGCAATGACTGGCCACTGGTCGCTGTGAAAAGCGGAGACGCCATTTCTCTGGGTCAGCGTCAGATCATTTTCCAGGAAACGCGCATGCTGCATTGGCCCGACAGCATGGTCAGCTATATTCCTGAAGAAAAGCTCCTGATTTCCAACGATATTTTTGGCCAGAATATCGCCTCCAGCGTACGCTTTGTGGACGAGTACGGCAAACAGGACGAATATCTGCAGAGAATCAAGGAATATTTCTACAATATCGTACTGCCCTATTCACCCATGGTGCTCAAGGCCCTGCCAGTTCTGGAAAAACTCGACATCAAGATGATTGCGCCGGATCACGGTCTGATCCACAGAGGCTACGATGCGGTCAAATTCATCATTGACATGTACCGTACCCTGGCTGAGCAGAAGCCGCAAAAACGCGCCCTGATCTTTTACGACACCATGTGGCATTCCACAGAACAGATGGCTTATGCCGTAGGCAGCGGCTTTGAAGATGGCCAGGTGCCGGTGCGCATCATGTCCGTGAAAAACAACCATCACAGTACCATCATGACGGAATTGGCCGACTGCGGAGCCGTGGTTGCCGGTTCTCCCACCCACAACAATACCATTCTGCCGCTGATGGCAGCGCAGCTGACCTATATGAAGGGATTAAAGCCCCTGAACAGAATCGGCGGCGCCTTCGGCTCCTATGGCTGGAGCGGTGAATCGGCCAAGTATCTGCAGGAGGCCCTGAGCGAGATGAAGATGGAAATGCCCTGCGCTCCGGTCAAATGTGCCTGGCGTCCCACCAAGGACGACCTCAAGGCCTGCCATGAACTTGGCAAAAATCTGGCTCAGGCACTCACCGCCAAATGCGCTTGCTAGCGGCCTTGTAAGACGGATTCGGCTTTTCTGAATGGCCTTGGGCTGTCCTGCCCAGGGCTTTTCAGAAGCTCAAAAGTGCTTTCCGCAGCTTT
>JAGADH010000030.1 GCA_017613715.1 Desulfovibrio sp. | reverse complement strand
CAAGGTCAAGACCTGCACTCCAAAGTCGCTCTGCCAGATTCTTGGATTCCTTGGCTTTTTCATCACAGGCAAGCTGCGCCAAGGCTTCAACGGCGCTATCGGCACTATGGGCTGTGAGTTTTCCAGCTTCATCCAAGGTATAGGTGACATTGGCGGGATCCACGTGCAGGGCGTTTAATCCGTCCTGAACCGCCTGGCTCATTCGTTCCCGCACAGAATCGCAGTACTCCTGAAGCCTGGAAAAGGTCACACGACTATCTTCGCTAAGCCCCATCTCATCCATGGCATAACGTGTCAGCCGCACCAGGCCGGAGAGCTGATCGCTGAGCGAGGCCTGGCTATTGCTCTTCATCTGCCCGGCAAGCTGCTGCGTCAGGGAACTTGTGGAAGAGCTGCGATTTTCCGAAAGCGCCGTATTCAGCTGATTCAGATATTGCGAGTTATAGCTGCCAAGCCCTGTAATCGTACTCATGGAGAGATCTCCTCAAAATCTAACGCCCCACTACAAGGAAACGTCAAGGGAACGCTGGGCGTTTTTAGCGCGGGCAAGCATCATGGGCAGGGCTTCGGGATCGGCCGGATCGTAATCGAACATCACGGCTGTGCCGTAGCAGGAAAAATATTTGCTGCCGTCAGGATGAAAAGCCACGTTTTCATTGTAACCGATAATGGCCTGGGCACCCTTGCTCATGGCACGACTGGCCATTCCAAAGAAGGTTTCGTCCGAATCAAAGCCACGGCAGCACACAAGCCCCAGAACCTTGACTATATGGCGACCTTCAATCTGATCGGTGGTCACAACGGGAAATTTGCCGGATAAAAAGACCTCGCGGGCTTCTTCAAGGTTCAAACCGTTGTTTTTCTTCTCACGCTGACGATTCTTCTTATCGCTGCCAAGTAAAAAGAACATCGTGACACTCCTGGTTTGATAGGTGCTAAAACATGACTACACTGGATAAGCAACATTCGTGCCAAATCCGCAAAGCCTCAGCTGCTGGCAAAAACCACGTTCCGTCAAAAAATTGGCGAACGTAGCTTGGCTTTTTCGACAGATTTTCGACAAAAAAAGAAGGGGGAAGCATCGCTTCCCCCTTGGTTTTTTTGGGCCTCTGTCTAGAAGGGCCAGATATTGTCCATCAGGCGTGTGAACCAGCCGGGCTTCTGCTTATCGGCCAGCACACCCTTGCCATAGTATTCAATGGTCGCATCAGCAAGCTGCGTGGAGAGGATGGTATTATCGGCATCGACGTCCTTGGCTCGAGCCAGGCCACGGACCACCAGATATTCGGTTTCCTCGTTCACACGGATTTCGCGGGCACCTTCGATTTCAAGCAAGCCACCGGGCAAAACTCTGAGTACACGGGCAGCCAGGGATGTCGTGACATAGTTTTCACGCTTGGTCTTGCCTGTGGAGTTTAAACCACCCTGTGAAGCACTCTTGAAAATTGGCGCACCGGCGGAAACGGTTCCCTGCGGGCCAATATTCAGGAAGGGCAGAAAGCCTGCCTGCCCCATAGTAAAGAACGAGCCAACTTCGTAATTGTTTTTGCTGTCCTTCTTGGAAGAGGTTTCAGCCTTGTTCTGGGCCTTGGTATTTTCCACTAGCTTGACCACCACAACATCGCCCACACGGCGGGCTCTGGCATCATCAAAAAGCGTATCCTGATCACTTAAGGCAAAGATGGAGCCAGGATTATTGTGACTCAATTCTTCGCGGTTATAGGACTGAGCCTGATTGACCGGCGAATGCAGAGCCGGTTTTCTGTGGGTTCCGCCAGTACCGCAGCCTGTGCAGAACAGATAAAGCAGACCGAGACTCAATATCAAAACATAGCGGTGCATGTGCCCTCCTCACGGTTACGCAAGTGCAATAGCATTTCTACCGGCAAAGACAGAAAGTCTTAGTGGATAACCACCGTACGATTGTCTTTGACTGTGGCAAAGATTTGTTTTTTGGTTTGCAAATTGCGTACCGAAATTGTGGCACCCGGTTCACCATCGGCCAAAGCCTCAGCCTGAGTCTCTAGACGGAGATTGCCGCGCGCAAAAATCAAGGTCACGATATCGCCGCGGCGGATCATCATCTGCGTGGCAAGATCACTCTGCAAAATGGGCTCACCGGCTGAAAGGCTGCGCTGCATCTGCCAGGGTCCGCCCTTGCCATCCCAGGCCTGTTCTTTGAGACGACGCGCATTGATGCGCGAAAAAGTCACAGCCTCAGGCATGAGGGCTTCACCCTTGCTTAAACTGCGGGCAGCTGTTGGCACAGTCACCCACTGAGTCAGGGTAATGCTGCCACTGACCCTCCTCAGTATCTTGCCATCGGCTTCAAGCACGGCAAAGCGCAGACCAACACGGCCTGCATTCATTTTGGGCTGCTCAAGCTGCACCTGCTGGCCCGCATGGGCCAGAAAAATATACTCAGGCAGATGAAAATCCGTAATTTCCACGTCTCCTGGCATAGCCTGCAGCATGGGTGTCAGGCTTTTGACAACATAGGCGCGCAAATCGTTTTCCCTGACAAGCAGCCCGCCCTTCTGAATAATCAAGGAGGTCGGCAAAATACAACGTGAGGCCAGATCCCTGCCTAAGCGCTCGTTCAGGGCCTGGGCGAGATTGCTGCGATTGATCTGCAGGGGCTTGCCCTCTTCAGGCGGCGCAGCCCAGAGTTCCCGCATCCTGATGCTCTCCCAGTTGGGGAAAGAGCCAAGGGGCTGGGCAATTTCCCCCAGGAGTACGGTATTGCCCTGACAAATGGCAGCGCTATGAATCTTCAAGCGCCAGGAGGAATCGAGGGAAAGCGTAGGCTTACCGTTCTGCTCAGGCAGGGGCACCTGGCCCTGGGCCAGGCGTGACTGCGTATGTCTTGCCCGCTGATCCTGGACTTGCGGAGACAAAAAAAGCTCCCCGCGTTCAGGCAAAAGCCCCCCTGCCTGGGAGCTTCCGCGACTCTCTGGCGCAATAACACGGGGTGCCACAAGCTCACGCGCAAAAGACAGATGAGCCTGCAGCCAAAGGACTTGAACAAGAAGCAGAAAAAAAACCAAAGGCCCGCACAGGGCAGGCTTTTGGTTAATAATGTCACGGTACATGGCCGCAAGACCTTTGCAGAGAACTAACTGCGCTTCAACTGAACGGCGATACCAAGCATGGAGTCTGAGGTCTGAATGGATTTGGAATTGACCTCATAGGCACGCTGACCAACGATCATATTGACCATTTCGTCGACCACTTCCACATTGCTCATTTCAAGAAAGCCCTGAGCCAAGGTGCCCACATTTTGCTGACCGGGCTGACCTTCTGTGGCATCGCCCGAAGCCTGGGTCGGGGTATAGAGATTGCGGCCGCGCGAATCAAGACCGGCAGGATTAATAAAGGTATAGAGCGGGATATCGGCGCCAGCCAGCTCTTCGCCACTGCTGTCAAGGGCCGCAATATGGCCGCTGGCAGAAATGGAGATGGTCTTGGTTTCCGTAGGAACGGCAAATTCAGGCTGCAGGATATAGCCATTGGCAGTCACCACCGTTCCGTCCTGATTGAGCTTGAAGGAACCAGCACGTGTATACATCAGCTCGCCGTTGACATCGACCTGAAAGAAACCGTCACCTTCAATGGCCACATCCAGCGAGTTGCCGGTATTCTGAAAATCGCCCTGCGTGAAAAATTTGTGCACAGCGGTGGGACGTACACCCATGCCGACCTGAATGCCTACGGGCAGACGATTGTCGCCCTCAGTGATGGCACCTGCTATCTTATGGGTCTGATACATCAGATCTTCAAATTCAGCACGGCTTTTCTTGAAACCCGTGGTATTGACGTTGGCCAGGTTGTGAGAAATGACGTCAATATTCAACTGCTGGGCGATCATGCCGGTCGCCCCGGTATAGAGTGAACGCATCATAGTACAAGCTCCCTGCTAAATTGCGGTCATTGCTTCCAAGGCCGGACTACGTCCGCTTGCCTACTCGGTCACAGGCGGCACGATCAAGGGTATCGGCGCTCTGCATGACTTTCTGATAGGCTTCAAACTGCCGGTTGGTCTCAATCATATTGACCATTTCCGTCACGACCTCCACATTGGCCGCTTCCACAAAGCCCTGTTCTACGCGGGCACCTCCGGCATAGCCATTGCCTTCCGTCACCCGCACATTATTGCGCGGCTTGAAGAAATTGTGCCCCATTTTTTCCAGATTTTTCAAATTATCGACGCTGAAAAGCTGAATGCGAGCCAGAAGAACGCCATCGGCATGCACCTGCCCGTCCCCGCTGATGGTAATATTGCGTGTGCCCTGGGGAATCTGGATGGGACCGCCTTCACCCTGCAGGGCATAGCCCTGCGGAGTCCTGATGGTACCATCGCTGGAGAGCACAAAATGCCCATTACGTGTCAAATACTGGCCATTGGGCGTATCAACCTTAAAAAAGGCATTTTCGCCGGCTATGGCGAGATCGAGCGGATCACCGGTAACCTTCATGGAACCCTGACCAAAATCCACATTGGAGACGGCAATGCGTGAACGTGCCAGATTTTTGGGCTCCGGAAAAAGCGACTTTGAGCGCACGGTCATCAAGGGTTCACGAATTTCATCGTGGGCATAATAGGCCATGGTATCGCTAAAAGCCAGGGTATCACGCTTATAGCCGTGCGTATTCACATTGGCCAAATTATTGGCAATGAAATTCATGCGGTGTTCAGTAGTCAAAGCACCAAAAAGCGCACTAAATTGGGCGTCGTTCATATCAGCTCCTTGCTCTGGCCAATTTGCCCATCAAAGGCTTGACGCAGACAGCAAGTTCCATGCAAAGAACGCGCCAAAACAGTATTTTCAAAGCTCAGTCAGCGCAAAGCAGGCGACGTGATGCCGGGCAAAAGAGCGCATCGCAGGAAAGTGTTCTCGGCAGATGTCGAGAACCTTGGGGCAGCGCGGGGCAAAAGGACAGCCAGGGGGCATGGCGGCAAGGGAGGGTACAGCTCCAGGAATGGTCAAAAGACGTTTTTTGGCAGTTCTGGGCGAAACCTGTGAGGCATTGAGCAGACCCCGTGTATAGGGATGGAGGGGATTGGCAAAGAGTTCACTGACAGACGCCTGTTCCACAAGACGTCCGGCATACATGACGCAGACACGATCCGCAAAGGTCGCAACGGTGCGCAGATCGTGGGAGATAAAAAGCACGGCCATATGCCGCGCTCGGCTCTCGCGCACGAGAAGGGCCAGGATCTGCCGGCTGATGGTCACATCAAGGGCAGTGGTTGGTTCATCGGCAAGCAAAAGCAGAGGATCACAGAGCAGACTCATGGCAATCAGTACGCGCTGACGCATGCCGCCTGAGAGCTGATGCGGGTAGCTGTCAAAACGGCTCTCGGCTTCGGGAATGCCCACCCGCGTAAACATCTCAATGACGCGTGCCCGCGTATTGGTCTGAGCATGGGAGGAGAGGACTTCGGCTGCCTGATGACCACAGGTGAGAACAGGATTTAAGGCTGTCATCGGTTCCTGAAAAATCATGCTGATCTGCCTGCCACGCAGGCTGCGCAGACACTCTTCAGGTAAGGACAAGAGATCGCTCTCCTGAAAGAGGATCCTGCCGTCCAGTCTGGCATTTTCCGGTGGCAGAGCAAGTATGGCTCTGGCCAAAAGGCTTTTGCCGCAGCCCGATTCACCCACAAGGGCTACGATCTCACCGCATTGCAAAGAAAGCGTAAGATCGCGCACGGCATAAAGACGCCTGCCAAGACTTGCAAAGGATACCGAAAGCGCCTCAATGCGCAGAAGAGTCTCAGTCTCACTGCTGCGCATGAAGATTGCGATAATTGATGTAGGCTTCGCGCATGGCGATATAGGGATCAAGCGCTGCCCCCGTCAAATCCTGATAAAGGGGCAAGACCTCATCCAAATCATTGAAACGCAGCGTTAAGGAACCGGCAGAGGCCGCCCACCACGGCTGCACATAGAAGAGGGGTTCGGCAAAAAGATCACCAATGCGTCCCAGGGTTTCCCGGAACGATGATGGACCGATAAAGGGCCAGACAAGATAAGGGCCGTGTCCTATGCCCCAGTAGCCCAGTGTCTGTCCGAAATCTTCGCCTGCGCTGTCCATAGGCACAATGGTTTTCTTCGTGCTCGCAGGATCGGCAAAGCCAGCCGAGCACATGGTATTCATCATGAAACGGCCAAATTCCACACCAGCGGCCTTCAGCTTAAACTGCAGAAGATTGTTCACAAAGCGCACGGGAAAAAGGATATTGTGAAAGAAATTCTTCAGGCCCGTGCGCAGCTGATGCGGCGTGACAGCCTGCCAGCCGCGATAGATAGGATCGGCCACGTAGAGATAGAATTTGTCATTAAAACGAAACCAGAAGCGATTCCAACCTTCAAAGGGATCATAAACCTGAGAAGCGTCCTGCCCTTCGTAGTTATCGAGTTCATCCAGGTCATCGCCAGCGGCCAGACCTCTCTCCGGCTCATTGGCCTCAACACTGATGGCCCCCGGTGCAAAAAAAACATCACCAAGATAGCCGCATGAGGCTGCATTCTGGACTTTGACCTGATGAAAGCTCTGCGGCAGGGCATCGTGCAATGTTCGCACAAAAGCAAAGGTAATGCGCTCCTGCACAGAAGATGAGTGAGGTTCGGCAAAGCTCAGGCCTGCCCAGAAGAGGATAAGAACCAACGTGCCAAGCAGGCCCAGGGCATGCGCTCTACTTCTTTCCATCACTTTTCTGAACCTCGCTGGCCTTTTCGCGCAGGCGGACAATCAGCTGATCGGGGTCGGTTGTGCGCAGAAGATCCTGAAACTGCGTGCGGTAGTTCTTCACAAGGCTGATATTCTCAATGAGCACATCGTAGACTTTCCAGGTGCCGCCCTTGGGCAACATGCGATAGTTGACGGGAATTTTCTTGCCGTTCTTCTGGCTGATGACAGTCTGAATCTCTGTGCGGTCGCCCTTGGGCGAGAGCCGTTCGCCGATAAAGGCGATCTGCTCGCCATTATAGCCGTCGATCTTATTGACATAGGTATTGATCAGAAGATCCGCAAAGGCATCGGCAAAAGCGCTTTTCTGCTGAGGGCTGAAATTGCGCCAGCCGGCTCCCACGGTGCGTGCGGAAAATTCCTGAAAATCAAAACTGGCCCGCACATACTGGCCAATTTTCTTGCGTAGGCCGTCACGCTCGGCTGGATTGGCGTAAGCCGGGCTTTTGATGATATCCAGGATCTGATTGAGAGAGACTTCCAGGGTTTCTCTGGGAGAAGCGGCCAGGGCAGTCTCTGCGCAAAACACAAGGCAGGCCAGGGCCCAGACAAAAAAGAAACGCATGACAGAACGCACTAGACACCTCCAAAGGCATATTTTCCAATGAGCGATTCAAGATCAACGGCCGATTCCGTATCGTGGATTTCCTCGCCGGCGCAAAGAATGGTCTCGGAACCGCCACGCGAAATACTGACATATTTGTCACCGATTAGACCGGCCGTCTTGATGGAGGCAATACTGTCATCGGAAAGCTTGAAATCCCGCGTAAAAAGCAAATGCACCACAGCCTGGGTATGCAGGGGATCGCTATCGAGTTCAATGGCCGTGACCCTGCCCACAGGCACACCACACAGTTCAATATCTGCGCCAACGCGCAGGCCCGAGGCCGAATCAAAGCGCGCCGTCAGGGGAAAACCCGAGCTGTTGAACACTTCCATACGCCCAAGTTTGACCGTCAGATAACAGACACAGAGGAGACCGATCAGCACAAAAAGTCCGACTACGGTTTCACGCATATTCTTCACCATTCCCAAGACTTTGATAGGCCGAAAGACTTTTCAGGCCCGAAACCATTTGGCCAGCTCTGAGACAACGCGCTCATCCATGCTCTCTGAGAAATCACCCAAACTGGTAGCAGCCTGACGCGAGAGAAACATCGTAAGATAGGGATCCTGAGAGGCTTTCAAGGCTGCGAGATCACCGGCAAAATGCAAAAGCCCGTCCTTAAGCACCAGCACATAGTCGGCAATACGCTCAAGACTCATCAGATCGTGACTGACACTGACAATGGTCATGGCCGGAAACTGTGCGTGCAGACTGAGCAAAAGCGCATCCATGCGCGCAGCCGTAACCGGATCCAGACCAGAGGTCGGTTCATCACAGAGCAAGACGCGGGGATTGGTGATGATGGCGCGGGCAAGACCTGCGCGTTTGCGCATGCCACCTGAAAGCTGATGCGGATAAAAATCGGCAAAATCCTCAAGCTCCACCATTTTCAGTACACGCAAGGCCTCTCGCCGCACAAGGGCTCGTGGCAGGGCCAGGTGTTCACTTAAGGGCAGGGCCACATTCTGGGCAAGGGTCATGGCACCAAGCAGTGCCCCGTCCTGAAAGAGTACACCGATCTGCCTGCGCAGACGTCTGAAATCGCGTCGTGTCAGACTGAAAAGATCGGCACCACCAATGCTGATGCTGCCCTGCATGGGTCGGGCCAGGCCAATGATATGACGCAGAAGCGTGGACTTACCGCAGCCACTGCCGCCGAGAATGACCGAGATTTTGCCGCTTGGCAAACGCGCTGTAATCTTATCAAGCACCACATGCTCGCCATAGCCGATACGCAGTGACGTAAAGGCAATATCCCAGGCAGCGTCTTCCAAACAGGTCTCCATAGCCTTCCCTTGCCAGACAGACAATCGCTAAAGCAAAACCGAGGTCAGCACATAATCTGCTGCGAGTATCAGCACACAGCTGATGACCACAGCCTGTGTTGTGGCATTGCCCACTGCCTCCGGCCCTACACTGTCACTGCGCTGATGCGTGAAATAGCCTTCAAAGCAGCAGACCGAGGTGACAAGCAGGGCAAAGACCAGAGCCTTGAGAAAGCCACCCTGCACATCGGTCATGGTTACAGAGGACTCGATGCGGTAAAAATAGGCACCTTCATTGATGCCGAGCATCAGAACCCCTGTCAGATAGCCACCGATAATGCCAATGACGTCAAAAATAGCCGTCAAAAGCGGAAACGAAATCAGGGAGGCTAAAACTCTCGGACTCACCAGATAGGCCATGGAATTGATATCCATGACATCAAGCGCATCAATCTGATCGGTGATACGCATTACCCCGATTTCAGCCGTCATGGAGGAGCCTGCGCGGCCAGTGAGCATAATAGCTGTCAGCACTGGCCCC
Organism: Desulfovibrio sp.; assembly: GCA_017613715.1. Taxonomy (GTDB): domain Bacteria; phylum Desulfobacterota; class Desulfovibrionia; order Desulfovibrionales; family Desulfovibrionaceae; genus Desulfovibrio. The sequence continues at coordinate 1,848 of JAGADH010000030.1, read as the reverse complement.
AGCTCGCGGATCAGGGTCAGAGAGACCGCGGACCCCAGAAGTCCCACAGAGCCGAATTTCACCAGCGTGTAATAGCCCTGCAAACCAAGCACCATGCCGCAAAAAATGCCGATCAAAAGGATGACAAAAAGCGACTGCACGCCAATGGTATACATCTGACGAATGGTACGGCCAAAAATGCGCCTTGTGTCAAAGATATGCAGCACGGCGCTCACCATAAAAAGGGCAAAAGCACCCAGGCGCTGCGTAAAGGTCATAAAGCACAGGCCAAGCCTGGCAAGCAGTTTTGCTGGCGACACAGTCTTACCTCTGGCCTCAGCGGGCTTTAAGCTCTTTTTTGACCACAAGCACCGGATCTTTCACTCTGTGCCTGGTCAGAAGTCCCGAAAAATCGGCATAGTCCTGAGCCGTTCCGCGCAGCGCGCAGCCAAGCACAAAAAGTTTGCCGTGCTGTACGACCTGGCAGTTCACGCCTTTGCCGGTGATTTTCCGCCCCAGAGCCTCAGCCTCCTCACGCCGGCTGAAGGTCGCAATGCGCAGCTGATAGGCAAAGCGCTGAGCAGGAGCTGAAGCTGCTGCTGTTTTTTCAGCAGCTTCCGGCTGAGTTCTTGCCCCCCAGGCCGCCATGGAGCTTGCGTCGGGACGCGTAAAGGGATGCGCTGCAGGTTCCTGGTTTTTGGGCACCTCAAGCTGCGCAGGCTCTGGCTGAGGTTCTGGCAGAGGCGCCTGCTCGCTGGCCACCTCTTTCTGAGCTTCTGGTTGAACCTGCTTTTCCTGTGCAGGCTCAGGATTGTTCTCCTGAGCAAACGGGGCCAGAATGGCAAGGCGTTCTCCAGGATTTTCGCCGCGACCCACGAGAAAGCCTGTCAAAAAGGCCCAACCAAGAGTCAGGATGAGCAGTACAGAGCCCAGGCCAAGCAGAGGGGCTGTGACACGCAGACAAAAACGTTCAGGCGCAGCCTGCGTTTTTTCAGGCGTACGTCTGTGCTGGCGACTACGTCGAATAAGCGCCATGGCAACCTACATCTTTTCAGGCGCAGCCACGCCAAGCACAGCAAGACCATTGCGCAGAACCCGGGCTAAGGCACGCAGCATGACAAGACGTGCACGCATCAGAGCCTGATCTTCGCTGCCCAGGATCTGCTGGCTGGCATAATAGCTGTGCACAAGGCCTGCCAGTTCTGTCAGGTAGCGGCTGACATGGTGCACACCGAGGGTTCTGGCAGCTCCTCTGAGCGCATCTTCAAAGTCGGCCATTTTGCGCAAAAGAGTCAGATCACAGGCTTGCGTAAGCGTGGCAAGATCGGCATCGCTGTCGTCGATGCCTCGCTCCTTGGCCCGCGCCAGCAGTGCTGAGATGCGGGCATGGGCGTACTGCACATAGTAGACAGGATTTTCAAGATTGCGCTGACGCACAAGATCAAGATCAAAATCCAGCGGACTGTCGCTTTTGCGTGAAAGGAACATAAAACGGGCAGCGTCCGTGCCAACTTCCTGCACCACATCGTGCAGGGTCTCAAAGGTTCCGGCACGGGTCGACATCCCAAGAGGATGGCCATCCTTCATCAGATTGACGAGCTGAATCAAAATGACATCAAAGCTCTCCTGCTTTGCTCCCATGGCTTCAATGGCCGCACGCATCCGGGGGATATAGCCGTGATGGTCCGCACCCCAGACATCGATCAGCCAATCGTAGCCACGTTCGTATTTATTGTGGTGATAGGCAATATCTGAGGCAAAATAGGTCAGAGAGCCATCGGACTTGCGCAAAACCCGGTCCAAATCATCGCCAAGAGCCGTGGTGGCAAACCAATAGGCATTGTCCTTGGTATAGGTGCGGCCGCAGCT
>JAGADH010000189.1 GCA_017613715.1 Desulfovibrio sp. | reverse complement strand
GTTCTTGAAAGTACTTAAAATTTTCAGATTCATACTGGCTACGGCCAGGAGTTTGGCTTGTATAATGAATTACACTTGATGCAGTATTAACAGTCATACGCAGATTATCTGCAAAAAGATGAGCACAAAGATCAACATCTTCTATGCCATTGATATAATGTTCATCAAACATACCTGCATTCATAAAATAGTTTTTGGGAATAAGCATGCAGGCTGCTGTAATAATCTGAAAAAATCTTCGTTTTTTGGCTAGCGAACATGTACTTGGAATACCTTCATAGAGGTGACTTACCAACTTGTAGGGCGTTACCGTTACGCCTAAATGTTGCACGGTGTTGCCAAATGGCTCTGATTCTGGATAAAGCAAGAGAGGGCCAGAGGCTCCAAGCCGTGGAATATCGGTAAAGTCATTAAGTAAAGGGCGAAGCCAGCCAGCTTGCGGGATTGTGTCGTTGTTCAGAAAAAGCAGAAATTCTCCGCGAGCTTTTTTGGCACCGAAATTAGAGGCTGGCCCAAAATTGATATTTTTTTCTAAACGTTGATAGCAAAAACGTGACTCAAAAAGTTTTTTTCCAAAGGTCTCACACGCATTTTTTGTTTCATCGCTTGACCCGTTATCAACAATCAAAATTTCATAGCTTTCTTCACCCAGCGTTTTCGATAACGCTTCAAGACAATTTTTCGTCAATTGCCATTGATTGTAAACAGGTATAATAATAGATGTCGTAACCTGAGGCATAATATAGATGACTCCATTACCGTTACGTCAAAAAAACTTTACAATAAATATATCGATCGGTATAATCAACAGTCAGACATTTCAACAAAAAAAGAACTCTCTCTCGCCGCGCGATCCTTGAAAATAAAGATAAATATCTCTACCATAATTTTTCTTAGCAAAGATGACCGATCCTTGCTTCCTCATTGCCGTTTTGAGCATGAGAGTAGGTATTTAAAATTTATGGATAAGCTACCCATAAACCATTGATTTTTCTAGTACTCCCAGCGAGCACAGAAGCTCTCATAGGACCAGCTGAAATCATTGGATTTTATTGCTCACTCAGCGAAAAATATGACACGAAATACCACCAAAAAATGCTGACGTTACAATGTCATGGTTAATAATACTATGTTCTTTGATACCTACTAAGGAACGATCCGTCAGGGCTAATGCTAGCGCTACAATAGACGAAATTTTTGGGGGATAAGAAAGCTCAGGAGCGAAAAGAGTGAACAATTTATAATTAATTATAGCGGTAAAAGAGATGAAGGGCAACGAATCTGAGGAAAAGTAGTCGGCATAGGCGACTAGCACGATCCAATAAGACGATAGCGTGAAAGCCTGCCATAGTCCCTGGAGCAGACGAATTCAGTCCTTTCGCATTTGCTGAACCTGACAAAGAACAAACGGCCCTGAAGGCATTCTTCAGGGCCGCTTCTTCTCTCTCAAGCCAGACTATGTGTTCTGCTGCAAAAGCTTTTGCCGCCTCTCTTTGTACATTTCGGCCGTAGCGGTAAAAATAACATCCGTACTGGAATTGATGGCTGTTTCCACGGAATCCTGAACCACACCGATGACAAAACCAACAGCCACAGCCTGCATGGCGACATCATTGACTATACCAAAAATGGAACAGGCCATGGGAATCAGAAGCAATGAACCACCAGCTACGCCGGAGGCTCCGCAGGCACCCAGGGTGGACAAAAAGCTCAAAAGAATAGTGGTCACAAGATCCAGCTGCACACCCATGGTATGAGCCACAGCGAGCGTCATGACCGTAATGGTCACGGCCGCTCCACCCATATTGATAGTGGCACCCAGAGGAATGGAGACCGAATAAAAATTCTGATCAAGACCAAGCTTCTGACAGAGCGCCATGTTCACAGGAATATTGGCTGCGGAACTGCGCGTGAAAAAGGCTGTGACACCACTTTCCCTGAGACACTGCAAAACCAGAGGATAGGGATTTTTTCTCAATAAAAAGGCCACAATGAGCGGGTCAATAATCAGAGCCACAAAAAGCATGCAGCCAACGAGCAGAAGCAGGAGCTTACCGTAGTCCACGAAGATCGCAAGTCCGTTTTCCGAAACCACCTGATACATCAGTCCCATAATACCAAAGGGCGCCAGTTGAATGACAAATATCACGGCATCGGAAACCATGTCGGAGAAATCATTCATCAAGGTCAGTGTTTCGTTCTTGGCAAGCTTCTTCAGGCAGACGCCGAAGACAATGGCCCAGAACAGAATACCCACATAATTGCCCTGTGAGAGGGCGGCAATGGGATTAGCTACCATATTACCGAAAAGATTGCCCAAAATCGCGCCCAGGCCATCAGGAGCGGTGGAATCAGCTCCGGCCAAATCGAGCTTGATGGTCAAAGGGAAGAGAAAGCTACCAATAACGGCCGTACAGGCGGCAAAAAAAGTACCGGCAAGATAGAGGAAGGTGACGGTTTTAAAGCGGCCACCCATGCCAAGCCTGGCATTGGCCAGAGCATTGAGCACAAGAATGAAGACAAGCACAGGGGCAACACCCTTGAGGGCCCCCACAAAGAGCGAGCCCAAAAGAGCAATGCCCCGTGCTTCGGTAAAAGAAAGACCAAGCAGGGCGCCAATGACCATACCAACCACGATACGGAGAATCAGGCTGGTTTGCACATACCAATCAAGTAATTTTTTCATTCCTTCTCCTTGTTGGCGCCAAAGGCCACTTCTCTCGAGAGGTGGGAGGAGCGCCGATTTTTTCAGCCTAAGCTCTGGCTCTCAGCCAGGCAGGACCAAAGCAATCTTCTGCTTTGGGCTCTCAAATGGCTTGGGTCTCACCAAGCTCAAGCTTGCCTGTGCGGGCAAAGCGGTCCACAAGATCATAGATCAAAGCATTGCCTAAAAAATTTCCCTGCTTGATGGCTGCCTGGTACCTGGGCAGATTCTCTTCAAATCTGGCAAGCAAATCACTTGTCAGGGAGCGCATATCGGCAGAAATCCCATAACCGAGTCTTTCAAGATAAAGGGCATTATAGCGCTGCTCAACCATAGCGCCCAGGGGCAGCGAAAGAATGGGTTTGCCGAGATAAAGAGCTTCACTCATCAAGGTATGACTTCCGCCCTGCACCACATAGGCGCAGGAAGCGAGAAGCCTGAGGAAGCCCTCCTCACTCTTGGGCATAAAATAAACATTGTCCAGATGGCCGCTGGTCTTGCCGTAGCCAAAGACATAGCAGGTTCTGCGCGTGGCTGTGCGCAGAAAGTCAATCAGGGCCGCATGCGTGGAATTGCTCTGATAGACAAGCACATGGCCGTCATCCTTGGGAGTCAGAGCAAGGACCGTATCACGCAGGAGCGGCGGCGCAATGCGGGCATGATAGCGAGGCAAAAGCGGCGGCGCATAAAAGGAAATCAGAAGATTGGCCTCGGTGGGTCTGAAAAGAAAACGCGGGGTCAGCCCCTGAACCAGGGTGTCCCAGAGCAGATTACAGGGCAGCTTGTGCCGACAGCAGGTAATGATATGCTGATGATCAAGGGTCAGGCAGGGTAAGCCAGCCCGGGCAGCTGCGCGCGGTACAAAGTACTCAAGATCTGTCATGCAGACATCAGGCGAAAAATCGCGGATCAAGGCTGCCAATTGCTCAAGGTAGCGCTCGCTCTGCACGAGAAGCGGTATGGCACGCCCGATGGTGGCTAAAAAATCGACCTTGTAGTTGGTAAAGACTGTGCCGAGATTGGGCAGACGGTAGACGGGAAATTCCGGTTCCAGCACTTTGAGAGCATCGTCATTGGCCACAAAAAGAAATTCGTGCTGCGTAAGTTTGCGGGCGAGCGTCAGACCACGCATGGCGTGGCCATGCCCTGTGCCGTGAACACCATAGAGAATTCGGGCCATAGGATCTTGCCTCGTCCGCTCAAAAACGTATGTTTCTCTGCCGCTGAACCCTTCACCGGATTTTCATGAGCGAAACGCTCTTGCAGCAAAAAGTTGCGCAGCTATTCTCGTGAGTGACAAAAAAGAAGACAATGGGCAAAAGTTGGGGTCTGTACAGTCATCGTGCTATCTCTCTCAGAAGAGATGGCGAGAGAAGACAGCGTACGTTATTTTGTGAAAGCATTTGCTGAAAAGCTCAAAAATTGAAAGACAGAGCCTTTGCAGCCAAACACATTTTCTGATCGGCTGCCTAAGAAAGCTTGAGCGTCCAAGTATCCGAAGAAGGCGATCTCAAGCCTGAACGTGTTCACTGCTGCCAAGCCAGGTCAGGCGCAGAGAGATGCACGTTCGAGGTCGAGATCAGCGAGAACTATGACGAAAACGAGGTTGCCAAGGCCTACAAAAAGGGCCATACTTTTTGTCCAGAGCGTACTTTTCTGAAAATGACTGCCTTTTTGTGAGGTTTCTGTGAACATCCGCAAAATTCGAGAAAGTCTTGGACGAGTCAAAACAAGTTGTCAACGCCGTGATTTTTCCCACGCCCTCTATTTGCTCATCGCCTCCCTCAAGGAACTGGCCGGTCAACGACCGCCAACGGATCTTAGGAGCGATTTCCGTGAGGCCATCAACCTCGTGGGAAGTGATCCCCAGTTCAAAGAGCTCTCAGCCAATCCCCTGATTTACAAACCCGGGGCAGAACGAGAACTACTTACCCTTTTGATCCAAATCTATCAAACACTCACAGGCAAAAAAAATACCGAAAGCTACGAAGAGGCGCTGGAGCGCAAGCTGAAAATCGATCATGCGCTCCGTGACGGCAAACATTTTCTGAGCCGCCGGCAAATTGCTGAAGCAGAAGCCTGCTTTGCCGAAGCGATCAAGAATTATCGTGACGAACACGCTCTTTTTTTAATGATCGCACGCGCCTATATTGAAATTAAGGAATATGCCCGTGGCCTTGGCTACCTGCGCGATGGACTGAAACATGCCCCCAATGATCCCAATCTGCTGCGCCTGGCCGATGAATGTCTACGTATGCGTACTGAAAGCGAAAAATAGCAAGGAGACGGCACACGGAGCTGTGCCCCATACATGATGAAAGCCATTCGCTATATTCATGCCTCTGACCTCCATCTTGATGCCCCATTTCTCGGTATCTCCCAACGTCTGCCCAATGGTCAACGTCTGACCCAGAAACTGCATGACGCAACCTTTACGGCCCTCTCAAGACTTGAAAGTCTCTGTCTTGAACAGCATGCGGATTTTCTCGTTCTGACAGGCGACCTGACCAACAGTGAAGAGCAAAGCATCAGAGCTCGACTTGCTCTGCACGCCTTCTGCCAGAAACTCGCCAAAGCCAAGATTGCCGTCTACATCATCTGTGGCAATCACGATCCCCTCAAAACTTCACGCCATACAATCCCCCTGCCAGAGAACGTTACCGTTTTCAACGACAGCGTTGAACAGGCTCTTTGGTTGCGTGACAACGAAGTCAGCGCTGTCATCCATGGCCTAAGCCTGACAAACCGTTGCGAGAAGCGCAATGTAAGCCAGCTTTTCAGCCGCGATCTTGCCCACAAGGATTGCTTCCAGCTTGGCCTCCTGCACGCCACAGTGCATGGTTCGGACAAAAGCGAATGTTGTGCCCCCTGCTCGCTTGAGGATTTGCAACGTACAGGGCTTGATGCCTGGGCTCTTGGCCATGTCCACAAAGCCGCTGTCCTTGCCGACACACCCTGTATCACCTATGCCGGCAGTCCTCAGGGTCTGGCCATCAATGAAAGCGGAAATCACGGCTGCTATGTGATCAATGCCGAAAATCACGAAGGACAATGGCGCTGTCAGACGACCTTTCATGCTCTGGCCCCCATTGTCTGGCAGACAGTTCGCGTGGACATCCAGGGCCTTGGCGAAATGCCTCTGCTCGTCAACCACGTTGTCAGTGCCCTGGAAAAAGCCCGTACAGAGCTCAGCCCGCAAGCCAGATGTCTCTTTGTCCATCTTGTCCTCTCAGGCACAACGGAACTTGACCGTGAGCTTGCCAGTCACAGCGATGAACTTCTGCACGAACTCGCCTATCTGCAAAACGAAAGCCCGGAACTCTGGATTCACCATCTCAGCCTTGAAACCAATGGACCTCACAGTCTCGAAGCCTATCGTGAACGCGACGACCTTCTGGGAGCCTGCCTGCGCGAGGCTCAACATCTTGCCGAGAACAGCAGTCTGCAGGAGGCCTTTTTTGCTGAAGCGCTGCAGCCCCTCTTGCATGCCAGTCCCCTCACAAAGCTTTTACCACCCCTTGATGACAAGCTGCGCCTGACCCTGCTCAACGACGCCCAAAAAATCTGCCTTGCCCGCATGGAGGACGGCCGTGTTCATTAATGCACTGACCATCAGGGACTTCGGCATCTACAAGCATGTGCAGCTTACAGGCCTTGCCTCGGGCCTGGTGATTTTCTTTGGCGATAATGGAGCCGGCAAATCCACTTGCCTTGAATTTCTCCGTTCCATGCTCACGGGCTTTCCCCACGGGCAAACGACCTCGCTTATGCCAGGTCCCGAAACCTTCGGAAGCCTCTCCTTGACCCTTGCCAACGGTGAAGAACTGCATCTGACACGTCAATGGGAAAAAGAGCGCGAAAAGCTCATGCTTCTGCGTGATGGCAAAGAGCTGCCAACACACTATCTGCATGAGCTTCTGGCCGGTGTTTCCCGCGAAATGTACGCCAAAGTCTTTGGCTTCAGCCTGGCTGAGCTGGAAAAAACACTGGCTCTGGAAGACCTGCAGGATGCTCTGACCAGCGCGACCTTTGGTGCCGGCCTTAGGGAACCGGCCGGAGTGCTCAAAGGCCTCTCCGAGGATATGGCCAAAATCTTTAGTCCCAGAGCTGCGGGTTCTGCTCTGCATCTCGCCCTTGACGAATATAGCAGACTCTCCGCAAGCATCACACAGCTCTCCGAAGAACACGCAGGCTATGATGAACTGGCAGCCAAAGCCGCCAGTCTGCGCACGAATCTGCAGGAAAGCGCACGGCGTGAACACGAGCTTGAAGAAGAAAAACGCCTGCTTGAGCGCCGCCTTGACGCCTGGCAGCAATGGGACGAATGGCGGGCTCTTGGCCTGCGGCTTTCGGAACTGCCCGCCAATGTCGGCGATTTTCCCGAAAACGGGCTCATGCGCCTTGAAGAGCTTGAGCGCGAAGAGCGCAACGCAAGCTATACGCTGGCGCGTCAAGAAGAAAAATACCGCGCACTGCTTGAGCAGCGACAAGCCTTGCAGGTGGACGGGCTTCTGCTCATGGAGCTTCCCCTGCTGCTGCGGCTTACGGAAAGCAAGACCAGTTACCGCGAAAGCCTCTCACGCCTTGCCCCGCAAAAAGCCAATCTGCGTCGCCTGGAAAAAGAGCTGCGTCAGACACTCGACAGACTAGGCCCTGATTGGAACTGTGAACGCATTCATCAGACTGATCTTTCGCTCTTTGCCCACAATGCCTTGGAAGCCTCTGCCATTGATCTTCGAGCCGCCCAGAGCGCCCATGAAGCCGCTATTGCGGCCATGGAAGACATCAACCACGAGGAGGAGGCCGCACACGAGGCTCTGCATTCGGCCCAGGCTGAGCTTGCCAAGCTGCCCGTTGACGGAGCGCCTTTGAATGACAGCGAACGCGATGACCTGCGGCATACGCTGGCGCGCCTTGAAGAGGCCGCCCGTCAGCTGCCTGAAAAAGAGCAGAATCTGCAGCTTTGCAAAACCGCTTTTCAGCGGGCCGCAAGCCAGTTGTCGCTGCCGGAGATGCCTGAGACCAATCACGGCCAGGTGCTGGATACCCTTTTGGATGCTCAGCATACGGTGCGGGAACTTGCGGCAAGGGTGGAGAAGACGCTCTCCGAGGTGCAGGAAGCGGAAAACAACGTCATTAGCCTTAAGGACAGACTTGGTGACATTCAGGAACGCATGCAGGCTCTGAAGGAGGCCCATCAAGAAGAGGCGCCTGACCGCAATAGCCTCGATGCCCAGGCCATGGCTGTGCGGCGACTGCGAACGCTTTTGCCTGCCCAGAGCAATGACACGGAAAGTCTCGAGGCCATGCGTACGGAGCTGGCCAGTGAAGCCGAACCCAGAGCTGAGAAGAAAATCGGTCTGATCGCGCTTGGCAGCACCCTTGCCCTGACAGGTTCAGGCATGCTGCTGGCCCACATTCTCCTGCACATCACAAGTCTGCCTCTGACAGAACAACTTGCCGTGCCCATCAATCTCTGGAGCGGTTATCTTGTGCTTTTTGCCGGTGTGCTGGGGATCTGGGGCGGATCGCCCCGTGACAGTGAAGAATTCAAAAAACGCAAGGCAGAACGCCAGCGCAAGGAAGAGCGTCTTGCCGCGCTGGGCAAAAAAATCGCCCAGCAGGACGAGGAACTGCAGAAACTGGCGAACCTTGCCAAAATTCCCGATCTTGACCCGGTCACCCTGGATGCCGTGGAAGTCCGCATCAATAGGGATCGCGAATACTGCATCCGCAGTGAGCACTACCAAAAGGGCATGGCGCAGCTCAAAAACGAACGCGATAACCTGGCAGCCAAGCTCAGCCAGGCCCAGCAAGAAAGTTCAAGACGAAACGAGGCTGTGCAGCAAGCTCGTCTTGCCTGGCACGAATGCCTTGAGGGACTGGGGATCACAAGAATTCCCGATGCGGCCCAGGCAGGCTCTTTTCTGACACGTGTGGAAATGACCCGCATGAGCTATCTGAGCGTCCGTCAGGCCGAGCTGGCCAAAAAAGCCCTGGAAGCAGAACAGGCAGAACTGCTGGCCCATGTGCGCAGTTTTGCCGCACTGGCCCAAGGGCCAGAGCAGGAGGAGGCCTCAGCCATTCTGGCAAGAGCTCAGGAGGTTCTGCAGCAGTGCCGTGAAGCGGACCGACTGGCTGAACAGCGGGCTCAGGCCAAAGCCAAGGAAGAAGGCTGTCAGGAACTCTGCCAGCGTCTGGCACGGCGCAGGGCCGATGCCGCCCTCAGCCTTGAAAAAATGGCCAAAGCCCATGCAAGTCAGTCCGAGCGTTGGCAGAACTGCCTGAAAAATCTTGGCCTTGATGCCAAACTCAATCCCCAGACAGCCAATGAAGCTTTACAGTGCATGCAGGACTGCCTGGCTCTGGAAAGCACCGTTGACAATGCCAGGGAAGTGCTTGAGCAGACACAAAGCGATGTGCAGGGCTTTGAGCAGACTCTGGCTGAAAGCCTGACGCGTGCCGGCCAGCCTGCCCCCATAGCCTCTGAGGGCCAGATTGACTGGCTAAGCCTTTTGGACAATGTTCTTGGCCTTGCCCAGGACATGGATCGCAAACAACAGGAGCTGCAGCTTCTCTGCCAGCGGCTTGACGAAGAAGAAAAAGAACTTGCCATGTGCCGGGCTGAACGCGACAAAGCCCAGGAGCAGATCGCAAGCCTTCTTGCCAAGGCAGCATGCACAAGTTGCGAGGCCTTCCGCAGCCGGGAGAAGCAGCACGCGCTCTATGAGCAGACAAGCCGCAGACGCAAGGAACTTGAAAGCAATCTTGCCATCATGGCCGGCAGCCAATCTCTCCAGGACTTTCTTAGGGGTTTTGAAGAAGAAGAGCGCGCTGCACAGGAACGCCGCCACGATGCCATTGTCTTCAATCTGCACAATGCCGAGCAGGAAAAAACACGGATCATGAAAGAGCTGGCCGAGAGTGAAGTGCGGCTTGAGCAGCTGGCAGGCGAGACCATGCTCGCACGCAACCTCCAGCTGCGGGAAACTCTCAAAGGTGAAATCCACGAGCAGGCTTTGCAGTGGATGCGGCTGGCTCTGGCCCAGGCACTGCTCACCACATCGCGCCAGAATTTTGAACGCGAGCGGCAACCCGCCGTGCTCAAAACGGCCTCGGACATCATTCAGCGCATTACGGACAATCGCTGGCAGGGTGTGAGTATCACCCTTGACCAGCAAAGAACCCTGCGCATGCAGAGCGCCCAAGGCCAATGTGTGCCGCCCGCAGCCCTGAGCCGCGGTACACAGGAGCAGGTTTTTCTGGCCCTGCGGCTGGCGTATATCGTGAGCCATGCCGAATTTGCCGAACCCCTGCCGCTGCTCATGGACGAGATTCTCGTCAATTTTGATCAGAAGCGTGCCCTGCGCACAGCCAGCGAGCTGGCACGACTGGCCAGCGGCGGCTACGGCCGTGCCCATCAGATTTTCTACTTCACCTGCCATCCTGAAAGTGTCGCGCTTTTGCGTGAACAGGACCCAGCATCCTCCCTCTATCTCGTTGAAAACGGCAGCATCCGCCAGGAAAGCTAAAGCGCCACATTTTGCAGCCGCTCCTGGGCCAAAAGCGCCCGCGCATCGGCCTGACAGGCCCGCTCTTCCTGGCCAAGCAGGCGCAGAGCCCTCGCCAGGGTCTGCCAGGCCTCAGGCCTGTCATGCAAAGCACAGCTTCTGCGGGCAAGGGCTTCAGCCAGAGACGGATCCTCGCCGCAATCGAGATAGATGCGTGCCAGCATGAGCATGGCTGCGGCATCACCCGGGTTTTGCTGCAGGGCTTCCTGCAGAATGGAGCGTGCCCTGTCGCCATGATCCTCACGACTTGCCAGCCCAGCCAGATGCCGCAGGGCGAGACTTGAGCCGGCTTTTCCCGCATCTTCAAACGCGGCGGCCTGCTCATAGCGCTGTTTGGCCTCCTGGCTGCGGCCTGCATGCTCATAGAGCTCACCAAGACGAATAATGGCGTAAAGATGACGCGGCTTTTGCTCCACACATTGCTCAAAATAGGTCATAGCCTGATCGTCTTCTCCAAGGCTCTGACTGATGGTGCCAAGATTATAGAGAATCTGGGCGCGCTGTTCAGCATCCTGACTGCGCGCGAGGGCTTCAAGGAAATGATGCCGAGCCTCTTCCTTGCGTCCCAGGGCCGCCATGCAGACTCCCATGGAATTCCAGGCCATATCATTGCCTGCATCGGCCAGGAGCGCCATCTTGTACTCTTCTAGCGCACCGAAAAGATCTCCGAAACTGTAGCGCCTGTCAGCGCTGATGGTGAAGGCCAGGGAATTGCAGATACCGACCCTTGGTTCAGGCAGAAGTCTGGCATATTCCAGAGCTTTGACAGCGCAGGCCGGCACATCACCCTTATGCAGGGAAAGAAAAGGATAACTGCAGAGACCGGCTGCGCAGACAATACCCTGGGCAAACAAGGTCCTTGAAATGGCTTCATAGTCAGCCACAAGCGCTTCTGCGGTCAAAGCAGGATGAAAGATTTCAAGCATCTTGGGCCCGTGGCGGGCAATGGTGAT
>JAGADH010000029.1 GCA_017613715.1 Desulfovibrio sp. | reverse complement strand
TTTTCTTTCGATGACAATTTTTCCGTCTCAGTCTCTTCAGTGAACGTGAGGCCTGAAGCAAGGGCCTGAGATTTCCAGTAGATCAGGTTTTGTACAGATATGCCTGTGTCTCGGGAGACCTGAGACAATGGCTCTGACCGGGGAGGTAGAATTCGTCGTAAGGTTGCCTCACGAACGGCAGGACCGTATTTCATGGCTAACTCCGATGAATACCAAATTTTGGGCAAAAAAGGGGAAGGAGCGAAGGCATTTCGCCTGGCCACCCCCTTGCAGGGGGCGCCTCCCTCACTTTGCTTCTAGCCCTCGGATATTCCCTTACCGCCCTCTATCACAACACTTTCTTCTCCTAGTGACAACTATCCTAAATGGGGGAGGACATGCTGAAGGAACTGTCTCAGAACGTTCGGGTGCTTCCCGAAAAAATTCTTGAAGACAACATCACAGCGCGGCAGAAGCCAGGGTTTTTTCATGCTGAAGATTTAGCATAAGGTACGGCCTTCAACAAGTTTGGGCGCCTCCCCAAAAAAGCAAGCGCCTAAAATCTGAGTATTTTTCCTCTGATCAAAGGCGCTGCAAAGTATTTCATTTAACCGAACTATTTCCGCTTACGAGCTTTCTTGTAGAATGTGTTGACGTTCATGCCGCACTGCTTTGCGGCCTTAGCGCCTGTAAGCTTTTTGGATTTGTAGCGAGCGACGATCTCCTCAAAATTATCTGGCTCTGGAAGAGGATGTCTGCCAAATTTGATCCCCCGCTTTTTGGCAGAGATGATGCCTTGTTTCTGTCGTTCGCGTATTTTCCTGCGCTCCTGATCAGCGCAGAACGACGTAAACATGAGCATCATATTGGCCATGAAATACTCTTCTCTGGTCATTCCCTCCCGCGAATTGAGCAGGTTCATGTCCAGAATTCTGATGGAAACTTTCTTTTCCCGAACGAGCTTGTTCCATTCGACGGGAATCTCTTCGTAGCTCCTCCCCAATCGGTCCAGGCTTTGAATGCAGAGAATGTCCTTTGGTTTGAGCAGTCTGAGAAGCTTTTTGTAGCCGGCACGGTTAAAGTTCTTGCCTGATGCCTTGTCGATGATGACGTGGGCGTCATCAATGCCTTCCTCGTGCATGGCGTCCAGCTGACGGCGAAGGTGCTGACCTTTGGTGGAAACGCGAACGTAGCCCCACTTCATAAGAGCCTCCAATACATTTGCTGTTGGTGACAGATTTGGGGAGACCACCGTCAAAACGCTGTAGAAGTCAGCATTCTGCCTTTTCAATTCTGCTGAGTCTTCATTGTCTCCCATCCAGGAGGCTTTTCCAGCGTTTGGAAAAAGCGCTTACCTGTTTCATCAGAATCCCACTTGGTCAGCACATCAGGCAATAAAAAAGCCCTCCGAAGAGGGCTGTAGACAAGGTTGTTTCAGTGATTGGCAATCTCCATCCAGCCTTTTTGAAATCTCGTTTGGCGTTACGTCGGAAAAGTGGCCTATTACAGTCATTTCGTGTTACGATTGCCATTGGCATCGTGATTGAAGGAGATGAAACAGGCAGCTATCTTCAAGGGAGCTGAGCGACACGGATACCGTGATGGTTGGAGGGGAAGAATGGAAGGTTGTCTATGGGCGAGAAGGCTCAGTAGTGTTCTTCAGTTTTTCAGAGATACAGACAACGGACCTTCTCTTTTTAGATTGACAGAAGAAATTAACAATAAGATTAACGAATTTGGCTTTTTTGCAAACATATTAACATTTGAAACATCGGCTGAATATGTATATATAAAATATGTTAGCAGGGATTCCATAGAAAAATGTTTTGAATCTGGAAAAATGAATATAAATATTGATACTTGTAGATCACATTTTCAAGATACTATGAGCTGAAGATTTGTAATTGGGTTTATTGCTCTAATAATATTGTCTGAAATAAAGTATCAACTATCAAAAGAAAGATTGGCTCAAGGGGAAGGACAGCAGCTTGATACAGCACCTAGAGCAGAACTGCATGGAATAACGAAGATGAACGCAGTGCGCTGACACGAACATTCATGCCTTACCTACCTAAGCTTGAGCAGTCTTTCGGGAAGATAGAGGAACGTTCTATGCCACACTCTCCTTCCGGCCCGGCAAGGGGACGGAAACACCAATTTTTTTGTTTGCGTGAAAGTGAACAGCTCACCTCGGCCCTTGGCGAAATTGGCGCGCTGCCTGAAGAGTTTGTAGACTGTTCGGAGGCCTTGGGGCGGGTACTTGCCAGCGACGTCTATGCGCCGGCCCCCTGGCCTCCCTTCGCCCGTTCCACACGTGATGGCTATGCTGTACGTGCTCAGGATATAGCAAAGGCCAATTCGCATTCACCAGTCCTTTTGCAGAGGGCTGGCGAAAGCCGTGTGGGTGACCTGCCCCATGGTCGCCTCCAGGCTTGTGAAGCCTGGCGCGTTGTTACGGGAAGTGTTCTGCCCGAGGGCGCGGACTGTGTGGTCATGCAGGAAGATGTCTGTTTGCAGGATCAGACATGCCGCATTGTTGCACCTGGAAGCTCTGGGCAAAACATTCAGGCTGAGGGTTCCGATATTGCCGCAGGAGAAATGCTTGTCCAAAGAGATAGCGTGCTTGGACCTTACGATTTAGCCCTTCTGGCTCAATTCTATGCCAGTCTTCCTGTAAGGCGTAGGCCGGTCATGGGTATACTCGGCACAGGGGATGAATTCTGCGCTTCCGGTACGTTCAACAAAATGCTTCCCTCCAATGCCGTTTATTTGGAAAGTCTTGGCAAACGGCTTGGCGCTAGCGTTGAGCAACTTGGCATTGTACCTGATGATTTGTCTCGACTACAAGACCGTCTGCAAACGCTTGTGGAAACGGCAGCCTACGATATCCTTGTGATATTCGGTGGCTCTTCGGCAGGGCCGCGTGACGTAAGCGCCAGGGCCATTGCCTCGCTTCCCGCTTGCCGACTTTACGGAGAAGATCAGCTCGTGAGCAGTGGACGGCCTCTTTCCCTGGCACGGACGGAAAGAACCTGGCTCTGGGGTTTTCCGGGGCATGTCTTCAGTCTGGCCTTTACTGCTCAGCTTTTTCTTGTGCCTATGTTGCAGCGCATGCAAGGGGCAGCCGCTGGGCCTTGCGAAACGGCAAGCGGCACAGTTCTGGCCCGTATGGGTGTTGGCCTTGACGCATACCCCGGAGAGACGGCCTACTATCCGGTGATCCTCAGGGGAGAGGGGCGAGTTCGTCGCGCTTTTCCCATAGTCGCCGGTACTGGCAAAATTTCGTTGTTGCGCGACGCTGCCGGTTGGATCACACTGTCTGGCGAGAGATATGCTGCGCTTCGACAGGGGACGGCCGTGCGCGTGCACCTTTTCCGTTGAAGGTCACGGCGTGCCAATTGCCGTTTGACCAGTTTTGACCGTGCTTGAGAGCTTCTGCTGCCAATCACCTCGTGCCTTGCGGTGAGCAGCCTCAGTTCGTTGAACGACGAACTACGTTGATGTCAGGGTCAAGACACAGGCTGCTTGGACAAGCGAGAGGTGCGGACGTCTGTCCCGACGAAGTCGGGCAAACGGGGTATGTCATAGCGCCGGATATCACCGTTGGCGAAAAGAGAGATGGCAAAAGCCATCCGTAACATTGCCCCTTGCGGGCTATCCGGTGGATGGCTCATTCACCGGAAAAAGAAAAAATGGAGGCAGCGTTTCCTCCTCGTCCTGCATGGCGGGGTATCCACGCTGAAACTTTGATGAAATCCTTTCTCACCTTGCGTTCGGTTGACGAAGTACTTGGCATGATCCGGGAATTTCCCGTTCTGCCGTCAGAATCTGTCCCCCTGTCTGAAGCTCTGGGGCGTTATCTCGCTTCTGACATCCATGCCGCTTGCGATGTGCCAGGCTTTGACCGTTCGACTGTGGATGGTTATGCCGTACGCGCCCGTGATGTCTTTGGAGCACAGGAATCTTCTCCCGCTTTGCTGGAATGTGTCGGGGACTGTCCCATGGGTCAAGCGCCGCGAGCTGTCCTGCACGAGGGGCAGACGGCGCGTATTTTGACCGGCGGTATGCTGCCCGAAGGCGCAGATGCCGTCGTCATGGTGGAGTACTCGCGACCAGTCAGCGACACAATGGTCGAAATCATCAGATCCCAGGCTCCTGGAGATCATGTGCTGATGCACGATGACGATGCGGCCCAAGGAAAGCTTGTTCTTGCCCGGGGTTGTCGCCTGCGGCCACAGGAAATTGGCCTTTTGGCAGCGCTTGGTGAGGGACAGGTTGCTTGTTGCCGCAAACCTCGTGTTGTCATTCTTTCCACAGGCGATGAAGTCGTTGCCATGGAGACGCGTCCTGCACCAGGACAAGTTCGCGATATCAATAGCCACACCCTTAGGGCGCTCTGCCAAAACGAGGGTGCCTGCGTCGTGCAGAGCTGTCTTGTGCCGGACGACAAAGAGCGTCTTGCCGAACATGTCCGTCAGGGACTTGAGCAGGCGGACGTCGTTTTGCTCTCCGGAGGGTCATCTGCCGGAATGCGGGACTTCACGGTTGAAATCTTCCAATCTATGCCTCAAAGCGAACTTCTGGTGCACGGGGTCTCTCTCAGTCCCGGCAAGCCCTTTATTCTGGCCCGTTCGAACACGACATGTCTCATGGGTCTGCCAGGACATGTGAGCGGTGCTTTGATCTGTGCAAGAGTCTTTGTTGCGGCTCTCTTGAGACGCCTGCAGGCTGCCGGAGAGACTATCGAAGCGCAGGTGCAGGCACGCCTGACACGTCCCATAGCCTCTGCTCAGGGACGGCGCGACTATATACGCGTGCGCCTTTTGCGTCAGGGACAGAGCTGGCTTGCCGAACCCATTACGGGACCATCAGGACTGATTTCGGGTCTTGTGCAGGCGGACGCCCTGGTGATTTGTCCGGAAAACAGCGAAGGCCTCTACGCGGGAAGCGAAGTGACGGCATTTCTTTTGAATTGACTCTATGATCGAAGCTGGCGGACTATGTGCTTCGGGAGGTCGTATGGAACGTAACGTCTATCTCACACTGCAGCGTCCTGAGGACGCGAGGCAATTGTGGTTTTCACGTCTGAGCGAGTTTGTCCAGGGACCGGGATCTGAAGTCGTGCCCCTTGAAAAGGCGGCGCACAGAGTTTTGTCGCAGCCGGCAGTGGCCTTGCGCTCATCACCCGCTTTTCACGGTGCGGCCATGGACGGCATCGCCGTGCGGGCCGAAAGCACGTTTTCCGCATCCCCCAGGCAGCCGCTGACCCTGGAAATCGACAAGGACGCCTTTTGGATCAATACCGGTCAGCCCCTCCCCAAGGGTTGTGATGCCATCATTATGGTGGAAGATGTGCAGGTGGATGAGAGCGGAAAAAAGGTGACCACGGAAAAAGCGGCTTTCCCCTGGCAGCATGTACGAAAGCTCGGGGAAGATATTGTGGCCACAGAAATTCTCCTGGCCCCAGGCGTTGAAATCGGAGCCTATGAGCTGGGAGCGCTCGCAGCCGCAGGTGTGCTCAAGCCTCAGGTCTTTCGCAGAGCCAAAGTTGCCGTGATCCCCACAGGTAACGAAATTGTGGCGCTTTCCAAGGCCAAGGACGAGGATTTGGAGAGTGGCAGGGTTCTGCCGGAATTCAATTCCCTCGTTCTTTCCACCCTCATCCGTGACGCCGGTGGAGAAGTGGACGAGCGCCCCATTACTCCCGACGACCCCGATGCCTTGTCGCAGGCCATCTGCGCAGCGGCTTCGGACGGCGCTGACGTGGTGGTTTTGATTGCCGGTTCTTCAGCCGGCAGTCGCGACTTTACGGCAGAAGCCATCCGTCGTCTTGGGGAAGTGCTTGTGCACGGAGTGGCCGTCATGCCGGGCAAGCCCGCCATGCTGGGCCTGGTGAAGGTTGATGGGCGCACACTGCCCGTCATGGGGGCACCGGGCTATCCGGTTTCGGCCATCATTGCGGTTGAGGAATTTTTATTGCCGCTTCTGGCCTTCTGGCAGAAGCGCAGGCCTAAAACGCGTGAGAGCGTGGACGTTGTGGCCTGTACCCCCCTGCCCTCGAGGCCCGGCATGGAAGAACGCATTCGCGTGCGGCTGGGGATAGTTGGCGAAACCTGCTTTGCCGTGCCGCTGCCCAGAGGTGCAGGAACCGTCACCAGTCTTTCCCGTGCCGATGCCATCATTCCGGTGGCCCGTGACTGTGAGGGCGTGGATGCGGGGGTTCCGGTGCGCGCCGAACTTCTGCGCAGCAGAAGCCAGATTGCGGGATCCCTGCTCATCATCGGCAGCCATGACAATACTCTGGAGCTCATCGACAGTCTCCTGCGTCAGGTTGAGCCGCGTTTCAGCCTGACGTCCGCCCATGTGGGCTCTCTGGGAGGGCTCCTTGCTCTGAAGCGCGGGCAATGTCATCTCGCGGGTTCGCATTTGCTCGACGAGGAAAGCGGTATTTATAATCGCTCGGCCATCCGTGAGCACCTTAAGGGCGTTCCCGTCATGCTCGTCCATCTTGCGCAGAGAGAACAGGGCTTTGTTGTCATGCCGGGCAATCCCAAAGGCATCAAGGATGTCTCTGATCTTGTCCGCGACGATGTGTCCTTCATCAACCGTCAGCGCGGCAGCGGCACGCGAGTGCTTCTTGAATACGAACTGAAGCGCAAGGGTATCAGGCCTGAAAAGATCCGTGGTTATCGCGATGAGGAGTACACCCACATGAATGTGGCCGCCGCCGTGCTTTCGGGCAGGGCAGACACAGGACTTGGGGTGCGTGCTGCTGCTTTTGCCCTGCATCTTGATTTCGTGCCGCTCGGAACTGAGGAATACGATCTCGTGATTCCCAAGGCCTTTGCCGAGGATGAGCGCATTCAAACCTTGCTGACTGTTATCCGCTCTCAGGTCTTCAGGGAGAAAGTGACGGCCATGGGCGGCTACGATGTGTCCCGCAGCGGAGAAATACTCTGGACGTACGATGGTCAAGAATAGAGGACCGGAAAAAGGGGGGCCTTGAGCCCCCCTTGGTTTGCGTCGTCACCTGGCTTTCTGCCACTGCTGCCAGCGTACCTCTCCTGTCAGCCAGTCGGGGATGCCGATCAGCTTTTTTTGGCAATCGTAATAATAGGATGCGCCGGTATAGGGATCAAAAATCTGTACCCTGGGCAAGGTGGTGAGCCGGGTTCCCTCCAGGGGAAAAGCGTTGAGGTCGGCAATGTTTTTTACAGCCTCAAAGGCCATGGCCGCATTGGTCATACGCACAAAGATGCCGCAGGAGCGTGCGGAGAGTTTGCCTGTGCACATGGCCTCCCAGACCCCTTTTTGAAGTCTGGCGGATCTGCCGGGATAATTCATGACCTCGAGATACTTCGGGCGCAGGGCATGATAGTCAATGTCCTCAAGTGCCAGGGCCTCGGTTCCAAAGCCGCCCAGGCTTTCCATGGTCACATCGCCAGCGCCGTGCAGAAAGGTGCCGACTATCCAGCAGCCTGAAGAGGCGGGGCCGATGATCATACGTGTCTGTGTCTCGGCACAGATGCGCCCCACCACGAGATTGGCCTCCACATCAGTTGTCCCGAGAAAAACAAGGTCTATGGGTTTTTCCGCACCTGAACCGCGTATCAGCTCTGTGAGCCACCTGGCATCGTGTCGGGTCACGGCCTTGGGCCAGGTTTGAAGGGTGATTGCGGGATTGATGGCGGTCAGGTGGCGTTTCCAGGCCTCGGTTTTGGGAAGGCCAAGAGCCTCCTGGCCAAAAGGAAGACGATTGAGATTGCTTGCTTCGACGAAATCCGGGTCAATAAGCGCAAAATTGGTGAAGCCTGCGCGCACAAGCAGATCGGCCACGCTGCCATTACCGCCAAGACCTACGAGAAGCACACGGCTTTGGGCAATGATTTGCAGAAGTTCACGGGAAAAAAGACGAAAACCGATCTCCCGATCCACAAGAGCCTGCCACATCTCTCACCTCCCAGAATTTTCCAAGGCATGAGCGTATTGTTCGAATACCTTGGGCATTGGTCCCAGGGCAAAGGCTGCGTTCAAACGCTCACAAGCTCAGTCTCGCTTTTAGCCCAAACTCTTCCTGCACCTGTCCTTAGCAGATCTCCCCTCTGGTAGCATTGTTCACCGCAGCTGAGTGAGCCGGAAAGCACAAAAAAGTTTCCCTCATCGACCTTGGCCGGTGCCAGCACGTCACCTTTCTGCAGGCAGAAACGGGCGCCTCGGCGCAGGCTCTGAGCTAGTCCTCGCGAGTTGTGCTCCGGAATCTGGCAGGAGGCGAGCATGGTTGCGATCTCGGCTTGCGAATGGAGGCAGAAGGGGAGACGGGCAAGCTCTGGGCAGAGAGCAAAAGCCTTTTCGATCCAGGGACGGTTTTTTTCAGGATCACGCCGTAGCGTTCGGAAGGGGGAACGAACTTTTTGAAAATAGGGCATATCGTCGGCCACAAGAAGCATGGGAAGACGGAAAAGCCCTGAGCGCAGATTTTTGCCCCTGCCATAGAGTCGGTAGCCGAGTCTCTCATAGAGAAAAATCCTGCCGGGGGCGCAGTAGTGCACGGCATAGTGACGGCCCTCGTTGAGAAAACGGGCGGCCAAACGCAAGCAGATCTTCCCGAAGGGGGTGGAATGGCGCTCAGTCTTGGCCACAATGGCCCGCGAGACAATCATGGTCTCAGGCAGAATAGCGTGCAGTCGTTCAAGCTCAAGGAGCGTTTGCCATTCGGGAAAAAGTGAAGGTTCCGTGGCCGGTGTGGCCGTGGCTACGGCCACAATCGAGCCTGCCTGGGTGCGGACAAGAAAATGCCGCGACTGATCATCGTGTGGCAGCCAGACCCGGCCCCTCGCCTGATCTGTGCCGGGAAGAGAGTGGTGTGTTGAGAAATACTGCGTGTAGCGGAAACGATAGACGGCTTCTCGGGCCTGCGCGGTCTTTGCCTCTTCCCACAGGAAGGCTTCCTGCATAAACGCCCCCATCAGGCGCAAAAATTGGCAAGTGCTTTGGCAACTTCAGGGAATCGGCGCAGGTAGAAGGGGCAGACCCCGAGAAGAGAACCCAGTTCTTCAAGGTCGTCTTGAGTTTGCTCCTCTTCTGCGCAAGCTACGGAAAGGATCTGCGGCAGTGTCTCGGGAAGAGCTGGGGCATCGGCCAGAGCAAGCAGTCCCAGAGGGTCCAGGCCAAAGCGCCAGGATAAGCGCAGAATCTCCGCCACGCGGGCCTGGCTGGCCCCTTTTGCCAGCAAGGCTGCCAGGGCCTCTGGACAGGTGCAGGCGACAAAGCCTGACTTTTCCGGAAGGAAAAAGCCACAGGGGGCCGGGCAGGCATGACAGGCGATGGCGCGTCCAATCGTGATGCTGGTTTTGGCAGAACCTGCACGGGCACACGCCAGAAGCTCGGACAGGCTTTCCCTGGTTAAGGCCAAAGGCTCAGCTATTGTGCGGATTGGATGATCAAAAGGCAACGGGGAAGGATAGGGCTTTGTGCCTGCAAGAGCTATTCCGCAGAGATTGTGGCAAGCCAGCCATTCAGCCACCATGGCACTTCTTGGCGCTATTCCCACATCCTGCACAAGCGCCGGGGCTTTGGCGCCCTGAAAAGCGGCCATACCTGTCACAAGGCAGACGGGGTCCGAGTCGTCCGGAAAACTGTTGTGAGTGGAGACGCGCAGCGCTTTGCCCTGGCTGGCACTGTCCGCGTTCGGATCAAGAGGAAGCAAGGCCGTTTCTTCCCCGTTCAGCAAAAGTCCTGCGCAGGTCTCTGCCGTGCCCTGGAGGACAAGCGCATCGAGACCTGTCCTCTTCAGGGCGCTTGCCAAGTGTGCTGTGAGCAGGCAGGTCTGGCCCTTGGCGTAGGCAGTCACAACACAGGCTGCCGGTGCAAGGCTTGCTGAGAGTTGTCCAGAGGCGAAGATGAGCGCGTCATCGAAATCCCGGCAGAGCAGAGAAAGGTCGTTTTTTGCAGCGGCTTCTGCAGGCAGCGTCTGATATTCGGTTTTTCCCCGGCTGAGGTCGACAATGGCCATACGGCCAAGAAAGAAGGTTTTCATGAACTAAGCTCCTTGGGGCCATTCCCGTTTCTTTCTGTCGGCTCTGTTGGTTTTGGCAGGGTCCCGTCCGGTGTGCGCTTTTTTTGCCAGACAAAACGGATGGAGGCTGCACGATGCGGGCAGGCGGCGACGCAGCGCAAACAGGTGATGCATTCCGACATAGGGATCTTCGGACTTATGCCCTGCACAAGCATCTCTTTGGGAATGATTCCCATGGGACAGGCATCGGCACAGCGCATGCAAGAGAATTTCTTGCAGCGCTCTGCTCCGATCTCGATACGCACAAGACCAATTTTTGCGGCCAGACCGAGCGTTGCCCCCACAGGGCAGAGATAGCGACACCAGCTGCGCCGCTCACTCAGATCCAGGGCTGCCAGGGCGGGAATCAGGGCTGTCTCGGCCCCCGCCATTACGGAGTTGAGGCCATAGGAACGGCAGACAGTACCTATGGGACAGACTGAGCAAAAGGCCTGGGTACCGGCAAGGCCTGCGGCGGCCAATCCACCCGCGCCCACTCCAAGCTTATTGATGCGCCGGCGCAGAAAAGCGGGCAGGCGAAAAAGCTTATGCGGCAGTATGCTGTCCACAAGATCAAGCACAAAGCCAAAGGGACAGATCCAGCCGCAGAAGGCTCGGCCAAAGAGAACGCTGACCAGCATCAAAAGCAGGGCGGCCACGATGGTTGATCCGACAATGGCCTTGGCCGAAAAGACATTCTGCAGCACGCCGAAGGGACAGGCGATGTCAAGGGTTGCGAGATTGAGAGAACAGACGCTGCCGATCAGCACAATCACAAGGAGAAAAAAACTCAGGCTCTGACACAGCCAGCGCAAAGGACTGATCCAGGCTCGCTTTTGGCCGCGGGTGAAAACCAGAGCCTCATTGGGACAGGCCGCAACGCAGGCGGGATCGCCTTCGCAGAGATCGCATTTGACCACAGTTCCATCATAGGCTCTGAAGGGCGCGCCCTCAGGACAGGCCGCAATGCACAGGCCGCAATGGACGCAGAGCTGCTGATTGATGCGGACAATGCCGTCTTCAGCCCGTGAGATGGCAGCGTTGGGACAGGCCCGCAGACACTGGGGATCAAGACAGTGCTGGCAAAAGAGTGCAAAATGGCTCCCGTTTTCGCTGTCATGGAAGATGCGGATGCGGGGTGTTCTGGGGCTGTCCGCATCTTTGCCGCCAGCCTGGCAGGCCGTCGTGCACAAAGCGCAGCCGCTGCATTTGGTCGGATCAAAAACCAGTCTGGGGCCGTTTCTGGCCGCTTTTCCCCCGGCATTTTCCTGGGGAAAAAGGTCACGCATCCGTTCAAGAGGCTGAGACGTATTTGGAGTCATGGCAATTCTCACAAAAAAATTCACGCAAAAGCATTGTCCAAAGTGTGAGCCTGTGCTTGGGTGCGCTTTAGCTGTTATTGCGCACATAGGCTCTGCGTTTACAGTCGGGGCAGAGCGAGGGATAGACGAGCTTCTGCTCATAGGCCTCGCCCACGGCCCTGTGCAGATAGCTCAGGGCAGGGGCCGGCATCAGGGGTCTACCACAGACCATACAGGTGGCGGCTGCGTACCCCGCCTGGGTGCGCAGAGCAGAAATCAGCCCTGCCACATCCACGCTGGCCGGACAGGTCTGGCTGCACGAGCGGCATTGCAGACAATCCCTAAGTGCCGGCATCTCGTCCAAAGCCACAGCGTCCAGAACCTGCTGGACAAGTCCCCTGGGGGATTTGTCGCGGGAAAAGGGGCGGGCGGTTTCGGCCATGGGGCAGAGCGCCACACACTTGCCGCACTCTACACAGCCATAGCCTCCATAGTGCAGGAGCAGATCATGATAGGGATGCATGAGGACCTCCCTTGAGGCTGTCCAACCACTGCGGGGCGTCAGGGTTTTTGTGAGCACGGCGCAGGGGGGAAGGCAGATCCCGGGCAGCGCTGTAGCCCATGCGGGAAAGACCTTTTGCGACAG
The DNA here is from genome assembly GCA_017613715.1 of Desulfovibrio sp. Classification (GTDB taxonomy): domain Bacteria; phylum Desulfobacterota; class Desulfovibrionia; order Desulfovibrionales; family Desulfovibrionaceae; genus Desulfovibrio. Next base: position 2,565 of record JAGADH010000029.1, on the reverse strand, counting down.
CTTTGTGCAGGGTCAGGAGCGGAAGCTGTCTCGGGCAGGCCTGCTCACAGGCACCGCATTGCACGCAGACATCCGCCACATGCAGGGCTCGTGCAAGATGGTAGAGGAGCGGTGAAGACGTATCCCGTGCACTGGGAAAATGGGCCGCATTGTCCAGCGCACACTCAGGACAGATGCAGACAGGACAGGCTGTGCGACAGCTGTGGCAGAGCATGCAGCGGGAGAAGTGTTTTTGCCAGAAGGCCAGGTTTGCGGAAAGATTCTCGGAAGCAGGCAAAGGCTCTGAGGCTACCATGTCCTTTTCCTGCTCTTTCTCCCGGGCATTGATGTCTGGCCAGTCAGGGTCGGCACAGGCACAGGCGCTGCGCTGTGCCGGGGAGCAGACAAGGGGAATGAGGTCAAGATTCTCAGGCGCAAATCGGTGCAGGCTTGCCAGAGAAAAAAGCGCGCGGGCGTCACAGGGCCGGCAGGCTATGCAGAGCGGCTGTTCTTTCAGGGCAAAAGCCTCTGCGCGCAAACTCTGATGCGCTCCCTGGGGCGCGAGCTCTCCTCTGGCCCGTTCATAGAGCAGGGTTCCCGCCAGTTTGGCCAAAGGATACTTGGCTCCTGCCACAAGTTGCGTCACATCAGAGTCCCGCGTGAAGAGCTCAGGGATCGTATTGCTGCCAAGCCGGGCAAGGCCGAGCAGCACTTTGCCTGCAGCCAGTGCTTTACGAGCTTCTGCACGTAAGGCTTCGTCCTGGTCGGGATCTTCGGGGAAGGAACCGGGGGCAAGGGCAGATGCATCGGTGGCGTGCGCAAAGAGATCCGGCAGCGGGGGAAGTGTTTCAAGCTCTCTGGAAAAGGTCTGCAAAAGTTCGGCGTAGGCTTTCGCCTCGTGCGCTGTGCCCCAGGCGACAGCCAGGCGCCTGCGGTCAATACCAACGGCGGCCAGTGTGTCGGCCAGAAGCGTCAGTCGGGCCTGGGCGCTGACATTGGCCTCATTGTGTCGACAGCCGCCTATATGACAGCCTAAGACGGCAACTCCGCGAGCGCCGTTGGCAAAAGCGGTCAGAATGGCGTCCTGGGAAACGTTGCCAGCACAGGACACGGGAAAAAGACGGATTTCAGGCGGCAGGGCCAGGCGTTCCCGGCCGGCGCGTTCGGCTCCGAGCAAAGCACACCATCGGCAGGCAAAGACGGCGATGGGGGCATGGCATGAGGTGGGCATCATCGACGGCTCCTTGGCCATGGACTGAGGGCTGTGAAAATCTCCCGGGGAGAGGGTAGGCCCCTGGCAAGCTCTGCTGCCCCTGAGGGGCAGACAGCACAACACACGCCACAACGGCCGCAAAGATCTTCGCAAACTCTGGCTGTCCCTTCCGGGCTGAGATCAATGGCCCCATGCGGACAGGCTTCTGCGCAGCGCCCGCAGCCGCTGCAGCGTTCCTGGCGAATGCTGGCAGCGCTTCCCAGGTCAGGCTCTTCGTCCCTGGCCATGCGGCGTGTACGCAGGTAGCCTGCGGCCAGGACAGCTGCCGCGCGCCCCTGCTCCACGGCCTGGTCCACTGTGGCTGGCCAACGCGCTGAGCCCGCAAGAAAGATGCCTTGGGCCTGGCTTTCCAGGGGATGGGCGGGTTCGTTGCCACGCAGAAAACCCAGACGATCCTGGGAAAGGCCAAGATTTTTGACAAGTGTGGCTGTGCTTTGAGGGGGAATGAGCGGCGTCGAACAGACAAGGAGATCTGCAGGCAGGCGCCGTTCTCTCTGACCTTGCTGGCTTGCAAGGACGACCGCCTGCACGCTGCTTTCGCCCTCAACGCGGATCTGTTCAAGGCTTTCGACATGCACGAAATGCACGCCCGCTTGCATGGCGCTTCTGTAGAGTGTCTCAAGGCTCTGACCCGGCATGACCATCTGACGGTTGAGCACTGTCACCCGGGCCTTGGGACTGAGAGTTCTCAGGCGCAGGGCGTTTTTTACGGCCGTAGGACAGCAGATCGTACTGCAGTAGGGTTTTTCGTCGTTGCGGGCGTGCACACACTGCACAAAGACCGCGTGCCCGGGCAGATCGTTGACGTTTTTTGTGCCTTTTTCCACCGCCGAAAGCAGGCTGTCCAGCTCCATCTGGCTGATTATCCCCCGGCGCGAGTCAGCGCCAAAAATTGAGCCAGGCAGAACAGGCTGGGCGCCTGTGGCGAGAATCACAGCAGCAAAGCGTTCCTCACGGCTTGTCTGATCGCTTTTCAGGGTGGCGAGATAGGTGGCTGTGCCGGCTTCTTTACGCAGGTCACAGAGCTCACAGCCCAGATATTGGCTGGCAGAGGACGAAGAGAGTCGGGCCAGAAGCGCAGAGGCCTCCTCCATACGGGGAAAGAGTTTGCTGAGAACTGCCGCCAGGCCGCCGCTTGCTTTGCGTTTGTCGACGAGGGTTACTGCTAGACCAAGCTGATCCAAGGCCTGGGCCGCAGCCAGTCCGGCCGGCCCTGCGCCGACAACCAGCACTCCCAGCTCGTGTGCTGCAGGCGCAGGCTTTGGGGGCAGAGGCTGTTCAAGCCGCACAAAGGCCATGCGTGCCAAAGCTTG
>JAGADH010000188.1 GCA_017613715.1 Desulfovibrio sp. | reverse complement strand
TTTTCCGTATGGCTGTAAAAATGGCGCTAAGCGATGCTACAAAATAGTTTGAGGCAAAAAAAAAAGCCCCCTTAAGCGGGGGCTTTTTTTTTGCCTGAGATTTTTACGCAGTTTGGCTAGAACGTCTTAGGAAACGTCCCATCCAGGTGCGTAACTGTTCAATGTCAGCCTGCTGATTTTTTTCGGAGGCATCAAGGAGGATGGAAAGTTTGGAAACCTCTTTTTGTAATGCCTCGAGATTTTTGGCGTTGGTATCATTGAACATGCTATTGGAGCAGAGATGTGAGGTGAGCATATTCAGCATCTTGGCAATGCCTTCGAGTGCCTTGGTCTGTCGTTCCATAAAGTTCAGCGCAATGGGCGGAAAGAACTGATCAGCATGCAAGGCAATAGGCTTGGGTTCTTCAACCAACTGGTCTTCACGCAGGCTGAGCGCATTTCTGGGAAAGCGGATGGCCAAAGCATCCTCTACGGCGCTGGCCGTACGCGATTTTTTCATCTCTTCGAGAATGGCTGCAATGACATCAAGGGTGGTTTTGCGATAACGCCGTCTGCGTCCCTCGCCAACGCTTGGGATGTATTCAGCAAAGCGCTTGCAATAATATCGGCATGTGGATTCCGGAAGAGAAAAGTGCCGGGCAATGTCCGCAATGCTGAAAAGCTGATCATCGCTGGTCGTTGTGGTCATGGGAACCCCCTTGCTATCCTTAGATTTTTTTTAGATAGCTGGATAAGGAAAGAAATGCAAGGGGATTGGGAAAAAAGATAGTGATAAGCTTGTTGAAAATTCTCGATTTCTGTTCGAAAAGAGCCACAATAGCGTTACGGATGGAATATTGCGGTTAGCGGATGACACGGCGTACAGCAATGAGTCGCTCTTTCCAGTACGTATTGTTCACACTGTCGACTTTGACCTTTTTTCCTTTTGAGGGACTATGAATAAAATCGTTATTGCCCATGCAGATACCGGTATGTAATCCCCGAGGACTCTGTGCAACCTTGAAGACGAGAATGTCGCCTGCGCGAGCTTGCTTTTTGGCAATAGCCTGACCGACCTTGGCCTGCTGCGTGCTGATACGAGGCATCTGATAGCCATTTTTGCGGTAAGCCCAGTAGAGAAGACCGGAGCAGTCGAAGCCCTTAGCAGGAGAAGCCCCGCCGCTGCGGTAGGACTTGCCAAGCTGAGAGCAGGCGGTTTTTACCACCTTGCGGGCGTCTTGTGGAATGGGATCATTGTCCTGTGTCTGAAAAAGTCCGCAGGCACAGAGATTGAGACAAAGAAGAAAAAGCAGGCTGAGCTTGAGAGCAAGCCAACTTGTTTTTTGTCTTGGACTGCCTGACATATGGACCTCGCAAGTTTGCCGTACTGGAATCCTTGGGAGAATGGCTGATGTTTGAATTGTATCTTGCCACTTGTTGGAAAACAGGCTATTAGGCAATAAAATCGAGCCAGAATGGTAGCCTTTCGGCTGTGTGAGACCTGCTGGTATTATCGCTGATTTTCTTATCGGCGAAATTCTCTTTTTCTTGCGTTTTGACCTTCTGCTTTTTTCTACAAATACAAACGGCAAAGCTCGTTGACGAGCTTTGCCGTTGGCTTCGAGGTTGTTTTGTTTCTTTAACATAAAACGGCGGATCTGTGCGAAACAGTTCTGTCTTGCGCCCGGAAATCTTATGAAGACCACTGTGAAGGGTATTGTTGCCTCAGTTCCCCTTGATGCTAGACAGACGAGAATTGCCGTATCTCAGGATGGCGACGAATACCGCATCATGCCCAGGGCTGCAGGCATTGATCTTGAAGACGAGATCAATGTCTTTGTTGAAGCCACTGGAGAACTTTTAGAAGAAGACGAGGTCAAGTATTTGACGGTCAGATCCTACAAAGTTCTTGAAGACGATGCGTGGGATGACGACAATCGCTGAGTCTTTGCTTCAGTCTAGCAGGCTTTCGCGTACTTGGACTTTGCGGATTTTTTCCGTGATATGGCTTTTTTTGAAGTATTGCTGGATACCTTCAAAAAAAGACGATACTGGCAGTGTTCGTCTTTGGCCGTAGAGCATGCGGGATTCGGCGCGGCTGATATAGAGCAGACGGCTGGCCCTCGTGATGCCCACATAGCACAGGCGTGCCTCTTCCCGTCTTTGTCTTTCCCATTCTTCTTGATTTTGCTTGCCTGTTGTCAAAAACGACATATCTGCAGGCAGAATCCCCTCCTCCAGAGCTGGCAGAAAAACTGCCTGAAACTCTAGACCTTTGGCGGCATGGAGTGTCAGCAGACGCACAGCCTCGCTTTTTTCCCGCACATTTTCTTCTTTTTTTAACCAAAGTAGTTGCTCAAAGAACGCGTTCCAGTTTCCGCAATCTTTCCACAACTGGCAGAGCTTGCGAAAGGCTTTGCTTTTGCCTGGCTGATAACCACTCCAACTTTGCCTTTCAAGCCAAGGGAGCAGTTCCTCAGGCCTGGGAAGGGCATTTTTGTCAAATGGCAGCGAATCTGCAGGGCTCGTCGGATCGAGAAGTTCCAGGAGTTGCTGTACACAGCTGTCATGCCAAAAAGCCTCAACAGCAGGGCAGGACGTTGGTATGCCGGCCTTGGCTAAGCTTTTGGCAATGGCTGGCATGAGTTGTCGGAAGCGTACGAGAACCGCAATGTCGCTTGGCGCAAGAACTATATCAGCCTCTGATCCCTGGGCATCATGCAGGCTGTGAGAGCTCTGCCCGAGCAGATTGCTAATTTTGCGGGCGATCCAGCGACTTTCAGCCTGTTCGTCGGGCATCTGACAGAAATACAATTGGCAGTCAAAGTCGTTGGCTGCTCGCAGCTCTCCGCATTGCGGAGTACGTAAAAGGCTGTGCGCGGCATCAAGTATTTTTTGTCCCGAGCGGAAGCTCTGATCGAGCTGATGCACGTTAAGATCCGGCCAGAGGCTGCGCAAGGCCTGCTCAATGTTTTCCACAGAGCCTCTGAAGCTGTAGATGGCCTGATCGGGATCGCCGATACCGAAAAAGCCCGTTCCTTTGGGTGGCAAAAGGGCTTTGATCAGTGCAAGATTCAACGGTGAACAGTCCTGAATTTCGTCAACGAGCACCGCAGAAAATCGTCTTGGTTGAGTCTGAAAGAATGCGAGAGCAAGTTCCACAAGTTGTGTGAAATCGCAGACGGTATTGGGACCAAGCGCTTTCTGAGCGGCAAGGTAATTGGCAAATAGTCTGCTGTAGTCGGAGCCATCTTCCAAAGCTAATCGGCGCTCTTCCCGCAATTGGCAAATTTTTTCCCAGATTTTGCGGCCTTCCTTGGCATCGAGGTCAGGATTGGCGCTGAGAAAAAGGCGTAAAGCTGAGTCTTCGCTTTGCAGAATAAGATTGGGTAAGGCGGAAACTAAGGTTTGATAGCAGAAGGCGTGTAAGGTGGTGCAAAGCGGCAATGTCTTCAGGTCAAGCTGTTTCTGAAGACGGCTCTGCATGGCTTCAGCGGCTCGGCGGGTGAAGGTAATGGCCAGGATATCTTCTGCTTTGTGGCCTTGTTTAAGAAGATAGCCAATACGCCCCATGAGCAGATAGGTTTTGCCACTGCCAGGACCAGCCAATACAAGTGTCGGGGTGAGCTTCGTCTCGATGGCTGATTGCTGCGCAGGTGTGTAGAGACGGCGTTTGATAGCAGCAGCTTTTTCCCTTTTTTCTTCAATCTCCCGAAAGTCGAAGAGCCAAGCGATAACATCCTGACTCGGGGATCGTTGAGACTCTGCTGGCCGTGATGCAGGTTCTGCAGGCTGGCAAAGCAGAGCATTGTCTCGTACCAATGACTTTCTCCCCTTTCTGCCTCGTTGTGCCTGCTCTTCTTCGCTAAAGACGCAGACTTTACCAAAGGCTCCGTCATAGCCTGCTTTGAGATGAACCTGCCCCTGACGCAGTCGTTGGCAGGCGATGGCCAGATCTTGATGATAGCTTGCTAGCTCAGAGAGCGGTAGCGTTAGCAGAATATCGAGTTCTGATCCGAGGGTTGCCAGCATGCGCCCATATTCGTTCATCACTTTGCGTGAGAGAGGACCAACGTCAAGAATCTCTGCGACCATTTCCTGTAAAGGCATGATGGATCGGAAGGACGGCTCCATGGGAGGGGTGGCGGGGCTTGTGCGATCGGCCAGTTCCATGACGCGGTGGAGAACGCCGATCGTCAGCGCTTTGTGGCAGACGGGGCAGATATTGTTCAGTTTGCGCGTTTCCAGAGGGTTGAGCGAAACATTGCAGGCACGGTGTCCGTCAAGATGATATTTGCCCTCTTCAGGAAAAAATTCCATTGTTCCCAGGAAACGACAGGGAAGCTTGTCTTGATCTGCTTCACGACGGGCAGAGGCTTTGAGTGCCGAAAAGATGCCAGTATAACTGGGGCTGCCTGCAAAGATATTGGCTTCACGAGCCAGTTTGCTGCCTGAATGAGCGTCGGAATTTGAGATGAGCGCATACGAGTCAAGAGCGCTAATATAGCGGTTCATCAGCGGATCAGAGGACAAACCGGTTTCCAGAGCAAAAATTTCACCTGTCAGATCTTCAAAGCATTCTTCTATACTGTCAAAGCCAGAACGAGAGCCAAAGAGGGAAAACCAGGGCGTCCAGATATGGGCTGGTACAAGAACGGCATTGGGAACTGTTTCCAGGGTCAGTTCAAGGAGCACTTTGGGATCGAGCCCGAGAATTGGTCTTCCGTCTGAGGCTATGTTGCCAAGCTTTTCCAATCGTCTGGCCAGGCTTTTTGCGTCTTCAAGGCTGGGTAAATAAACCAGGGTGTGGACTTTGCGGACACGCCCATTTTTTTTGAAGATTGAGCTGATTTCCGTCTCAAGCAGAAAAAGAGGGTCTTTCTGGCTACCGAGACAGTTTTTCTCGGGCAGAAAGGGTAGTTTTTCGTGGGCAACTGCGAGCTTGTAGAGGCCGCTCTCTTCATCGCGAACAAGTTGTTCTTGCAGTTCTTTGAGCCAGGCAGGGTGGACGCAGTCGCCGGTAGCAATCACGTTGAGTCCTTTGACACGGGCCCAGGCATCAAGATTGCGGGCTGAGAGCTCTTTGCTTGTGGCAAGGGAAAAGCGGGAATGAATGTGCAGATCAGCGAGAAAGGTCATAGTTGCTCAGTGCTGGCCAAGACGTTTTGACTGCAAGCGTCTTGGCTTTTGTTTTGTTCGGTTTGATGCCCTGCTCCAAGCCAGGGACAAAAGGTCAGCGCTTGGTCACTGAAGCGTTGCTCACCATGTCGAACGTGGAGCACAAGAGGCGGTAAGAGTACACAGTGAGCGGCAGCATTTTTGGAGGCACAGACAAGGACACGCCTGCAGGGGGATTCGGGAAAACTGGCCACAGGTAGCAAGGTACGCAGACCGAGACGGTTTTTGGCCAGGCTGACACTCAGTTCTTGCAGCTTGTAGGCTGGATAGATGCAGAAGAAGAGGCCATGATGCCTGAGGAGAGAACTGGCCTTTTGCGTAAAAAACGTAAGCGCAAGTTCTCCGCGCTGTGCTTGATTGCGCAGGAGAGAATGTGAGGGCCGGCCTTCCCTGCTCTCAAAAAAGGGAGGATTGGCAAGGACTGCAGTAAAGAGACCTTGGTAGGGGCTCAGCTCGTCTTTTCTAAGGTCAGACTGCACGATCTTCAGGCGGCTTGTGAGAGAGAGGTCGCGCAGATTGTTTTCTGCGCAGTGGATGTGCTCTCGTTCTATTTCAAAGCCCACTCCCTGAAGATCACTGCGCAAAAGGGCAAGACCACAAAGAACGGCCGCACAGCCACAGCCAAGTTCCGCACAGTAGACCGGTTTGGCTGGGAGATAGCGGTCAGCGAAACGAGCGAGCAGCAGTGAATCGCTGGCAAAGTGGCAGTTCTCAACCTGTGAAAGACCACGCGGAAATTTACTTGCGAGCTCTGGCATCATCTGCTTTTGCTCTAAAGCAGAGCTTGTTCCCAATTGAAGAGACCCGGACGAGAGGGCATGCCTTCAAGCGGCGGAGAATTCTCCGAAAGCGTGGCAAAAAACGCATAGCCAGCCGCCAGAAGCTCACTTTCTTTTTCTCTGAGATTGAGTGGCCAGGCGGGATATATCCAGGTGTTCTGACCGTAGTTGCGTGCCCAGAAGACTTCACCCTTGGGGCTGGAAAAGGGCACGTTCTGTTTGAGTGCAAGAAGACCGAAACGGCTGATGCCAACAGGCCAAAAACCCGCAAGTACGAGGCCAAGTGGCAGAGGACTGCGCCGGGGCAGAGCCAGGAGATCGCTTTTTCCAAGTTCTGGGCTGATGAAGGCAGCCTTGAAGCCCATCTCCGCCAGTATTTGAATGGTAAAGGTATTGGCGATATTGCAGAAGGGGCCAGCCACAAGGTCGGCGCCTTCTGGCAGAGTTTCTGGGAAAAAGGCCCTTTGCCAGGGGGCATTGGCTACAAAATGCCGGCAACCGTCACGCCAGAGATGCTGAATGAAGCGGCCAAGCAGAGATGATTCGTCGGGCCAGACTACAGGTGGCAGCCACCAGAAGACCCGACGTGCCACTGTGCGAGAGATTTCCACCGATTTGGGCGTCAGCCATAGGGCAAGCATATTGCGGGAGCCAGCTCGATTGTCACGCCCTTGGGGAATAGTCGATAATACGTGCATATCCGGTCTGCGTCGGCTTTTCCGGGAGGCTGGCAGCTCAAGGCTGATATCGCAGGCAATCGTCTTGCGACCCGGAAACTGGCTCAGTTTTTTTTCAAATCGGGACAGAGCCTGTAACAGGTCCTTTTCACGTCGATCGATGAGATAGACCGGCGTGCCTTCAGGTGGCAACTTTCTGCCCCGAAAAGGCAATGTTATGGCTGCCCCTGCCGGCGAGCTGCGAGTAATGCGTAGCGTTTCATGCCAGCGCTGATCTTCTGAACCGATGCGCAGGAAATCCTTGGCTTTGAGGTCTGTGGATGGTTTGAGCTTGAGACCGTCATCTGAGCGCAGAAGTGTTCCCAGCAAGAGACCAGAGCCCGTATGACCGCCAGGATTGGTGGGAATGCGCTGTCGCTTCGGCAGAAAGCGTGCTTGAGTACCAGGTCGGCCAAGGGCCATGGTCAAAAGCTCCTGCGCTTGCTTGCTGGCCTGCGCGTCTTGGCCGTGGTCTCTGAGCAATTTATAGGCAGCCACACAATGATAGACATAGTGAGGTCCTTTTTTGCGGCCCTCAATTTTCCAGGAAACAAGATGGGGAATGGATAAGAGCGTCTTGCTGACACAGGCCAGGGAGAGATCCTGACATGAAAAGAATTGGCTTGCCTTACGTTTTTGGCCCTTTGCTTTTTGAAACTTGCCAAGGCCTGTCTGGTAGGCTCGGCGACAGGGTTGAACGCAGCGTCCACGGAGACCGCTTTTACCTCCCAGATAACTGGACCAGTAGCAGCGTCCTGAAACACAGTAACAGAGCGCGCCGTGTACAAAGAGCTCGAGGTTGAGATTGTCCGGACAGTGTTCGCCCATCAGCCGGACTTCATCAAGGGAGAGCTCACGTGGCAAGATGACGCGTGATACCCCAAGGGCAGGCAGCGATGGCAGTATTTCCGGATGCGTGACATTAGCCAGGGTTGAGAGAAAAAGGCCTCCTGAAAAATTGGCCTGCCTGGCAAGGGTCAGTACCGCTGGGTCCTGAATGATCAGTCCATCGCAGTGGACCTGATCTTCGAGGCGTTTAATCAAGCGGAAACACTGATGACATTCTTCCTGTTTGATCAGGGTGTTCAGGGTTATATAGACGCGGGCACCCTCGGCATGGGCCAGATCGCAAAGGCTGGAAAGTTCTGTCAAACTGAAGTTTTCCGCTTCCATGCGAGCTGAAAAGTTTTTCAGTCCGAGGTAGATGGCATCGGCTCCGGCCGCCAGGGCAGCCAGAAAACACTGGCTGTCACCAGCCGGAGCCAGAATTTCGGGTTTGAGCAGAGTGTGTTCTGATTGTTGTGACATGGCAAAGCTCTCAAAAGGCTTGTTCGGCTACTTCCGCAGGATTGTCACGTTCTGACAGCTTCTGCCAGCTGGCGGATACGGGTTTTAAGGCTGCTCATTCTGAGGATGGTTTTGGTATTTTCTATGGCATGAAAAAGGGCCTGACGCTCTCCAATGAGCACAACGAGTTGTTTGCCTCGTGTGACACCGGTATAGAGGAGATTTCTTTGCAGCATCCACCTATGCTCCAGGACAAGGGGAATAATGACTGCTGGGTATTCAGATCCCTGAGATTTGTGAATGGAAATCGCGTAGGCCGTGATCAGTGCGTCGAGTTCTGAAAAATCGTAGTCTGCCATGAGATCGTCAAACTGCACTGTCAGTTTTCTTGCCTTGAGATCAAGGTCGACGATGGTGCCGATATCCCCATTGAAGACCTCTTTTTCATAATCATTGCGGATCTGCATGACCTTATCGTAAAGCCGGTACTCACCGCTTTGACGCTGTACCTTGATTTTCTGAGGATTCAGCGCATCTTGAAGCCTGCGGTTAAGCGCAAGCACTCCGCAATCACCTTTGCGCATGGGACTCAGGACCTGAATGTCTTGCACAGCGAAATGATAGTAGGCAGGTAGCCTCAGGCTGACAAGATCACTGATAGTCTGAGCTACAAGCTGAGGATCGTTTTCTTCAATGAAATAGAAATCCGTGCGTTTCTGCTGATCATTTTTGAAGGGGGGGATTTCGCCTTCGTTGATCATGTGGGCGTAGCGTACAATGGCACTTTCTGCTGACTGACGGAAAATGCGCGCGAGCTTGACCACTGGCACAACGCCTGAGCCGATGATATCGGAAAGAACCATGCCAGGTCCCACGGAAGGCAACTGGAAGATATCACCCACAATAATCAGCGTTGCCCCAAGCGGAACAGCACAGAGCAGGTGATAGAATATACTCACATCCATCATCGAGGCCTCGTCGATGATCAGAACATCACAGGCTATGGGATTGCTTTCATCGTATTCGCAAATATTGCCGGAAGCCGAGAATTTGAGCAAACGGTGAATCGTTTTGGCGGCATAGCCAGTAGCCTCCTGCATACGCCGCGCAGCCCGGCCCGTTGGCGCAGCAAGCTCTATTCTCGCTTTCTGCGTCGCAAAGAGGCGAATGATGGCCTTGATGATAGTGGTCTTGCCTGTACCCGGTCCTCCTGTGATGACCAGAATTTTGGATTCAGCGGCCATGAGTACTGCTTCACACTGTTCAGCGGCAAGCACCAAGGCTTCTTTTTGGATGATGTCTGAAGCCAAAGCCTTGGGATTGCGCAGGCTGATGGACTTGGGAGCGCAGAGTATATTCAGGATATATTCGGCAATTTTGTTTTCGTAGTGATAATACTGTGAGAGATAGACCGCTGTATGCTCTGTTCCGAAGTCGTCCGTAAGGTCTTCACAGACAATGCGTTCTTCATTTTCAAGGCTTTGAAAAATCTCTGCATAATGTTGCTCTGTTTGTTCAGGATACCCTTCTGCTTCGTCACGAATATCTTCACTCCAGTCCTCTTCGGATTCCGCGGTATTTTCTTTGCTCTGTCCCATCTGCCAGCTTGTGCTGTTTAAAAGGCGAGACAGATTCTCCTCAAGGCAATTCTTGTACTGATAGAGATGGCCATGGCCGGCCGCCTGATAGAGGAGTGTTATCAGATAGGCCTTTTGCCGCATGGGATTATCTTTGGCAAGATTGAGCGTGGCTGCTATCGCGTCGGCAGTATGAAAGGATATGTCGGGAACTTCAAGACAGAGCAGGTAAGGATTGGTCTTGATCTGCTCGAGGGCATCAGGACCAAATTTGTGCAGAATAAAGGATGTTTTCGCTATGCTAATGCCAAAGGGTTGCAGGAAAAGCATCAGATTACGCTGCAGCGTGTGAGCAGCCCAGGAGCTGACGATCTTTTCACAGGTTTTTTGACTGATGCCGGGTATGCTGAAAAGGCGTTTGGGATCTTGATCGAGGATGGTGAAGGTGTCCTGGCCGAAGGCCTTGACAATGCGTTCGGCAGTCTTCTCGCCAAGACCTTCAATAATACCCGATGTCAGAAAGAGACTGATGCCTTCTGTAGTTGATGGCAGTATTTCTTCACTCTTGGTGAAGGCGAATTGCAGGCCATAGCGAGGGTGTCTTGTAAAGGTGCCTGTGAGTTGAAGATGAGCAAATGGTTTAGCTTCGAGCAGGGACCCCACACAGATCAGTGTCTTTTTGACGTTGTCTACAAGCTCTTCGTCTTTCAATGTTTCTCGTGCTGTTTTGTCCAGCTCAAGCAGCACGATGCTGTAGCCGTTTTCCTCATTGCGGAAAATGATTTTTTCAAGAATGCCAGAAAGAATGCAAGGGTCTTCCATGGTGGCAACCTTTGGCGGTGTCCTTGGGCTTGCAAAAGAGGCGTGGAAGCTAACCCAGGCTTTGTTGCATCAGCCAGGCATCAGCTATAACCAGAGCTGTCATTGCTTTGAGCACAGGCACAATGCGTGGAATGGCAGAAAGGTCATGCCGGCCGGCGATGGTGATTTCGCAAGCCTTGCCGTCAATATCGACTGTTTTTTGCGGCCTAGGCACTGAAGCAATGGGCTTGACGGCGACACGCATGACAATGTCCTGACCTGTGGTGATACCGCCCAGCATGCCTCCTGCATGATTCGATGCAAAGCCAGGGAGAGCTCCCTGCTTCTCCGGAGCAAGCAAAAGGTCATTATTGGCTGAACCTCTGCTGCGGGCCGCTTGAAAGCCATCACCAAATTCAATGCCTTTGACGGCTCCTACGCTTAAGAGACCGTGTCCAAGGAGCGCTGAGATTTTGTCGAAGACCGGTTCCCCAAGTCCAGCTGGCACGTTGCGGACTTCAATCTGCACGATGCCGCCCAGCGTATCATGCTGCTTTCTGGCTTGCTGAACGGCTTGATCCCAAAGCTCGATGACCGAAGCCTGTGCCGCAAAATAGGGACGGCCTATGGCCCCTGGCAGATCGAGTTCATCGCAGCCAATGCCACCAAGCTCAACGCTCCCAGCGAGTATCTGTACTCCGATTTGCGCAAGCAATTTAGCTGCTATGGCGCCCGCGGCTACCCGCGCAGCCGTTTCACGGCCTGAGGCACGACCGCCGCCGCGATAGTCTCGATAGCCGTGGTACTTTGCCCAATAGGTAAAATCCGCGTGGCCAGGTCGAAAGATCCGGGCAAGTTCATCGTAGTCGCTAGAATGCTGATTCGTGTTTTGAATGATAAAAGCAATGGGCGTCCCTGTTGTTTTGCCCTGGAAGATGCCTGACTGAATGTGGACAAGGTCAGCTTCCACACGGCTTGTGGATGTAGGGCCCTGCCCAGGTTTGCGCAAATCGAGCTCTCGCTGGAGATCAGCCTCGCTAAGCTCAAGGCCAGGCGGCACACCGTCGAGTACGCCGCCAAGCGCAGGGCCATGGGATTCGCCGAAGGTTGTCAATCTGAGCAAATGACCAAAAGTATTGCCTGGCATGTTCTGTCCTGTGATGAAGATTGGCTGGTGGGGGATTATCTAGCATAGATGTGGCTTTTGGAAAAGCTCGTGCCTGGCTGCAAAAAAAAACGCCTTATTTCCTAGGAAATAAGGCGTGGAAAGTTTATCTGTGCAGTGCTTAGATATGGGCTGCGGTTTTCAGATCCTTGACGGCATCGATTTTTTCCCAGGAGAATTCGGGAAGCTCTCTGCCAAAATGGCCATAGCAGGAGGTCTTTTGATAGATCGGGCGTTTGAGGTCGAGGCGCTTGCTGATAAAATAGGGGCGCAGGTCAAAAACTTCACGTACAGCTCGCGTCAGAACTTCATCGGGAATGTCACTTGTTCCGTCGGAGGAGACGAGGACGCTGACAGGTTCGGCTACGCCAATGCAGTAGGCTATCTGCACCTCGCAGACCGGCGCAAGGCCTGCTGCTACAACATTTTTGGCGATGTAACGGCCCATATAGGCTCCAGAACGATCCACCTTGGATGGATCTTTGCCCGAAAAGGCTCCGCCGCCATGGTGTCCGCTGCCGCCGTAGGTATCCTGGATGATTTTGCGTCCTGTCAAGCCGCAGTCACCCATGGGGCCGCCAACGACAAAACGTCCGGTCGTATTGATGAAAATTTTGCAATCCTTTTCGTCAAAGTAGCCAGAAGAGCCAAGTACGGGAAGAATGACCTCCTGCTTGACCGCTTGAATGATATCATCCTGACTTGCTGAAGCCGCATGCTGTGTTGAGACCACAACATCGTGGATACGTACAGGTTTGCCATCATGATATTCAAAAGAAACCTGAGTTTTGCCATCGGGTCGGAAAAAATCCACAATACCCTGCTTACGTACGGCGGTCAGGCGTTGAGAGAGTTGATGTGCCCAGTAAATGGGAGCTGGCATGAGGGTTTCTGTTTCTTTGCACGCATAACCAAACATCATACCCTGATCACCGGCGCCTTGTTCCTCAGGAGTTTCACGTGAAACACCTTGCGCGATATCAGGAGATTGATGGTCTATGGATGAGAGAACAGCACAGGTTTCTGAATCAAAACCCATTTCAGAACCTGTATAACCAATATCCCGGATGGTCTTACGAACTACTGCGGGAAGATCTGCATAGCCCTTGGTGGAGATTTCACCGGCTATGATGGCCATGCCTGTCGTGACAAGCGTTTCACAAGCCACATGGGCATCCGGGTCTTGTTCAAGGAGGGTATCAAGAACTGCATCGGAGATCTGATCGGCGACTTTGTCCGGGTGGCCTTCGGTAACCGATTCTGATGTGAAAAAGTATTTCCCTTTAGGTAGCATGCAAGACTCCTTAGGCCTGTGAGCCACAGGCGGGTAAGAGAATATTGTCGATCAGTCTGGCTTTGCCGAGGCGTATAGCACAGGCCATGAGGGCATCGTTATGGAGATACTCCACGCTTTCTAGGCTATGGGGATCAACAATCGTCAAATAATCAAGGCGTCCCAGCGGAATGTTCTCAGCCCATTCTTGCAGGACAAGATCCTTGATTTTTTTGGCATTCCTTTCGCCTTTGGCGGCAAGATTCCTTGCTGCGCAGAGTCCCGCATAGATGGCTGGAGCCTGTCGGCGTTCCTCGGGTGTGAGATAGACGTTACGTGAGGAGAGGGCAAGGCCATCGTTTTCGCGAACGGTGGCACGCGTTAAAATTTTGACGGGAACATTGAGATCTTCGCACATTTTTTTCAAAATAGCCTGTTGTTGCCAGTCTTTTTCCCCGAAAACGGCAAAGTCAGCCTGTGTCAGGTTAAAAAGTTTAAGAACAACAGTACATACACCGCGAAAATGAATGGGGCGCGAGACGCCACAGAGGACTTTGGCCATTTTCGGCACTTCTACCCATGTCGCGTGGTCCTGCGTATACATATCCTGGGCTTCAGGCAGAAAAAGCACGTCACAGCCGTGCGACTCGGCAATGCGCGCATCGCGCTCATGATCTTGTGGGTAACTGGCTAAGTCTTCTGCAGGTCCAAACTGGGTTGGATTAACAAAAAGACTGACAACAAGTTTATCCGCAAGGGTTCTGCCATAAGCCATGAGATCTTCGTGTCCTGCATGGTAGTAACCCATGGTGGGTACAAGGCAGATGCTCTTGCGGTCATTGTGCCAGCTGCGACATTGAGCCGAAAGATCGGCAAGATTTTTGATTATGTGCATATCAAGATATAGTGATGTAGTTGAGGTGAGTGAAGATATACCCGGTAATGCAGGCTTTGTAAAGCGCTGAGCAAGGCTTGCCTTTGCCAAAAAAGGGTCTAGACAAAACGAATGTAGTCTGGCTTGCGGGCCTGGGGAGCCGGCATTTCCCCCATGGGGTAGCCAAGCACACAGTGGCCAATGCCTTCATAATCGCCAATAAGACCCCATTGCTTGAGAAGTCTTTGACCTTCAGGACAGGCAAATTCTTCTTTGGCACGGTGTATCCAGCAGCTGCCAAGGCCAAGTGCATGAGCCGCCAGCATCAGATTGCCCATGACAAGACTGCCATCGTAAAGATAGGTTGGGATGGTTTTTTCGGCTAAAACAACCATAAGACAAGGAGCGCCGTAGAAGGGATCCGAACTTACCCCCAAAAAGCGTGCGTTCATGCTGGAAAGCTGATCGCGTGTTTCTTTGTCGGTGACAACAACAATAACCGGCGATTGTTTGCCCCGGCCTGAAGCAGCATAGCTTCCAGCTTTTGCAATCTGCTCAAGCATATCTCTTGGCGGCATGGTAGCCTGGTAGGCACGGCAGCTGCGTCTGGTATGCATGGCCGTAAGTATTGCGTTCATGGTAACTCCTATGTTTGTGTGCAGGTTTGCTCAAGGCATTCATGTGAAACGGACTGACCTTATGCCGCTGGTAAGGAATAGCAAGACCTTTTGCCGTGGAGCCTGCGAAAAAAAAGGGGGAAAGAAAGATCTTCCCCCCAGATATAGCGTGCTGATTGGCAGCCTATTCTTCGGCAGTTAGCTGAATGCGGTGGTAGCCAAGCACATTAATGGTGTCGCCCAGGCTCTTGGCCGCTTCCTTGACAATTTCACTGACAGCTTTTTTATCATCGCGGATATAGGGCTGATCAAGAAGGCAAACCGATTTTTTGAACTTCTGCACAGCACCATCGGCAATTTTATTGACAATCTGTTCAGGTTTGCCTTCGGCACGTGCTTTTTCGATATAGACTTCACGTTCGCGCTCAATGGCCTTGGGATCAACGCCATCGGCATTAAGCGCCATGGGGTTGCTCGCAGCAATCTGCATGGCAAGTTCACGTAAAAGTGTCTTGGTCGTCTCATGAGCACAGTTTTCGGCCTTGCCAAGCTCTGCCCAGACCAGAACGCCGATCTTGCCATTTGAGTGGATGTATTGACCCACAGCTTCACGATCAGAAGCTTTGCTGTGACGGGCGAAAGCACCAATTTTCATATTCTCGCCCACAGTAGCGATGAGCTGCTTGACGTCGTCGCCAAGCAGAGCTTCTAAGGCTGCCTGGTCCTTGGGATCGCTGTCAAGCACAGTCTGTGCGATTTTGTCCACTTCGGCCTGAAACTTGTCGCCGCGTGCCACAAAGTCGGTTTCGCAGTAAAGCGAGGCAAGCGCTGTTGTTTTGCCGTCAGCTGTGCTTTTAACGCAAACAAGACCCTCAGCCGTGGCCCGTCCTGATTTGGTAGCAGCCTTGGCCATGCCTTTCTGTCTGAGCCAGTCAACAGCTTTTTGCTCGTCACCGTCTACGGCCACGAGCGCCTTTTTGCAGTCCATCATACCTGCGCCGGTTTTTTCACGCAGGTCCTTGACCATTTGAGCAGTAATTGTCGCCATAATACACCTTATCTCAACAAGTTATGCTGCTACTGAGCAGCGTTTTCTTCTTTGCCTTCAGCTTCCGCGGCTTTCTGCAATTGCTCTTCGGGATTAGTGCCGTCTTTGTTCATGGCTTCGCCTTCAAGGCAGGCATCAGCAAAAGAGCCAACAAAGAGCTTGATGGCGCGAATGGCGTCGTCATTGCCGGGAATGATGTAGTCAATGTTGTCGGGATCGCAGTTGGTATCGGTAATGGCTACAATCGGAATGCCAAGCTTACGGCATTCACGCACTGCAATATCTTCACGGTTGGGATCAATAATGAAGGCTAGCTGGGGCAGACGCTCCATGTTTTTGATGCCACCGAGAGTTTCCTCAAGCTTGTTTTTTTCGCGTTCGCGCAGCAGAACTTCTTTTTTCTGATATTTATTGATGCTGCCATCAGCGAACATGGCCTCGAGTTTTTTCAGACGCTCGATGCTTTTCTGGATGGTCACAAAATTGGTCAATGTTCCGCCCATCCAGCGGTTGGAAACATAGTACTGACCGCAGCGTGTGGCTTCAGCCGCGATGGTTTCCTGAGCCTGACGCTTGGTGCCGATGAAGAGCACCTTGCCGCCTTTGGCCACAGTATCCACAATGGCGTCATAGGCCTTGCGGAAAAGGTGGACGGTCTGCTGCAGGTCGATAATATGGATACCGTTGCGCGCACCAAAGATAAAAGGACGCATTTTGGGGTTCCAGCGACGGGTCTGATGACCAAAATGCACGCCAGTTTCAAGCATCTGTTTCATTGTGACGTAGGCCATGAAAACTCCTTGCAGGGTTCAACCGCCATCTCGCGTACGCCCCTTGCGGGACAGGATTGGCTCCCATTGAATCACCCGGGAAAGCGAGATGTGTGAAATGAATGTGATCCTCACGCAGGTGAGCAAAAAAAAGAGACAAAGTCCTAAAACGTTTCCGGGTCAGACAGAGCCTCGTCGGCGCTGAAACCGGAAAGAGAGAATTTATAGATCGTTTTTGTTTAAATGGCAAGTTTTTCGTGGACTCTGGATAGCGGCAAAAGGCATACAAAAAAGGCCTATTTCGTGACGAGCAGCCGTTTTGACAAAATGCTTTGAAATGTCTAATTTTAACCATTTATGGAAAGTGGGTATATTGGATCTGCAAGCGTCTTTGCTCTCTTTTCAACAAACCGTCCAAATTCCATGACCTTTTGCAAGGATCGGCTTATGAACACATCGGCATTTACTCTGCTTGAAAAACGCGAACTCACTGAAATCGGCGGAACTGCCGCTCTTTATGAACATATGCCGACGAAGGCACAAGTGCTTTCTGTGGAAAATGGTGACGAAAATAAGTGTTTTGGTGTGACTTTCAGAACACCGCCCGCTGATTCCACAGGTGTTGCCCATATCATGGAGCATTCCGTGCTCTGTGGTTCAGAGAAATATCCTGTGAAGGAGCCTTTTGTGGAATTGCTTAAGGGCTCGCTGCAGACCTTTCTTAATGCTTTCACCTTTCCCGACAAAACCTGTTATCCTGTGGCCAGTGCCAATCTCCAGGATTTTTATAATCTCATTGATGTCTATCTTGATGCTGTTTTTCATCCCACTATCAGTGAGGACATTTTCCGTCAGGAAGGCTGGCATGTCGACGCGCAAAGCCTGGATGGAGCGTGGACATACAAGGGTGTGGTCTTCAATGAGATGAAGGGTGCCTATTCTTCGCCTGATTCTGTTCTGGCCGAGAAGAGCCAGCAGGCACTTTTTCCTGACACGCTCTACAGTCTTGATTCAGGTGGTGATCCTGAGCATATTCCCGATCTCAGCTATCAGGCTTTCAGAGATTTTCACAGTCGCTATTATCACCCTTCCAATGCACGTTTTTTCTTCTGGGGAGATGATCCCGCGGAAAAACGGCTTGAAATTCTGGAAAAGGTCTTAGCAGGTTACAGCTATCGACAGGTTGATTCTGCCATTCCCCTGCAGACTCCCTTTACTGTGCCCAGGCAGAACGAAGTTGCTTACGCTGCTGGCGATGGTCGTGACAAGGCCATGTTCACCGTAAACTGGCTGCTCAGCGAACGCGGTGATGTGCTTGAGGCCTTACAGATGGAGATGCTTGACCATATTCTTGCCGGCATGCCCGGAAGTCCTCTGCAGCGGGCCCTGATCAGCTCAGGCCTTGGCGAAGACACCACAGGCTGCGGTCTGGAGACAGATCTCAGGCAAATGTACTATTCAACGGGACTCAAAGGCATTCGCCGTGAGGACATTCCGCGTGCAGAAACCCTGATTTTTGATACGCTGCGGAATCTTGTGGATGAGGGTATACCGAGCAGCACCGTGCAGGCTGCCGTCAATACCGTGGAATTCGATTACCGCGAGCGCAATACCGGCCGTTTCCCGAGAGGTCTGGCCGCTATGATCCAGGCCCTTTCAACATGGCTCTACGATGGCGATCCTTTTGCTGCTCTGGCCTTTGAGGCTCCCTTGGCCGCCATAAAAGAACGTCTCGAAAAGGGAGAAAAGCTTTTTGAAAAACTGATCGAGACACGTTTGCTGAACAATGCCCACCGTGCGACCGTGATCCTGGTACCTGACCACGAACTGGCGGCCAGGCTTGAAAAAGATGAAGCCGAACGCCTTCTCGCCATTCAACAGGCCCAGGATGAGGCTGGACGTCAGCGTTATTTTGCTGAAACTGAGCGTTTGGCCAAAGCTCAAACCACACCTGACAGTCCGGAGGCTTTAGCCACAATTCCGGCTTTGAGCGTTGCGGATTTGCCCAAACGCAATGCTCTGATTCCACAGAAGGCCGAGCAAAAGGATTTTCTCTATCTTGCGCATGAACAGCCGACAGTGGGCATTGCCTATACGACACTGCTTTTGCCCCTGAACCGCGTGCCTGACAGGCTGGTCCCGCTCTTACCGTTATTTTTGCGCACCATCACAGAAATTGGTACGGCCAAGCACGATTATATCGCCCTAGGCGACTGTATTGCTGCCAATACCGGCGGAGTGAGTGCCGGCATGACCATGGGCACGACCTTTGGCACGCAGTCTTTCTTCGGCTACTTTGCCCTTGGCGGCAAGGCAGTCTACGAGAAAGTCGAGGACATGTTTGCGCTCTTTGAGGAACTGCTTCTTCAACCGTTGCGTGACCGAAGCGTGGCTGCGGAGCGCATTGGACAGATTCTGCTTGAGATGCGTTCAGGCATGGAACAGTACCTTCAGTCAGCCGGTCATGCTGCTGTCTCCACTCGACTGGCTGCCCGCTACAGTCTTCAGGGCGCTTTGGCTGAACGCACGGCTGGAATACGTTACCTTGCCTCGTTGAAAGACTATCTCGCGGCTTTTGGCAGCAGTCCTGACGCTTTGCTTGATGATCTTGATAGCCTGCGCGAGGCTATTGTTGCCGGACAGGATGCCATTGTCAGCTGCACGGCAGAGGATGCAGCCCTTGGCCGGGTGCAGGATCTTGCGTCTTCGCTTATCAGGAGTCTGCCTAACGCCAACGGGGCAACGGCAAACTTTTCAGGTCTTGAGCAGCTGCCCCCCGCAGAAGCCCTGATCATGCCGTCGCGTGTCAACTATGTGGGCAAGAGCGTGAATCTCTATAAAGCTGGTTGGAATTATCACGGTTCGGCCAGTGTGATATTGCGCTATCTCAGAATGGGTTATCTCTGGGAAAATGTCAGAGTCTTGGGCGGCGCTTACGGGGCCTTCTGCTCGCTTGATCGTTGTCGTGGCATCTTGACCTGCACCTCCTACAGAGATCCCAATACGCAAAAGACGTTTGAAGCCTTTGACAAGATGGCGGATTACCTTGCTAATTTTACCCCCAGTGCCACGCAGCTGACACAAGCCATTGTGGGGGCTGTGGGCGATCTTGACTGTTATCGGCTGCCCAGTGCTCGCGGAGCTGTGGCTTTAGCGCGGCGGCTGAGTGGTGACCATGAGGAACAGCGGCAGAGAATGCGTGAAGAGATGCTTGCCACAGAGCCACGGCATTTCCGTGAATTTGCGGATGTGCTGGCTCTGCTCAAGGACGGCGATCGTTGTCTGCTTGGCGGCGATGAGGCTAAGAGCTTCGCCACGTCTCACGGTTTTGAGGTCGTCAATGTGCTTTCTGATGAGCAGGGGCTTGCTTGAAACCCCTTTCCAAGCTGATCCTTGTGCTTGGCATGCACCGCAGCGGCACAAGCACCGTTACCCGCGCCCTGCCTGTCCTTGGCGTGGACATCGGCAGTCACCATCTTGCTCGTGCTGACAATCCGCGCGGTTTTTTTGAAGAACCGCAGTTTGTGGCGATCAACGAACGTCTTCTGCAGGCTTTGGGCGCTGACTGGAAAAGTTTTAAGGCTTTGCCCTTGTCGTGCTTTTCACGTCTTCTGGCTGAGGAGACAGGACGGCTTGCGCGTGAGTTTCTGCTGACGTTTTGTGCGTCAAGCCTTCCCAGAGGCCTCAAGGATCCCAGAGCTTCGCGCCTTTTGCCTTTTTGGCTGCCACTTTGTAGCGCACTGAACATTGCGCTGAGCGTGGTTGTGGTTTTGCGCAATCCCGTTAACGTAGCGCGTTCACTGGCTAAGAGAGATGCTCTTGCGTCTTCTTGGGCCTTTGCCTTATGGACACGCTATATCTGTGAAGCCTTGCTTTACAGCCGTACCGTACCGAGACTCCTTGTTTCCTACGAACTTTTGATGCAGCGTCCACGCTGCGAACTGATGCGCATGGCCCGTTTTCTTGGGCAACCTTTTCAGGAAACGGCCTATCAAGTCTTTGCTGAAGATTTTCTTGATCAGACCTTATGCCATCATCGAGAGACGGAAACTGGCAGTCATCCCTGTCAGCTGCTTTATGCACGCCTACTGCCCTTGACAGAAGGTTTTGGGTCTCATGAACTTGAAAGTCCTCGTCTAGAACGTCTCCTTCTCTCCGCTCTTGCAGGACTGACTGTACTCACCTGAGTCAAAGGTTTCTTTCCGGTTTTTTGCGTACTGCTCCAAGGATTGCCTATGAGTCTTGATTTTGTCTCAAGCTTCAAGCGCTGGCTTGCACAGCAGAATAAGGCAAACCGTTACTGTCTGCTGATTTCTGCGGACCCTGATGCTCTGGCCTCGGCCATGGCTTTGCGAAAGCTCTTGCGGCAGAAGGTGCAGCGCGTGGATATTCGCCATATCAACGAAATCACGCGCCCTGACAATCTCGCCATGATTCGCTATTTGCGCATTCCGACTTCTCCATGGCGAGCTGAGGATGCCCAGGAGTACAGTCATTTTGGTCTTCTTGATTCTCAGCCTACGCATCATTCCGCTTTTGCGTCGTATACATACAGCCTTGTGGTGGATCACCATCCTGATGAGGAAATAGCCCAGTTTTTACGTTCTGATGCATATTGTCTTGTGCGCAAGGGGATCGGTGCTACCTCCACAATACTCACGAGGCTGATCAAGGGCACAGGGCAGAGACCTGGTCCTCTTTTGGCCACTGCGCTGCTCTATGGCATCCGCACAGATACAGCCTCATTTGAGCGCTCGGGTGGCGAAGAGGACCTCAAGGCCTATCACTGGCTCTTTAAATACGCCAATGCCGCGCTTTTGCGGCGCATTTGCCGCAGTGAGTATCTCAGAGCCTGGCTGCCGCTCTTTGCCAGGGCCTTTCGTTCCCTCAAGGATTGTCCAGGCAATGGTGCGCATGCCTCGTTGAACGAGGTAAAAAATGCTGATCTCCTGGTTTCCATTGCTGACTTTTTTACCAAGGTGCATGGTTTACGCTGGATTGCCGTGAGCGGTGTCGTTGAAAAGAAAATCGTTGTTATCTTCAGGGGTGACGGGGCGCGTGATGTGGGCCAGATGGCCAAGCAATGCTTTGGTGGGCTTGGTCAGGGTGGTGGACATCGCAATCTTGCGCGTGCTGAATTTCTGCTGAATGTTGTGCCTGACAATATCAAGCCGGCAGAGTTTGTGCATCAGAAGCTTGCTGGTTACCATGTGCTGCGCAAGCGTGAAGAAGGCGCGTGAGTCAGGCAAAATGTTTTAATGTTTTTTGGAACTCTTGACGAAGGTTCAGGATTGACGTAAAAATGAAAAACGCATTTTGAACATCTCAGTTTGGAAAGGAATAATCATGTTGATGTCTTTGGCCACCTCCGCACGATGGTACAGCAGCAAGAGTGCCCGATTTTATTTTGGGTACTATTTTCTTGTGTCCTGTGGCCAGGGACAGGTCTTCTGACATGTAATGTCATAGAGTTTTGTCGGGGCCACAGGTAAGCAACCTGTGGCCCCTTTTTTTGTTCATCGTAAACTACAGCGAGGCGTGTGATGTACCTGGGTAAAAAAATCCGTATGGAGCGTATTTTGAAACGCAATAACGGCCGTACCATCATTGTACCCATGGATCATGGCGTGAGCATGGGACGTGTGGAAGGGCTGATTGATATGCGAGAAACCGTGAGTGATCTTGCTGAAGGCGGCGCTGATGCCGTGCTGATGCATAAAGGGCTTGTACGTTGCGGTTACCGCAGCCGTGGCAAGGATGTTGGCCTGATTATCCATCTTTCGGCTTCAACCGATCTTTCCCCATTGCCCAATAGCAAGACCTTGGTCGGTACAGTTGAAGAGGCTATACGCCATGGTGCCGATGCCGTTTCCGTGCATGTCAATATCGGCGATGAGAATGAAGCCTCCATGCTTGCTGATATGGGCAAGGTCGCCGGTGCCTGCGATGACTGGGGTATGCCTCTGCTTGCCATGGTTTATGCCCGTGGCCCCAAAATTGCCAATAGCTATGATCCCAAGCTAATTGCCCATTGTGCTCGTGTTGGTGTGGAACTGGGAGCGGATGTGGTCAAGGTGAGCTATTCAGGTGATGTGGAAAGCTTCTCGCGCGTGGTGGACTCCTGTTGTGTGCCTGTGGTCATTGCTGGCGGTCAGCGTATGGATTCAACACGCGATGTTCTGACCATGGTTTATGATTCGCTGCAGGCTGGAGGAGCCGGCATTTCCATTGGGCGCAATGTTTTTCAACATCCCCGTCGTGCCAAACTGGTGGCTGCGCTGAAAGCCGTAGTGCATGAAAACGCCAGTGTGGAAGAGGCATTGGCTATAGTCGGAGAATAATCATGGCTAAGGTCTTTTTCCTCTGTGATCCCTATGATAAGAGCGCCATTACCCTGGCTTTGGAAAGTGGGGTCGACGGCTTGATCGTAGCGCGTGAACATCTCGAAAGCTGTCAGAGTCTTGCCCGCTGTAACGTACAGGCTCTTGAAGATGTCGATTTCATCACTCTTGCGGGCAAGAGTGATGAAACCGATGCTCTGTCGCGTTTGAACCAGGGGCATACCGTGGTTTTGCAGCGCGGCTGGGAAGTTATTCCCGTAGAAAACCTTCTGGCCCAGAGTGAAGAGGTCTGCGTGGAAGTCGCCAATGTCCGTGAGGCCAAACTTGCCAGCGGCATTCTGGAACGCGGCGTCTATGGGCTGGTTGTTGGTCTTGCTGCCTGCGCGGAGCTCAAAACTATTGTTAAAGAGTGTAAACTTGCCCAAAAAAGCGAAAAGCTTGTAGAAGCCAGAATCACCCGTATCGAGCAGGTCGGTCTTGGACACAGAGTCTGTGTGGATACTCTTTCGCTTCTACACAGAGGTCAGGGTATGCTTGTGGGCAACAGCAGTGCCTTTACCTTTCTTGTGCATGCTGAAACCGAGCACAATGAATATGTGGCGGCACGACCTTTTCGTGTCAATGCCGGTGGCGTCCACGCCTACGTGCGTCTGCCGGGCGACACAACGTGCTACCTCGGTGAGCTGCAGGCCGGTAAAGAGGTCCTGATTGTACAAAATGACGGCAGAACAACTCTGGCCACCGTTGGCCGTGTCAAAATTGAAGTTCGGCCCATGCTGCTCATTGAGGCCGAAGTGGCAAGCGAGCAGGGTTGCGAACGCGGCACGGTCTTCTTGCAGAATGCTGAGACCATTCGGCTGACGGCCCCTGATGGTCGGCCGCTGAGCGTGGTCGGACTGGCTCCGGGCGATACCGTACTTTGTCGTATTGATGTTGCGGGTCGTCATTTTGGCATGCGTGTCAGCGAGGAAATTGAGGAGAATTGACCCATGGCTTCATGTCATTCAGATGCAGGGGAGATCAGTGAACGGCTGCAAAGCGTTCGTTGTGAGATTGATGCGCTCGATACACAGCTGCTGGACCTCTTAAACCGGCGTGCCAGCCTCAGCCGTGAAGTGGGACGCATCAAGGCCGATGCGGCAGGCCCGATCTTCAAGCCTCTGCGTGAGCATGAATTGCTCAATGAACTTGCCAGACGCAATCCAGGCATATTGCCTGAAGAGCATCTGCGCTCCATCTGGCGGGAAATCCTTTCCTCGTCGCGTGCCCTGCAGCGTCCGCAGGCTGTGGCCTATCTCGGTCCAGAAGGCACGTTTTCCTTTTTTGCCGGTCTTGAATATCTGGGCCACTCGGCGAACTATCATCCCTGCCGTGATATTGCCGAAATTTTTGAGATGGTCCATGACGGACGCTGTGAACTTGGTGTTGTGCCACTTGAAAACTCTCTGCAGGGTACCGTAGGCGTTAGTTTTGACCTCTTTTTGAAATATCCTGTGATTATTCAAGCTGAATTGTTTTCACGCATTTCGCACTGTTTTTTAAGCAGCGCCCAGGATCTCTCGTCCATTGCAACCATCTATTCACACCCCCAGCCCCTTGCTCAGTGCAGTACGTGGCTGCGAACACATTTGCCAAGAGCAGTGCTCGTACCTGTGGAATCTACGGCCAGTGCGGCTCGCAGGGCCGCTGAACATCCCGATGCCGCGGCCATAGGACATCGCGGTCTTTCGGTGATGCTTGGCCTGAATGTCTTGGCCAGCCGTATAGAAGATGAGCCCGGCAATTGGACGCGCTTTGTGATCATAACGTCGGAGAAATCCGGTCAGATTCGGAAGAAGAGCAATGCCGGCAAAAGCAATGTGGCCGACAAAACCTCAGTGCTCTTCACTCTGCAGGATCGTCCCGGGGCTCTTTCTGCGGTTCTGGACTGTCTTGCGCGCAATGCGATCAATATGCGCAAGCTCGAAAGCCGTCCGCTGAAGGCAGAAACATGGAAATATGTTTTTTTTGCTGATGTGGAATGCGATCTCGAGTCCGAAAGATATGAGCACCTTGTGGAAGAGCTTTCCGCAAATTGCAGCAGTTTTCGTATCTTGGGCAGCTATGTTACAGGGCCGCAGCTTGATCGCAGTATGTCCGAGAGTGACGAGGGGGCCGGGGCAGACTGAGACTTTGCTTCTTGTTGCTCTTAGGCTATAGAAATCATCGAGAGCTTTGCGCTCGGATTTTTGCAAAGGCAGCGATACGCAAAATACCATTGGGGGGGGAGCATGGAGAGTACGCAAAATCAGCAGAATGCCGTCAGCATTGAAGTACCAGGTTCAAAATCGCTTTCGCATCGCTATCTGATTGGTGCTGCACTGGCAAACGGCACGTCAACGCTCAGAAACGTGCAAAACAGTTCGGATATCCATGTGACACGCACTCTTCTTGAACAGATCGGCGCCAAGATTGAGCCCGTGTCAGACAGAGAGCTCAGCGTGAGTGGTGTTCATGGTGTTGTGCGCGGTGGCAGCGGCAGTCCTATGGATTGTGATGTGGGTGAGAGCGGTACAAGCTGTCGTCTGCTCAGTGCAGTCTTTGCTGCAGGTGATGGCCTATTTCGCATCTTCGGTCACGGTCGTATGCATGACCGTCCTGTTGAAGATTTGTGTCACGCCTTGACCAGACTGGGTGCCGGCGTTGTCTATACGGGTAAGACTGGCTGCCCGCCATTTCTCCTGCAGGCCAGAGGACTGAATCCTGATTTGGTCAAAGGCGAACTGAGCATCGGCATGGATGCTTCAAGTCAGTATTTTTCAGGACTCTTGCTGGCTGCAGCTATGTGCCCGACCTCTCTTGTGCTTGAGCTTGGAGGCAATAAGGCTGTCTCCTGGCCCTATGTCGGGCTGACATTACAGTGCTTAACGGATTTTGGGCTTTCGTTCAGTGTTGCCACACGTCCTGATAAGACAGCCGCCTGGAAGACGCTGGCTGACGGAGCCTGGCGTGAAGTGGCCCTGGCTGTGCCCGGCTGTCTGCGCATCAGCGTCAGCCCGGGCAGCTACAGGAGTGGTGTCTACGAGATTGAAGGTGACTGGTCGCAGGCTTCCTATTTCCTTGCAGCTGGTGCCCTTGGCAGTCGTCCGGTCTGTGTGCGTGGCCTGCAGGAAGATTCACTGCAGGGTGACCGCATTATGCTTGATATCCTCTGTAAGATGGGGGCTCAGCTCAGTCTTGGCGACAATTGCGTGACGGTCTTTCCCTCTCCCCTGCACGGCGTGGATCTCGATATGTCTGCTTGTCCTGATCTGGTGCAGACAGTGGCTGTCTTGGCTGCTTTTGCCCATGGCTCAACGAGAATTCGCAATGTGGCGCATTTGCGTTTGAAGGAGAGTGACCGCATTGCCGCTCCGGCCGAAGAACTGGGTAAGATCGGTGTCGTGGCGGATACGCTTTCTGACGGACTTTTGATCAGCGGCAAGGGCGGTAATGTGCATATGAAGCGTGGTGAAAGCACTCTGCCGAGTCTGCCGGAAGGATGCATGTTCTCTTCCCATAACGATCACCGCATGGCCATGGCCTTGGCCCTGCTTGATCTTGTCAATCCTGATCTGCACGTGCAATCGCGCCTTGACGATGCTACCGTAGTGAAGAAATCGTTTCCTGACTTTTGGACCAAATGGCAATGCGTGCTTGCGAAATAAGCAAGGGAAAAATCCTGATCATCGGAGAATTCGGGCGGATGGGGGCAATGCTGCTTAAGCGTGCGCTACGTTTTGGCATGCCTGTCCTTGGCATTGATCAGCCGCTTGCGAGTCGTGAACTTGAGACCAAGGCCCGGGACGTCAGTATGGCTCTTTTTTGTGTGCCGGCCCCGGTGCTAGCCAAGGTCTTAGAACGTGTCTGTCCGTACCTCCCCTCGTCCTGCATTGTCTCGGATATCACCTCGGTCAAGGAAATGCCCATGCAGGCCATGGAGCGCATCTGGCCGGGCTCTTGTGTGGGCACACACCCTCTCTTTGGTCCCAATCCTGACTTTTCAGGTCCTCTGCCTGTGGCCATCACAGCGGGAAGACTTCTGGACAATCAGGATCTTGACGTCTGCGAGACATTCTGGACACGTCTTGGTTTTGCGGTCTTCCGCTGTTCGGCCAAAGACCACGATGTGGCCATGGCCAAGATTCAGAACCTCAATTTCATTACGAATCTGGCCTATTTTGCCCTGCTTGCCGGACAAAAAGAGCTCTTGCCGTATCTTACACCCTCTTTTCGTCGCAGATTGGCTTCAGCCAAAAAAATGCTCACCGAAGATGCCTCAATGTTTGCTGCCCTTTTTGAAGCGAACCGCCATAGCCATGAAGTGGTTCGTAACTATAGCAGAATGCTCAACCTGGCAGCTTCAGGGGATATCGGCTTGCTCTGTGAGCGTGCCAAATGCTGGTGGCAGGAGAAAAGCGGAGATGGGGGGGAGGGGTAGCGCAGCCTTTACGATGCTCTGGTGGTATCGTTATTCTGCGCAAGTTCTTGACGGCGTCGGTCCTTCAGGCAGCTGTGGATAGTTTCCCAAGCAGGCAGAGCAAAGCCGCTTTGACGTTCTGCTTCGACGACAAAGCTGCGGGAACGGCCGCAGGCTTTGATCTGCATGCTGGCCTGCGAGCTCATGCTGAGAGCCTTGATAGCGTATGAGAGGGTTGTCTGTCCGGCAAGTTTGATGACCTCGTCAGGCCACTGACTGCCGAAGCGGGCGAGAGCCACAGGTGCTGGAATGCCTGGAAAGGTGATGAGCGCATCCTCTTCGCTGCAAAGAGCACGCAGGCAGTCGTTGTCGCGGCTGTTGCGGCCCATGCTGAGCCAGTAGAAGCTTTTTTCCCAGGATAACCAGAACTGTCGGCCCGTATTGGCCAGATCAAAGTCTTTGGCGCACGCTTTTGGGCAATGCTCCAAAACCATCCAATAGCGCCGAGCGTTTTCACTCTCTGTGAGTTTGCAGCCTCCGTTAGGGGAAGGAATGTGTGAAAGATGAAAGCGCTCTTTGGCCAGCGAGAGTTGTTCCTGACGGCCACGACCCTGTATGCCTAGGAGCTGTTGTCGGTCAACGAGACCGGCTTCTTCCATGGGCGTTATGTCAAGGTGCAGCGCAGACAGCGGGCGCAAAAGGCAATCTTTGACATCGGCCTCGCGGCTTATGGTGTTCAGGACATCGCGACGCTGTGACATGGGGCGTTGGCCGATGACTTCGCCGGTAGCCAGTATTTTGGCTCCATGGGCAAGCATAACCTGCTTGGCTTCCTTCAGCAGAAGAATTTTGCAGTCAACACAGGGATTGAGGGTCTTGCCAAAGCCGTGAGCAGGCTTACGCAAGAGCTCCACAAAGGCTTCGCCAAGATCGTGTTGTGTTATGGTCAGTCCATAGGCTCGTTCCCAAAAGGGAATCTGA
The DNA here is from genome assembly GCA_017613715.1 of Desulfovibrio sp. Taxonomy (GTDB): domain Bacteria; phylum Desulfobacterota; class Desulfovibrionia; order Desulfovibrionales; family Desulfovibrionaceae; genus Desulfovibrio. Next base: position 7,278 of record JAGADH010000188.1, on the reverse strand, counting down.
CTGGCATTCCCGAAAAAAGGCGAAGTCATGTGCAGGCAAAGAACCCTAAGCCCCTGATCCGCAAGCAGGCGTGCGGTGAGAATACTGTCGAGGCCTCCCGAGAAGAGGACAATTGCGTCGATTCTGTCCATGCTGACCCCCATCGTCAAGACTAGCATATGGCGGTTTGAGCCGCAAGAAATGCTGCCAAGCGGGTTTCTGGCTGTGGGCATTGCTAGACAGCTTGTTTTTTCTGTTTTTTTCCGCCGATAGGGCGGCTTTTTGTCAGTTTTTTAGTAATCATCCGTGGCATCAGGAAGCACGTGACTTGAGTCATGTGAGGCTTCACGTGCACGACTGGCCGGGAACTGAGTATTGTTTGCCTAGGGAGGAATGATGGCCAAAACTGTCCGCGTGGCGCTTGTGGGCGCAACGGGTCTTTTGGGGCGTGAACTGCTCAATCTTCTGGCGGAAAAAAAGTTTCCGGCCAAGGAGCTTCGGGCTTTTGCCTCTGAGCATTCCGTCGGCGAGAGCGTAGCCTTTGGCGATGATGAGCTTGAAGTAGAGGCTTTGACAGCTGACGCATTTGCCCATTGCGATCTTGCTTTTTTTTGTGTGCCTGCAAAGGTTGCAGAACACTACGTGCCCCTGGCGCTTCAGGCAGGCTGTCTGGTTCTGGATGCCTCACGTGCCTTTCGAAGAGACAGCCGCAGCCTCATGCTTGTGCCCGGACTGCAGAGCGAAGCCCTGTCGCTGCATCGTGGACTCATTGTACTTCCTGCCAGTGCGAGTCTGGTTCTGCTTTATGCTTTGTGGCCATTGCATGAAGAAGCCACACTGACGCGCCTTGTGATTACGGCCCTGCAGCCCGTGTCCCTAGCCGGGCAAGAAGGTATTCAGGAACTGGAAAAACAAGTCAGTGACCTTCTGAATATGCGTGAAATCAGCTGTCAGTGTTTTCCAGCGCAGATTGCCTTTAATGTGCTGCCTGTGAGCGGTGAGCTTGCCCAGGATGAATACAGTACTGACGAAGAGGATTTTGCTTGTGATCTTGCGCGCGTTTTGGATGCGCCAGATCTTGCCGTCACGGCAAACTGCGTGCAAGTGCCTATTTTTTATGGACACGGTCTTTCGCTGAATGTTGAAACAAGCAAGAAGCTTTCCGCAAAAACAGCAAGAGCCTTGCTTTCCCAGGCCTATGGGGTACGCGTGCTCGATAATCCGGGCGCAACAATTTTCCCAACACCCATTGACTGTACCGGGGAACCGGAGGTCTTTGTGGGTCGCATCCGCGAAGATCAAAGCCGTCCTGCCGCACTGAATCTCTGGATCTGCGCTGATAATCTGAGGCGTGGTTCGGCGCTGTCACTTTGTGAACTCGCTCTTGAGCTTGTGGAAGGTGGCTATCTCGAGAGAGAATGGGATAGACAGATCTGGGAGGCTGATCATGCGTGAGCTTGCCTTTGATGACTATCTGCAGAGTCTGCTCGCCCTGCCAAGACCAGGAACAGAAGCTCTTTTAGGTTTCTATGATCACAGAATCGGGGCCATGTGCCGGGATCCAAGGCTTCTTTTGATACCCCTTGATGATCACATCTGTCACCGCGGCGACGGACTGTTTGAGAGCATTTGTTTTCGCCAGGGGCGCATTTTTGGTCTTGAGGCGCATTTACAGCGTATGCGCCAGGGGGCTGAGACTTTGGAGCTTTCCCCCCCGTGTTCTTGGGACGAACTTCGCGACATTATCTGCGGTCTGTGTCGGGCCGTAAGGGTGTCTGATGGCGATTTGCGTGTCTTTTTGAGCCGCGGGCCAGGAGGTTTTGGCGTTCAGCCGAGCGAATGCCCGCAAGCAGGTCTTTATGTGGTAGCCTTACGTCCCAAAGCCCATAATCAGGCTCTTTACGCAAGGGGAGTACGGGCCTTTACGAGCTCAATTCCGCCTAAACAGAGCTATCTTGCCCGCATCAAGAACACCAATTATCTCCCCAATGTCTTTATGGCCCAGGAAGCTGAAAAGAAAGGCCTTGATGTGGCCGTGAGCTTTGGCGAGGACGGTGTGATGGGAGAGGCAGCTGTTGCCAATATTGCCATTGTTGACAGTCTTGGGCGTTTTGTTTGTCCAACATTCACCAATATTCTGCCAGGCACAACGCTTTTGGCAGCCATGCAGCTTGCGAAGCAGAAAATGCCTGTGGTGCAGCAGGATATCCGTCATGAAGATCTGGACCAGGCTCGTGAAGTTTTGCTCTTGACCAGTTCTATGCTCTGCGTGCCCGTGACGTCATTTGATCTGAAGCCTGTTGGGCAGGGAGAGTACGCCGGACGTCCCGGTCCCTGTGCTAAGTGGCTGAAAGACCGTCTTTTTGAGGAACTTTATACTCAAGGTACAGCCTTGTAAGCGATTTCGCCATGAAATGCCGTATTTGCAAGCGTGAAGCCCGAGTTGCTCTCAAAAGTCATAATACGGCTTTTTGTGAGACGTGCTTTTTGGAATTTTTTAGCCGGCAGGTGAGTCGTGCCATTGAAAGCCAGGGGCTTATGACGCACGATGACCGTGTTCTCGTAGCCCTGTCTGGCGGCAAGGATTCTTTAGCCCTGATGCATGAGCTTGCGCGTCAGGGCTACCATGTCACAGGCCTGCATCTTGATCTGGGCATTGGCAAGTCATCAAGGCTGGCTCGCGAGGCCGTGGAAGATTTTTGCCACAAAGAGCATCTTTCTCTGCTGGTCAAGGATCTGGCCAGTGAGCATCTGGCTATTCCTGGCGTTAAAGAGGCCCTGAGGCGTCCCATCTGCTCGGCCTGCGGTTCTATCAAGCGTTACTATTTTAATAAGGTGGCCATGGATGAGGGTTTTACCGTGCTGGCTACTGGCCACAATCTCGACGATGAAGTGGCCAGACTTTTCAGCAATACGCTGCGCTGGGATACCTGCTATCTTGGCCAGCAAGGACCTAGGCTTGAAGCGGAAGATGGCTTTGTGCGCAAGGTGAAACCACTTTGGCGACTTACGGAATATGAAACCGCCAATTATGCTTTTCTTTGCAATATTCAAACGCACTATGCACCCTGTCCTTTCAGCTCAGGTGCCTCCTTCAGTGTCTTAAAAAGTCTGATGCAGCGCCTTGAGTTCCTGATGCCGGGACGCAAAATCGATTTCTACCAGGGCTTTTTGAAACGCGGTCGGCCTGTTTTCGCAAGTCTTGAGGCGCAACGAACGACTCTGCATGCCTGTGCTCAGTGCGGTTATCCCACCTCAGCGGATGAGCTCTGCCAGGTCTGTCGCATTCGAGAACAAGTGGCCAAAAAGCGGACTAACAAGGCATAAACGCGGCACAAAAAAAAGACCTTCTTTTGAGGAAGGTCTTTTTTTGCTTTTTGGGCAAAAATCATTAGCCATTGCTGGTCTTCAGTTCTTCCACTTCTTCCAGAGAGGGCGTCTCGCCGGCTTTCAGCCCGCACATGCCACGCACGACGTGCATCAGCATATCAAAGGGCAGTGTCACAGGGCTTTTGCCATTATCGATGGTGCAGGACTCTCCTGACACTGAGAAGCGATAGGCGTGGTGGGTTTTTTGCTCTCCAGAGGAACGGACAATATAGTAGATCTGTTCGTTGTGATCCGTGACATAAAGCTTTTGTTTTGTCAGCTGTTTTTCCTCTTCATCGAACCATGAACATTCGGAGTAGAGACTCCCGCGAAATGTCAGATCCTGACCATTATCTTGCTTAAGCGAGATATTTTCAAAAGTTTTTTGCACGAGTTGCCTCCGCATCCTGCAGGTTGAGGTGGTAAACCGTAATTTGTCAAGACAGTACACAGGCAGAAAACAATTGTCAACAATAGCAACAACCAAACAGCAAAAACGCAGCGTTCACGCCATTTTTGGCTCAAATCACCCCTTTTCGGGTCAATCTCCTAATGCGTATTTGCGGATGCTTTACCGGTCAAAGCGTTCAGTGCGTAAGCTCTTCATCAATTGCCGGCTTTTTCAGATATTTCGCATAACAGCGGGCAATGGCTGAATTGGGGTCCATACCCTTCAGGTAGGTTCCCATGGCCTGATGCTCGGGCTTTTGATCATGACCAAGCGTCTTCTCCCGCAGGCTCTGCGCCTGCGTGACCGAAGGCTTGTCGAGCTTCAGATCAACGCGTAATTTCTTAAAGACCGTTGAACCGAGGAAATCGTTGACAGCCTTGAGAATAGCCTGCTCATGCATGCGCAATTCCTGCATTTCTATGGAATCGTCGCAACCCATGATCAGGGTCTTTTTTTTGTGACCAAGGGGCTCTCCAAAGGGTATCTTGGCTTTTTGCTTGATAAAGGACCAATTTTGCCAAAGTTCATGTAATACACCCTGAAGATTCTCTTTGTCGAGGCTGTCGAGGTAGTCGGTGAAGCAGACAGGGGCATACACCGAGCCACTTGGCCGTCGTTCAGGCTTCATTTTTTTGCTTGTAGGCTTTTTGGGCATAGCAGTCCTTTGGCAAAGTGACTTGACTATATCATGGAATTTTGATATATATATAAAGAAAAATTGATATGTGCGCTTTCCCCATTGCGCTTACGGAGCCAGCATGCAGCTTCTTCAATTCAAGGCCTTGGCTGATAGTACCCGCTTGCGCTTGGTGCATCTGCTGCTCAGATATGAATTTTCTGTCAATGAACTGGTGCAGATTCTTGGCATGGGCCAGTCGCGCATCAGCCGGCACTTGAAAATCTTGACGGAAGCCGGCCTTCTTACTTCACGTCGGGACGGACTGTGGATTTTTTATACTGTTCCCAGAGAAGGTCTTTGTCACGATTTTTTGGCAGCGCTTACTCCCTTTTGGGTATTGACAGAAGAAATGAAGACCGATGGCAGCAAAGCCTTACAAGTGCTTGATGAAAGGAGCGCTCGTTCGAGGCGCTTTTTCGATGCCATTGCTGAAAAGTGGGATGATCTGAATCGTGAAATTCTAGGGGATTTCGATCTGCCAGCTGCTATTTGTGGTGCTGTACCGGCAGGCTGTCGTACCGCAGCTGATCTTGGTTGCGGAACTGGTTCGGTTTTGACCTCACTCGCCACACTGGCTCCGACAGTTATTGGCGTGGACAATTCCCAGCGAATGCTTGAGTTTTGCGCGAAACGTCTACAAAACACCGAGTTTTCTCAGGGTAATTTTTCTCTGCGCATTGGAGAACTCACCCATCTGCCTTTTAGAGATCGTGAACTCGATTTTGCCTGCATCAATCTTGTGCTGCACCATCTCTCGGATCCCTTGGCCGCTCTTAAAGAAACGCGGCGTTGTCTAGAGCATGGCGGCCGCCTTTTTATTTCGGATTTTGAGCAGCACAACGATGAAATGATGCGGGTACGTTATGGTGATTTACGCCTTGGTTTCAGCCGCGAGGAGCTCTGTTCATGGCTTGAGCGCACGGGGTTCAAGCTTGAGCAAATGACGGCCCAAGGCGTACAGCGGGACCTGACCCTGCTTATGCTCTGTGCCCGTGCCTGTGTTGAATCCTGAGCTGTGTGCTGTGGGACAAACCATAAGGAAAAACAATGACTCAGAAATTGGAAACAGCGCTGCCCTATAAGGTTGCGGATCTCAATCTAGCTGAATTCGGCAGCAAAGAAATGCAGCTTTCAGAGCGGGAAATGCCCGGCTTGATGGAATGTATCAAGAAATACGGACAGACAAAACCTCTCAAAGGTTTGAAAATCTCTGGTTCCCTGCACATGACCATTCAAACAGCCATGCTCATCAAGACCTTGCATGCCTTGGGAGCTGATCTGCGCTGGGCTTCCTGCAATATTTTTTCCACGCAGGACCATGCGGCAGCTGCCGTGGTCAAGGAAGGGCTGGCCAAGGTCTTTGCCTGGAAAGGTGAAAGTCTTGAGGATTACTGGTGGTGTACGGAAATGGCTCTGACGTGGCCCGATGGCTCAGGGCCTGATCTCATTGTGGACGATGGCGGTGACGCCACACTTTTGGTGCACACAGGCTATGCCGTGGAAAACGATCCTTCAATGCTTGAAAAAAAGGCCGATAACAAGGAATTTCAATGCGTTTTGGACCGTCTGGCCCTGCGCTATAAAGAAGATCCCAAGCACTGGCACCGTGTGGCGGAAAAGATTCGCGGCGTATCAGAAGAAACCACCACAGGCGTGCATCGGCTTTATCAAATGGAGCGAGAAGGTCGTCTGCTCTTCCCGGCTATTAATGTCAATGATTCGGTGACCAAGTCAAAATTCGACAATCTTTATGGCTGCCGCGAATCGTTGGCTGACGGTATCAAACGGGCTACAGATATCATGGTGGCCGGCAAGGTTGTGGTCGTTTGCGGCTACGGCGACGTCGGCAAGGGCTGCGCCCAGTCTATGCGCGGCTTTGGCGCCCGCGTGCTTGTTACGGAAATAGATCCTATTTGCGCTCTGCAGGCAGCCATGGAGGGCTATGAAGTCACCACCATGGAAGATGCTTTGCCGGTGGGTGATATCTATGTGACCTGCACAGGCAATTATCATGTCATCACAGGTGCACATCTTGAAGGCATGAAAGACGAGGCCATTGTCTGTAATATCGGTCATTTCGACAGTGAAATCGATATGTCCTATTTAGAATCCACTCCCGGCGTGACGAAGGTCAATATCAAGCCGCAGGTGGATAAATGGACACTGAAGAGCGGCCGGAGCATTATTGTTCTCGCTGAAGGCCGACTTGTCAATCTTGGCTGTGCGACAGGCCATGCCAGCTTTGTCATGAGCAATAGCTTCACTAACCAGACCCTCGCTCAGATCAAACTGGCCAAGGAAAAACTGGAGAATAAGGTCTATACCTTGCCCAAGGAATTGGATGAAGAAGTCGCCCGTCTGCATTTGGCCAGACTTGGAGCCAAACTGACAACGCTAACGCAGGAACAGGCCGACTACATTGGCGTCAAGATTGAAGGTCCCTACAAACACGAAATGTATCGCTATTAAGGTCAGTTGCAGCGCGCTTTTTTGAGGAAACCTCATGGTTTCCTCTTTTTTTTTTGCTGCGGGAGCTTAACCGCGTGAAGCAACTTTGCGCACGAGAATGGTATCATTGGGCATGATGGCGAGATCATGTGTCAGCAAAAGGCCGTCTCGAGCCACAAGTGCCGATTCTTCAGGCAGATCGAGAGCTTTGAGCAGCTGCCAGACTGTTTTGCAGCGCGGCAGCGACAGGGTGCGGCCCTCGGGCTGAAGGAGTACGGTGATACGCGCTCCTTGAAAGTCTGGCGAGATAATTTCAGGCCTTCCCTGTGTGGCTAGAAGCTCTTCCCAGGCA
>JAGADH010000003.1 GCA_017613715.1 Desulfovibrio sp. | reverse complement strand
CTTCGTCTAATCTCATCAGCAATTCCACTTTTCGAAAGACGACCTGGGTGGCTACTACCACATTTTTTTAGCTACACCCTGGTACACCCATTCCCCCTTGTAAATGGGTGTTTTTGGGTGTAAAAATGGATTATGATTACAGTTGACTCCCTCCATATCACCCATGAAATGCTCCGCCTAGTCGCTGCCATTGATGAATTTAAGGGCGCATGGCGGGCTTTGGGAGTGCTTGCTCCCGAACGCCTTTCTGCGTTGCAGCGTGTGGCGACTATTGAAAGCGTGGGATCGTCCAACCGCATTGAGGGCAATCTTTTGTCTGATAGGGATGTAGAACTCCTGCTGGAGAATCTCTCCATCCGAACTTTTGCCACACGTGATGAGCAAGAGGTGGCCGGATATGCCGAAACCATTGAACAAGTTTTTCAATCTTGGGAATATATCACCCTGACGGAAAACCATATCCGGCAACTGCACAGGGATTTGCTACGGTACAGCGACAAGGATGAGCGACACAGGGGGGAGTACAAAACCTTGCCCAACAATGTGGCGGTCTTTGACGCCAATGGACGGCAGATCGGCATTGTTTTTGAGACGGCCGCCCCTTTTGAAACGCCACACCGTATGGAGGAACTTGTCCGGTGGGCCAATGACTCACTGGAAAGCAAGAGGTTACACCACTTGCTGATTATCGGCATTTTTGTTCTATGCTTCCTCGCCATACACCCCTATCAGGACGGCAACGGCAGGCTTTCGCGCATCCTGACAGCCTTGCTCCTATTGCGTTGCGGCTATGCCTATACGCCTTACTGCTCACTTGAAAGTATCATTGAGAACCGCAAGGAGGCGTACTATCTCGCTTTGCGGCAAACGCAGGGAACGCTCAGCAGCGAGCGGCCCGACTGGCAGCCCTGGTTGCTGTTCTTTTTGCGGGCCTTGCATCAGCAGGCGTTGCGGCTGGCGAAAAAATTGGAACGCGAGCACGGTGTTTTGGCGGCCATGCCGGAATTGTCGCTGCGCATCGTGGAGCTGGCTCGTGAACATGGACGTATCACCATGAAAGATGCCATCTCTTTGACCGGAGTCAGTCGCAACACGATCAAAGAGCATTTACGCAAACTTGTAGAAACCGGGCAGCTCATATTGCGCGGCAAAGGGCGCGGGGCATGGTATGGACCAGGAAAATAATTCATAAAGTAAGCTGTAGTTCCCTGAGATTTTTCGTACTACAAGAATCGAGAGTGAGAGCGAAGCATTTTTAGGGGGAGAGTTGTCTTCAGAAACACAGCTCTTTTCGGCTAGCTCAGCACGTTAGCCCAGAATTAGGCATAACATACCTAATAGAGTTAAAAAATTGGCAATTATGGAGAGCGATGCATACGCCTGAGCTATTATTTTCACACAGATCTTCAATAGACTGAAAACCGTCATAACTCTGTATATCTTATAAAATATAAACAACTAATAAGCAACAAAATGTAAATATTTTTGTTTATAGTGAAATTGTGACTGGGCACTTAATTCCAAAAGCTTTATAAGCTTTTGTAAACTTTAAGGTTTTATGCGGTACTAGGGCATTTGTTTTAGCCGAAATACTCCGGTCGGGAAGCATCTTTGTTTTGGGGGATTGCTTCGCATTACCAGAAAAGCCCTTAAATCCAGAGAGCATGATGGCACAGCCTGCCAGTTGCCGGATGGCCTTTTCCCCACAGACAAGGAATCTTGGCTTTCTGGAAAAGTAGCGTGTATCGCTGCTTCCCGACCGGAGTCTATTTTTTTGATCAGTCGGTTAGGCTGGCCTGATAGTAGTTGATCAGGCAGCCGGCAAGGATGATCTGACGTTCATTGGCCGTGAGCGGCTGCAGGCTCAGGCTGATGCTTTCCACCTGCTGCGATTTTTCTCTGATCACAAGAGCCTTGATCTCGCGCGCGTCAGAAGCAATGCTTTGACGGATGCCTGGCAGAAGCAGCGTATCGCCCACACAAAGTCCCTCGCCGAGCTTCTGTTCAATGTGCAGAGGCAGCATGCCCCAGTTGATGAGATTGGAACGGTAGCGCTTGGTTGCGTAATCTACAGCAATATTGGCCCAGCCGCCCAGTACTTTTTGACAGGAAGCTGCCTGCTCACGAGCTGAGCCATCACCTGGCTTCAGGGCAAAAATACTAGTCCCAAAGCCGATGCGGGAAAGATCGGCCATGGCCTCGGCAAGAAACTTGCCCTGCTCTCCAAGGATACACATCAGATCGGCAAGATAGGCTTTGACCTTGGGGGCTTGGGCATCGCCAAGACGTTCTTTTTCAAGCTCCTGAAAGGCCTTGGCCCTGGCCACATAGTCGGGATCCTTGCGAGAAAGCGTGAATTCGGAAAGTTTGAGGGGATTACTGCGCAGCGAACTGGTTTCACCCGAGGGAATGAGTTCATCAGTGGTCGTCACGGGATCAAGAATGTGGCAGGCCAGTTTGAGCACCAGATGCTCTGGCAGGGCACTCATTGTTGGCCAGTCGGTGATATTGGGGCCAAAGATCAGTTCGGATTCGCTCTTGGCCTGTCCAAAGCCAGCAAAGATGCGGCGCGTGTAGACCTTGATATCTGGCTCATACCTGGCTTTGAGCGTCAGCTTGTGGGGATCGGCCTCTGTGGCCGGGGTGAGTTTGCCGCCCAGGGATGCTGTCATGGCAATGGAGCGGGCATCCATCAGAGCTACGGCTGAAAGCTGGCCTGCGGCAGGTTTTGAGCCTTCGCGGTTGGGGAAGTTTCTTGTGGAATGGCGGATGGAAAGCGTGCCGTTGGCAGGTGTGTCACCGGCGCCAAAGCAGGGGCCGCAGAAGGCCGGCTTGAGAATGGCGCCGGCTTCCATGATTTTGGCGGCATAGCCGTTTTGCACGAGCGCCAGAGACACCACCTGGCTTGCGGGATAGCAGGAGAGGCTGAAGTCGCCCTGGCCTGTGCTGGCTGCCTCGAGCAGATTGGCGGCAAGGGCAATATTTTCAAAGGAGCCGCCCGCACAGCCGGCGATGACACCCTGTTCGACCCAGATGCCGCCATCGTGATGCTTGGCCCGCATCTTAAGATTCTTACCCACAGGGCCAAACTGTTCTACGGCCTTCTCATCAATGGCAGCAAGATAGTCGTCGGCATGGGCCACAACTTCGGCGATGGGATAGGCATTGCTTGGATGGAAGGGCAGGGCAATCATGGGTTCGATCTTGTCGAGTTCAATGCTGACGAGACCGTCAAAAGCAGCCGCTGCCTGCAGGCTAAGTTCGTGGTATTTGTCCGCACGGCCATGGCTGGCATAGTACTGGCGCACCGCCTCGTCGGTTTCCCAGATAGAGGAAAGACAGGTGGTCTCTGTGGTCATGACATCAATGCCTGAACGGTATTCCACAGAAAGATTTTTGATGCCTGGACCGTGGAACTCAAGCACCTTGTTTTTGACAAAGCCCTGGGCAAAGACCTTGGCAATAAGGGCCAGGGCCACGTCCTGCGGCCCTACGCCCGGCCTGGGTGTCCCGGAGAGCCAGACGCAGATGACCTTGGGAGCTGTAAGATCGTAGGTCTTCTGCAGGAGCTGCTTGACCAGCTCTGGGCCGCCTTCTCCAAAACCCATCACGCCCAGGGCGCCATAGCGGGTATGGCTGTCAGAGCCCAGGATCATGGCACCGCATTCCACCAGAGCCTCGCGGACATACTGATGGATAACGGCAAGATTGGGCGGAACATAGATCCCACCGTATTTGCGGGCAGCAGACAGACCAAAACGATGGTCGTCCTCATTGATGGTGCCGCCTACGGCACAGAGACTGTTATGACAGTTGGTCAGAACATAGGGTAGGGGAAAGTGCGAAAGACCGCTGGCACGGGCGGTCTGAATAATGCCAACATAGGTGATGTCATGCGAGGCAAGGGCATCGAAGCGCAGACGGAGCTCATCCTGGCTTTCACTGCTATTGTGACGTGAGAGGATAGAGTAGGCTAAGGTCGCGTGGCGTGCAGCCTCGATATCGAGGCCACGCGCCTTGGCCTCGGCTTCCGTCAAAAGGCTATTCTTGTCCAGGACCACAGTCTGGTCATTCAGGGTGATCATCAATGTTTCAGCATAAGCCCCCGCAGGGCGGGGGAGGAACGCTGCCTCCAGGTATTCCTGAGTTGCTTGAAAAGGAGAAAGCAAAGCCGTGCGCCGAAGCCACGGCCCTGAAATCTTGCCAGGTCGTATTACAGCTCTTCTTCGCCACGGCCCTGCTTTTCTTCCTGCTTGAGGGCACTGGCACGCTTTAAGAGCTGTTCGATTTGAATATCACCGCCCAGAACACCGATGATCTGGTCCTCTTCATTGGTCACGGCACATGAGACGGTGATGATCAGTTTGTTCGTAAATTGCGACTGATAGACGTCCATGATGTGCAGATCCCCGGTCTGCATGGGCACCTTGAACCATTCACGTTCTGAGAAATCATAGCCAATGGGCAGGGCTTCGTATTTTTTGCGGTAGGCGGGATCTGTGATGGCCGCACATTTGAGACTACCCTGGGTATCAGTGAGATAGAGATACTGGATAAAGGGATATTCCTTGGAAAAGATATCCAGACGTGTGCAGGCCTGCTTGTCGAGGCCTGCAAGTTCAGTACTTTTGGCCAGTCTGAGAATGAGATTGGCCGCCAGTTCCCCGGCCAGCTGCTTCATGCGGTCAAATTCAGTAGCGTAAAGCTCGGGCATGAAACGCTGCACAAGTTCGGTCATTTCTTCGTGGGAGAAATGCGTGGTACGACCGGTCTCTTCATAGACACGCATAATGCTGTCGTAGATTTGGCCGACAGCAGGGTGTTTCTTGGAAATGGCCGCTTTCCCTTCAAGATGGAGATTGCTGTTGATCCAGTAGGCAACGCCGGCACGCCCGGTTTTATCGGTGATGATAATGGGCACGGGACGGCCGAGGAGGTGTTCGGTGTCAAAGATATTGTAGATTTCTTCGTTTTTGACCAGGCCGTCAGCATGCACACCGGCACTTGTGGCGTTGAAATCGCGTCCCACAAAGGGATAATTGAAGGGAATGCGATAATTGAGCTCTTTTTCAAAGAATTCAGCCACTTCGTTGAGCACGGTGGTATCAGCTGCAGCATCGTCACCGGTCAGGGAGACGTATTCGATGAGCAGGGCTTCGAGGGGCGTATTGCCGGTGCGTTCGCCAAAACCGAAGAGTGTGGAATTGATGGAACCGCAGCCGTAAAGCCAGGCTGTCACGCCATTGACCAGAACCTTGTGAAAATCATTGTGCCCGTGCCATTCGAGCCATTGTCCTGGCACGCCTGCTTCGTCGATGAAGGTTCTGACAATGCGCTGCACAGAACGGGGGAGCGCTGCACCGGGATAGGGCACGCCATAGCCCATGGTATCGCAGAGCCTGATTTTGACAGGCATGCCACTTTGCTGGGAGAGTTCCATCAGTTTCTGGGCAAAAGGCAGGCAGAAGCCATAGATATCAGCACGTGTCACGTCTTCGAAATGGCAGCGTGGAATAATACCCCATTCCAGCGCCTGCCTTGCCAGGTCGAGATACATGTCCATGGCCTGCTGACGTGTTTTGCCGAGCTTGAGGAAAATGTGGTAGTCGGAGACACTGGTGAGCATGCCTGTCTCGTCGAATTCCATGTCGTGGGCGAGTTTCAGATCCTCGCGAGTGGCACGGATCCACGAGGTTACACGCGGAAAACGATAGCCGCGGGCGCGGCAGACATCCACGCATTTTCTGTCGCGTGCGGAATAGAGGAAGAATTCAGAAGCCGTGATCAGGCCGGTTTTGCCGCCCAGACGGTGCAGAAAATCAAAAATTTTGGCCACCTGTTTGACCGTATAGGGCGGGCGGGCCTGCTGTCCGTCGCGAAAGGTGGTGTCGGTAATGCGCATTTGTTCGGCAGGACAAGGCGCCAGCAGAACATTGTCAAAGGCGGTGCGGCAAATACTCGTATAGGGAAAAATGTCGCGATAAAGCTGCGGTTTCTGCGGCTCCTGCAGAGCAAGAATGCGGTCTCCGCCTTTATTATAGATAATGCTCATCAGATAGTTTCAGCGTGGAAACCCCGGTAGTCACATCGGGGAGGAAACGCTGCCTCCGTTGTTTTTCCTGTGTCGCGTAATGAAAAAGCTCTGCTCGTCAGACGACAGGGACAGCGAAAGTGCCCGAAAGCGTTTGCCGTCTGCAGGCGATTTTGCCTTGTCTTGTACGCGATCGTCCCAAAGAAGGGAAGCTCCCGTACGATGATTTTTTTTGCTTCTCAAGGTCGCTTTTTCTGCTGGTTTTTTCCAGCTCAAGTGCCGGCAGGAGCCTGCTGCATGATCTCGTTCTTGTCACGCGGCGCCTGAGTGTGTACTCTTTGACGCCGTACAACAATCGAACGTAAGGATATCCTATGGGTGATCTGGTCCGCTACCCTCAGTGCGGCTGTATTGTGGAATATCTCGAGGGCAATGCCGTGCAGATAGCTATGGTTGTCGGCGAGAATGGAGATCGTCTGCGTTTGCTTTTGCCAAGCCGGCGAGAGACCACACTTTCCAAGAACCGCATTCTGCCTTGGGCCGGGCCTAAGTACAGCTCAGAGACTTCGCGTGATGAGCTCATCCGTCTGCTTGAGCAGCATAAAAATCGCCGGGATGAGCTGCAGGAGGCCATCAATATTCTCGATGTCTGGGAAATGGCCCAGGGGGAACTTGGCCAGGCGCAGGCTCAGTGGTTTGCCGAGCTCGTTGAGAGTGATCCCTCCATTGACTTGATCGCAGCCCATGCTCATGCCCTTTTGCTCTGCAAGACCCATTTTCGTTTTCAACCGCCGTTTTTTCAGATTTTTACGGCTGAAGAGGCGGAAAAACGTCTTGCCGAACAGCATGTGCGGCTTGAACGCGAAGCGCTGCTGGCAGGCGGCAGAAATTTTTTGCAACTGCTCTGGGAAGTGGCTCTTGGTCGTCGCAAGCTACCGCCAGAGCCCAGAGCGGACGAAAGCTCTCAGGACTGGCCTCAACCTGCCATCTGTGAGCGACTGGAAGCGCTTTTGCGGACCCGTATGCTCTCACCGTACGATAACGACAGCGAGAGCCTTTGGCTCCAGGTCAGCCGCGGCCTTCCTGATGCTCCGCAATTGCCGCTGCAGTTGCTGCTCGCCTGGAATAAAGTGCCAGTCCACTATAATGTCTGGCTCCACGCTTCAGGGTATGCGCAAGGCGATAGCTGGTGGGAAAATGAGCGCACGGCTGTTCTGCAGTTGCTCGCGGCCAGGGATCAGGCGGATCTTCCTTTCTCTGATCTGCCCTTCATTAGTATAGACAGCGCGACCACCCGAGACATCGATGATGCTTTTGCTGTTGAGCGCAGAGGAGAGGACTATGTTCTTACGGTTGCTTTGAGCTGTCCCGTACTTGCCTGGTCCTTTGACAGCGGCCTGGACAGACTGGTCCTTGACCGCGGCACAAGTCTTTATCTGCCTGAAATGACGTGCCATATGCTGCCTGAATGTCTTGGCACAGACGGCTATTCCCTGCTGCAGACAAAACCTAGGCCCGCTCTCCTCGTCCAGCTCGCTGTGGACAAAAACGGTGTGCTTACCGATTGCCGTCTCTCGCTGGCACGTATTCGTTTGGCGGCTAATCTCAGCTACGAGGACTGCGAGCAGGTTCTGAGTGGCGATCAAACAGCCAATAATCCTGCTCAGCCCTATGCCGAAATACTACGCTGCGCCCTGTCCATGGCCAAGGCACGACAGGAAGAGCGTATTCGCCACGGTGCCGTGGTCATGGAACGTGAAGAACCAGTCCTGCATCTTGAAGGTGAAGGGGAAGAGACCAAGGTCGTGCTTGAGGTCAAAGAGCCTGCCGTCCAGGCGCAGCTTGTGGTCTCTGAATGCATGATTGCCGCAAGCTATGCCTGTGCCAAATGGGCCGCAAGCGTTGGCCTGCCTCTTGTGCACAGAACGCAGAAAGTCAATCTTCCTCAGGAATATGCCGGTGTCTGGCGCGAACCTGAGCGCATAGCGAGGATTATGCATTCTCTGGTGCCCTCGGTACTGGATACCCATCCGGGTCCCCATGCGGCTCTGGGCGTTGACGACTATGTACCGGTGACTTCGCCTCTGCGCCGTTATGCCGATCTGGTCAATATGGCGCAGGTGGTGGCCTATCTGCGCCAGGGGCAGGGCCTCTTTGATCAGGCAAGTCTTGAGCGTCTTCTTGCTCGTCTTGAGCAGTCCCTTGAGCGTGTGGCTCCCGTGCAGAGAATGCGTCCGCGTTATTGGAAGCTTGTCTATTTCCGGCAGCAGGGCGATAAGGTTTTCTATAAGGGTGTGATCTGCGAGGAAAACGACAGCTTTGTCACAGTCAATCTGCCGCGGGAGGCTATGAGCATCCGGGCCCGCCGTCAGCTCTTTGATGACAGGCTCTATCCTGGTATGCCTGTGCGGGTGCGCATCGGCAAGGTGCAGCCCTTATGGAATGAACTGCAGGTTCTTGAGGCCTTGCCCGATGACAATGGTGTCGAGGCATCAGCAAGTCGTTGAGGAAAATCATGTTGACAGGTCTTGTTCTTGTGCTTTTTGCCTATGTTTTGGGTTCTGTGCCGTGGGGTGTGGTCATCGCCAAAAAAGCCTGCGGTATTGATCCGCGCACAGCCGGCAGCCACAGTATCGGAGCTACGAATATTTCGCGGCTTTGCGGTTTTGGCTGGGGGGTTGCCACGCTTTTTTGCGATGTCTTCAAAGGCAGCCTGCCCGTTTATCTGGCTCTGCAAAGCGGGGCCGGGCCCTTTCTGGTCTCGCTGGTCGGTCTTTGCGCGGTCCTGGGGCACGTTTTTTCGTGCTTTCTGCACTTTCGGGGCGGCAAGGCCGTGGCGACAACCATTGGTGTTTTTCTGCCCCTGGCCTTTTTGCCGCTTCTGGGCTCGGCTGTGCTCTGTCTTTTGCTGATCTGGCTGAGCGGTTTTGTTTCTCTTGGCTCACTGACGCTGGTGAGCAGCCTGCCGCTTTTTCTCGTTTTTTCAGGCCAATCAACCTGGCTTGCTCTTTCACTGGCCCTCTGTCTGCTCGTTTTCTTCAAGCATAGAGAAAATATCGTGCGTCTGCATGCGGGCACAGAAAAGTCGTGGCTGAAAAGCCGTCATCAAGAAAACCCTTCTGACCGGCCTGAGTCTGGTCAGCAAGACAAGAAGTAAGGATCATTCTATGCAGGAGAGCGCATTCCCCACATACCGAGGACGCATGGAATATGTCTGTCTGGGCTGCGGTGCCAGACGGAGCGGTGACAGTCTTTTATACACCTGCCCCGATTGCGGGGGCGTTTTTTTGCTGGAAAACCTCGATTTTGCCAAGCTCAAGGAAAAAAGCGGCCAGGCCTGGCGCGATATCTTTGACGGCCGCTCGGCAACCTCAAAACCCAGTCTGCGCGGTATCTTCCGTTATTATGAGCTCTTAGCTCCCATTTTTGATGAAGAGGATATTGTCTTTCTTGGCGAAGGCCAGACTCCTATCATTGAAGCGTCCGCCGCTTTGCGTGATCAGGTGGGCCTGCCTTTTGCCTATAAGAACGATGGGCAGAATCCCAGTGCATCGTTTAAAGATCGCGGCATGGCCTGTGCTTTTTCCTATCTTAAGTGGCTCTGCCGCCGGCAGAACTGGGATGAGGTTCTGACGGTCTGTGCCTCAACCGGGGATACCTCGGCCGCTGCCGCCATGTACGCAGCCTATGTGGGGGCCCCTTTGAAAAGTGTGGTGCTTTTGCCCCACGGCAAGGTGACACCGCAGCAGCTTTCGCAGCCTCTTGGCAGTGGTGCGCTTGTGCTTGAGCTCCCGGGCGTCTTTGATGACTGCATGAAGGTTGTGGAAATTCTCGCTGAAAACTATCGCGTGGCTCTGCTCAATTCCAAAAACAGCTGGCGCATTTTAGGGCAGGAATCCTATGCCCTGGAAGTGGCCCAGTGGTACAATTGGCAGGTGGCGGATCTCTGTCTTTTCGTGCCTGTGGGTAATGCCGGCAATATAACGGCCATCATGGCCGGTTTTCTCAAAATGCACGAACTTGGCATGATCACCAAGCTGCCACGCATTTTTGGTGTACAGTCTGAGCACGCAGATCCTGTTTGGCGCTACTATTCTGTGCCGGCCAATCTCAGACACTGGCAGCCTGTGACGGTCAAGGCCAGTGTGGCCCAGGCTGCCATGATCGGCAATCCCGTCTCCTTCCCGCGCGTACAGAAACTGGCCGAGCGTTTCATCGAAAGAGGCGGCGAACAGGCTTTCCAGGTCATTCAGGTCAAGGAACAGCAGATCATGGACGCCATGATCATGGCCAATCGTCACGGTCATATTTCCTGTACCCAAGGCGGAGAATGCCTTGCCGGTCTGATCAATGCCAGGCATTTGGGGCTTCTTGGCGTCAATGACCATGCTGTGCTCGATGCCACAGCCCACAGTCTGAAATTCTCAGGCTTTCAGCAGATGTATTTCAGCAATACCTTCCCGCCCGAATACGGTGTCGTTCCCGACAAGTCGCTCGCCAATCAGCCGGAACTGCTTCTGCCTGAGGAAGCTCGCAAGGATAAGGATGTCGCAAGCTTTGCCCGCATGGGAGCAGAAGCTGTGGTGGCCCGTCTTGGACTCAAAGCCAAGAGCAAAGCCTAAGACGCATTTTTCGAGACAATTGTTGCGTTTTTTGCATCGGTTGCGCAGCGAGACTCTTGCGCCGCTCCCTGGGGTGGCGCTTTTTGTCGTACGTGGGAAGACGCCAAGGCAAGTGAAGTGCAAAGGTTTGGTGTGCGAGCAAAGGCAGGGTTTTTGGCTGCTCTGGCAGATCAGCGTGAAGGCTGAGCCAAGAGAACTATTCCCTTGAGCAATCGGGACAGAGAAGAGACCTACTGGCTTATGAGATAGGCCTGACCTGCGATCATTTTGAGGAGGGCAAGGGTGATTTCGGCCTCCTGCAGGTTGGCAAGAGGGCCGATCTGTACATGCCAGAGACTACCCTTGTTTGGTACGAGATTTGGTCGATAACCCATTTGTCTGAGTTTTTGCGCGAGACGCTCTGCGTTCTTTTTCTCGGCAAAGGCACCGACCTGAATGGCAAAGGTGGATGTCGCTTCTGCCGGGCTCTGAGGGCTTTCATCGGCGTACTCCACGAGCACCCGGGCGGTACCCCGGTCCAGCATCTTGAGTTCCCGGGCTGCAGCTTTGGAGAGGTCCACAATGCGCCCTTTTTTGAAGGGGCCCCGATCATTGACGCGCACAAGTACAGAGCGGCCGTTGTGCAGATTGGTGACGCGGACCTTTGTGGCAAAGGGCAGAGTCGTGTGGGCGCAGGTCAGCTCTTTCTGATTGTAGCGTTCGCCTGAGGCGGTCTTGCGGCCCTGAAAAGCTTCGGCATAATAGGAGGCTGTGCCCTGGGCACGGTAGCCGCGCGCATCTTTCAGAGGATAGTAGGTAATGCCATTGACTGTGTATGGATCAAACTGACCTCTGTGCGGTCTGCTTTTGGAGCCGCAGCCTGTGAGCAGCAGGGCCGTCAGCAGCAGGGGGAGAAGGAGAAAGGTCAAAGGCAGAGATCGCTGCATGGCAAGGGTGAATGCTCAGTTCTTTTGCAGAAGGGCAC
Source organism: Desulfovibrio sp. (assembly GCA_017613715.1). GTDB lineage: Bacteria > Desulfobacterota > Desulfovibrionia > Desulfovibrionales > Desulfovibrionaceae > Desulfovibrio. The sequence goes on along the minus strand of JAGADH010000003.1, from coordinate 11,875 downwards.
GTGCTACGTTGAGGTCGTAGAGGCGGATCTGCCGTGCGTTTTCATTGCGTTCTTTCTGATAGAGCGCATCGGCAGCCTTCAAAACATCATGGGGAAGCCAGGGGTGCTTTTCCCAGATTTCAGGTGTTCCCTCCTGCCAGAGACGGAAGAGGATCTCTCCGTTCTCGTCCTGGCGCACATAGACACGGGTACTGTGATTGCTGGGGTCAGGGAAATAATAATGGCCAAGATCATCGTGCATAGCGTGTTCCGTGCGCAGCACGGCCTCCGTTGTTTGTTTGACGGGCATTATCCGGTCAGCAGAAAATTTTCCTGGTGATACACAGTTTTTCGTCCTTTGTCACGAATCAAGCTTTAGACCGCTGCAATAAGAGCATTGTTGTCATTCTTGAAATTAATTTTCATATTGCAGTATCTGGGAAAAGAAAACGTTTGATATGGACCAGAGCCTGTGATGCAGCGCAAAATTGCAGAGCGAAAAGGGCTTACAGGCTTGCCAAAAAAGTGGTTATGGTTTAAGAGAAATGAAGATGTAAACTTTTGCCGACAATCCCAAACCGGTAAGTTGGTGCAGAGAACCTAACGGCTGGACGGCAGACAGTCGAGTTCACGGTGGCGTGAATAACTAATTACAGTGGAGGTATGGCAATGGCGAAATTTCAAACCCCATTGTTGGACCAGCTTGAAAGCGGCCCCTGGCCGAGCTTTGTGTCCGACATCAAACAGGAAGCAGCGGCCCGGGCCAAGAACCCCAAAGGTCTTGACTATCAGATTCCCGTTGACGCTCCTGAGGATCTTCTGGGTATCGTGGAACTGTCTTATCGCGACAAAGAAACCCACTGGAAACACGGCGGTATCGTCGGTGTCTTCGGTTATGGCGGCGGCGTGATCGGACGGTATTGCGACCGTCCTGAAGAATATCCTGGTGTTGCCCACTTCCACACCATCCGTGTCAATCAGCCTGCCGGTAAGTACTACACCACCGATTTCCTTCGTCAGCTCTGTGACATCTGGGATCTGCGTGGTTCAGGTATCTTGAACATGCACGGTTCCACGGGCGACATCGTCTTCCTTGGCACCCAGACCCCTCAGCTGGAAGAAATTTTCTGGGAACTGACCCACAAGATGAACAACGACCTTGGTGGTTCAGGTTCCAACCTGCGTACGCCTGCTGCCTGTCTTGGTCAGTCCCGTTGTGAGTTTGCCTGCTACAATACGCAGGACATCTGTTATCAGCTCACTCAGGATTATCAGGACGAACTGCACCGTCCCGCCTTCCCCTATAAGTTTAAGTTCAAATTCGACGGCTGTCCCAATGGCTGTGTCTGCGCCATGGCCCGTTCCGACTTTGCTGTCATCGGCACCTGGAAAGACGACATCAAGATTGACCAGGAAAAGGTCAAAGCCTATGTGGCCGGCGAATTCAAACCCAATGCCGGTGCGCATGCCGGTCGTGACTGGGGTAAATTCGACATTCAGAAAGAAGTCGTTGATCGCTGCCCCACGCACTGCATGAACTGGGACGGCAGCAAGCTGTCCATCAAGACTGCTGACTGCGTACGCTGCATGCACTGCATCAATACCATGCCGCGTGCTCTGCACATTGGTGACGAGCGCGGTGCCAGCATCCTCGTGGGCGCCAAGGCCCCCGTCGTTGAAGGCGCGCAGATGGGTTCGCTCTTGATTCCCTTTATTGAGGTCAAACCTCCCTACGACGAAATCAAGGAAGTTATCGAAAAGATCTGGGATTGGTGGATGGAAGAAGGTAAGAACCGCGAACGCGTCGGTGAAACCATGAAGCGTCTTTCCTTCCAGACCCTCCTTGAGGTGACCGAAGTTCCCGCTCAGCCTCAACAGGTGCGGGCACCTCGTACCAACCCCTTCATCTTCTTCAAAGAAGACGAAGTGCCCGGTGGTTGGACCCGCGATATCGCCGATTTCCGCAAACGCCATCAACGCTAGGACAAGGGAGGCAAAGTCATGGCTTTTATTTCTACCGGGTACAACCCGCAAAAACCGATGGAAGGCCGTATCTCTGATATCGGCCCCCGTAAGTACGACGAATTCCTGCCCGAAGTCATCAAAAAGAACTTTGGGAAATGGGTTTATCATGAAATCCTGCGTCCTGGCGTGCTCGTGCATGTGGCCGAAAGCGGCGACAAGATTTACACGGTCCGCGTGGGCGGTGCCCGTACCATGACCATCACCCATGTGCGTGAGGTCTGTGACATCGCTGATAAGTACTGTGGCGGTCATGTCCGTTGGACGACCCGCAGTAACATTGAATTTCTGTGTGACGACGAGGCCTCCATGGAGAAACTCTGTGAGGATCTGAAGACCCGCAAATTTGCTGGTGGATCCTACAAATTCCCCATCGGTGGTACCGGCGCCGGTGTGAGCAATATGATTCACACCCAGGGTTGGCTGCACTGCCACACCCCCGCCACTGACTCCTCAGGTCCCGTGAAATGCGTCATGGACACCCTCTTTGATGAATTCACCAACATGCGTCTGCCCGCCCCCGTGCGTGTCTCGCTTGCTTGCTGCATCAATATGTGTGGTGCCGTGCACTGCTCCGACATCGGTCTTGTCGGTATTCACCGTAAACCTCCGATGATTGACCATCAGTGGGCGGATCAGCTCTGCGAAATTCCTCTGGCCGTTGCCGCCTGCCCCACCGCAGCCGTGCGTCCGACCAAGGTCGAGCTGAATGGTGAGAAGGTCAACTCCGTGGCCGTCAAACAGGATCGCTGCATGTACTGCGGTAACTGCTACACCATGTGCCAGGCTATGCCCATCGCTGACTCCGAAGGCGACGGTATTGCTATCATGGTCGGCGGTAAGGTTTCCAACCGTATTTCCATGCCCAAGTTCTCCAAGGTCGTGGTCAGCTATATCCCCAACGAGCCTCCTCGCTGGGAGACCCTGACCAAGACGGTCAAACACATCGTAGAAGTCTATGCTGCCAATGCCAATAAGTACGAGCGCCTGGGCGACTGGTGCGAACGTATTGGTTGGGAGACCTTCTTCAAACTGACCGGCCTTGAGTTCACGCATCATCTGATTGATGACTTCCGTGAAGCCAGCTACAATACCTGGCGTCAGAGCACTCAGTTCAAGTTCTAATTGTTTACCATCGGCGGCGTAGCAATACGCCGCCGTATACTACCATAAGGAGTTGACAATGGCTGACGAAGATGTTGTCCTTGATTTTCTTAAAGGAAAATCCGCAGCGAAATCCAAATTCTATTTCAAGGATTTTCTCCCGCTTTTCCCCGACAAGGGACCTCGCGATGTGAAGAAAATTCTGACAAAACTTGTCAATGCCGAAAAGCTGGAATTTTGGTCCTCCGGTTCCACCACCATGTATGGTCTGAAGGGCGCAGGCAAACAATCACAGGCCGAGGGAGAAGACTAGTTCTTCTTGAGAGCCTCTCTGCACCTTGGAAAATTGAAAACGACACTGCTTCGCCCGCATGAATGCAAAGGGAGAAGCATTGTCGTTTTTGCTTTGGAGGTTGATGTGGAAGCCTTTTCGTTAACTGAGAAGAGCAAAAAAATACTCTCTTCTCTGGTCCGAGAATCCATTGTGAGTGGCCTTGAAGGCCGCCATGGCGATTGTCCGGAACCCAATTGGCAGGATTTGAGTCCAGAGGAGCTGCAAAGTCTGCAAAAGAAGCAGGGTGCTTTCGTGACCTTGACCATCAAGGGGCGGCTGCGTGGTTGCATTGGTTCCATAGTGGGCTATGAGCCGCTCTATTGCAATGTCTGGCATATGGCGCATTCTGCGGCTTTTAACGATCCCCGTTTTCCCCCCTTGCGTGACAGTGAATGGCCGCTCTGTCATGGCGAAATTTCTGTGCTGTCTCCGGCTACGGCTTGCCCTGATCCGCAAAAAATTGTCATTGGCAGGCATGGGCTTATTTTACGCTATGGGGGACGGACCGGAGTCTTTCTGCCGCAGGTGCCTGTGGAGCAGGGCTGGGATCTCAGGCAGTATCTCGATCAGCTTTGTCTGAAAGCCGGTGTCCCCATGGGCAGCTGGCAGAAGCCTGGGGCTGAACTGTTTTGGTATGAGGCCTTTGTTTTTCCGCTTGAGTAGCGTGAGAATTTGCAGGCTCTAGTCCTCTTTGACCTGGCAGTAAACGGTCTGACGCTTCTCGTCGTCAGCAATAAGGACAGCCTGAACCACGCTGCGGCCTTCGCCACGATACGTTTCGGCGTATTTTTTGGCGAGCAGCTGTGCCAGGCCTTGTCGACGCATGGCTTCCACATCCCTGGAGCGTTTGGCAAACTTGAATTCCAGCACGGCAGTGAGGCTTGGCATGAGTATTGTCACATCACTGCGGCCATGACTTGTGTGCACTTCTGCCTGGGCAATAATGCCTGCCCCGCGCAAGAGCATCAAAAAGAGCGAGCGGTACCAGAACTCGTCTCTGTCCACGAAGTCTTCATAGGGAATTTCGGCCAGAGCTCTGTTCATGAGCTGGGCAATCTCCTTGAGATTGGCCTTCTCAAGTGCCTGCCAAATGGCAGTGCCTAGACTGGTATAGTTTTCTATGCGGTAGAGATGCCCTAAAAACATTTTAGAGATAGCAAGCAAAACTTCCTGATTTGGATAATCAAGGATATATTGGCCGTTTTTTCTTTCTTTGATTGTTAAGTATCCGCTTTGGAATAGAAAACTTTCAGGCTTCGCTGTTTCTATTTCGTGTGAGTCAATAAAATCGAAGTCTACGGCTATTTGTCGGTATTTTTCTGGTGATAAAATTTGATGGTCTTTCATCCAGTTAACTATAAATGTTGGTGACCCTGAATCATACCAATAATTTTTAATTTCTTCATTAAGAAAAAAGCTGAGTATTGAGAATGGGTTGTAAAGTTTTGTTTTGCCATCAAAAGAAAACCCGTCATAATACTTTTTTAAGGTAGTCAGAACTTGATGTTTGCTGATGGCAAGATTTTTGGCAGTTGAAGTGATCTGCTCTGAAAAATTCGCTTCAAGTTCAGCTTGCGTATAACCAACAATATCAGCAAATTTATGAACTAAGGAGATATCTAAAAGATTGTTGAGGGCAGAAAAGACACCAACTTTAGTAAATTGAGATATGCCTGTTATAAAAAGAAAGCGTATAAACTCGTCATGGCTTTTTAAAACTGTATAAAAAGAGCGCAGCAGAGAACGCATGGCAGCGGCTTGCTGACGATCTTGGACATTGTCAAGAATGGGTTTATCGTATTCATCAATTAAGAGGACAAGTTCCCCCTCTTTGGCGTGGATGCCTGAAAGAAGCTCTGAGAGCATGGCATCTGCGGAGGCCTGGCGCGTAAGCTGCAAGCCCTGTGCGCGTGCTTTTTTTTCAAGATAGATGATCAGCTCGCTATTGAGTTCTGCCGCTGTCTTGTAGCTGGCAAGAGCGCTCAAATCCAGTCTGAGCACAGGATAGGGGCAAGCACTTCGTTCTTTGACCCATGTTTCGGCGGCGAGACCTGCAAAGAGTTCACTTGCACCGCGAAACATCGCTTCAAGTGTCGAGAGCGTCAGTGATTTGCCAAAGCGCCGTGGCCTGGCAAGAAAGTAGCGTCGTCCTTGTTTGATGATGGCCAGAAGCTGACCTGTTTTGTCCACATAGAGCATCTTGTCTTTGCGGATCATCGGAAAATCCTGGACGCCAACGGGAAGTTCTTGCATGGATAGCCTCTTGCGCTTGCCAGAAGCGGAAGTGAACAATGCGCTCCTTCCAGAGCTTTTGCCTTGAGGACAAATAATACAAAAAAGGACCGTTGATGCAACGGTCCTTTTGTTTTGCTGTGTGTGACTTTTAACAGAGATCCTGAGCTGCCTTGCGAATCAGGCGGAGAAGCTGGTTGGTGAAGCCAGATTCGTTGTCGTACCAGATGAGCAGTTTGATCATCTTATTGTCAATAACCTGGGTTGAGAGGCCATCCACAACGCCACCGTAGATGCTGCCACGGTAGTCAATGGAAACGAGAGGTTCGTCACTGAAGCCCATATTGTTTTTCATGCTCGAACGGCTGGCTTCGCTTAAGGCCTTGTTGACCTGCGCCACGTCGCAGCTCTTATTCACGAGGCATGTCAGATCCACAAGCGAGCAGTCAACGGTGGGCACGCGTACGGAAATACCCGTGAGCTTGCCGGCCAGCTCCGGAATGACCTGTCCTACGGCAATGGCCGCGCCTGTGCTTGACGGCACCATGGAGACGCCGGCGGCACGGCCGCGGCGCCAATCCTTGTGTGATCCGTCCAGAATGCGCTGGCTCATGGTGTAGGAATGGATGGTGGTCATCATGCCGTGCTGGATTTCGAAATTGTCGTTGATGACCTTGGCGGCTGGAGCCAGGCAGTTGGTTGTGCAGGAAGCCGCCGAGAGGATTTTCATATCTTTATTGTAGAGAGCATCGTTCACGCCCATGACAATGGTGGCATCCACACCCTTGCCGGGTGCGGAAATGACAACCTTGCGGGCTCCGCAGGTCAGGTGGGCTTCCAGACCTTCGCGGTCTTTATTCTTGCCTGTGCTCTCAACGGCAATGTCCACGCCGTATTGTTTCCATTCCCATTTACCCATTTCACAGCGGGTAACGGCAATGTGGCGTCCATCGACAATCAGACCGTTTGCGTCATAGAGTACTTCACCGGGATAGACGCCGTAGGTGGAGTCGTAACGAAAGAGATAAGCCAGAGCATCATTCTGTGCCCGCGCATTAATGGCCACGACCTGAAGGTCGGGGTCTTTGGCCACAAGGCGCAACAAATAACGCCCGATCCGTCCAAAACCATTGATGCCAATCTTGACGGCCATCGTCACCTCCAGTCCACCGCCCTTGGCGGCGTATCAGTAGCTTTTGGTTGACATACTCCCACGCTCGATGTGTGAATTCCGGTTCTTCGCAGAATGCCGTTTTCAACATCACAGAAAGCGTTTTTTTCAACTCTCCCCGACGGACGATGCTCCATCTGTGGGCATATGATGCATGACGGAGCTTCGTCCCAAGCAGGGCTTTCACCGGATGCTTGTCAAGCCTTAGGCTTTGCCTGACGATCCCATGACATCACGGATTTTGCGCTGCACCATCTTTTTCACCGCTTCACGCGCTGGCGAGAGATAGGAACGCGGATCAAACTGTTCAGGGTGTTCGGTCATAAATTGACGGATAGAGGCGGTTAAGGCCAGACGGATATCCGTATCCACATTGATCTTGCAAACGCCAAGGCTGGCTGCCTTGCGCAGCATATCTTCGGGTACTCCCTTGGCACCACCTACAGCGCCACCGTATTTATTGCAGAGCTCCACAAATTCCTGCGGAACGCTGCTCGCTCCGTGCAAGACGAGGGGATAGTTGGGAAGCTTATTGGTGATGGTCTCAAGTCTCGGGAAATCGAGCTTGGCGTCACCTTTGAACTTGTAGGCGCCGTGGCTCGTGCCGATGGCAATGGCCAGGGAATCGCAGCCTGTGCGCTGAACAAAGTCTACGGCCTGATCGGGATCGGTATAAACATGCTCATTGGAGGAAACATGCTCCTCAATGCCGGCCAGTTTGCCCAGTTCGGCTTCCACCCAGACATTGCGGGGATGTGCGTATTCCACGACCTTGCGGGTGATGGCAATATTTTCTTCGTATGGCAGGTGGCTGCCGTCGATCATCACCGAGGTGAAGCCGCCGTCAATGCAGTCACGGCACATTTCAAAGCTTGGTCCGTGATCAAGATGCACGCAAACAGGAACCTGATCGTCATCGGCCAGAGCGGCTTCGACCAGTTTCATGATATAGCCCTGACCGGCATATTTTCTCGCACCAGCCGAGACCTGCAAAATGACGGGGGATTTCTCTTCCGAGGCCGCCTGCATAATACCCTGAATGATCTCCATGTTGTTCACATTGAACGCACCAATGGCATAATGACCCGCGTATGCTTGGGCAAACATGTCTTTAGGTCCTACGAGAGGCATGACACAACTCCTGTATGCGTTATGGGGAAAAAATTAAAGCGTCTCGCGCCCAGCCCGCCCTTGGAAAGAGCCGGAACAAGGAGAAGTAGAATAGTTTTTCTATAGCATGCAGGCCAAGAAGTAACAAGTACCAAAGGCGCTGCCGACGCCTGCCTGCAGGTCGTTTGGCGAAAGCGTGTGACCTACGAGAAAAATTTTCCCTCTAAAGTTGCGGAGCAAAGCAAAAAATTTTTCAAAATCTAAGAAAAGGTAGGAATATCAAGGGGTTATGGGTGGGAAAAAATTTCCTGTCAGGTCTAAAGGTCTTGTAGCTTTTGGCCGATAAGAGGAAAGACAGCGGCAGTTCGTATGGATTGCGGACGTGCGTAGTGCACCGCTAGGCAGAGGTACATTCATGGAGGAATGTCATGTATATTATTAATGATGGCATGGCGACCAATGTCGCTAATACCTTGGCGAGTCATTACAATAACTTATCAACGTCGACGCAGCGCTTGTCCACAGGCCTGCGTGTCAATTCGTCAGCAGATGATGCTGCAGGGCTCGCCATTCGAGAGCTGATGCGTTCAGACATTTCGGCATTGCAGCAGGGCGTGCGCAATGCTAATGACGCCATTTCTCTTATTCAGACAGCTGATGGTGCCCTTGGCGTTATCGATGAAAAGCTGATCCGTATGAAGGAATTGGCTGAACAGGCAGCCACCGGCACCTACGATTCCACACAGCGTCTGATGATTGAGTCGGAATATCAGCAGATGGCTTCGGAAATCACCCGAATCGCCAATGCCACTGACTTCAACGGCGTACATCTTTTGAACGGCCGTCTTTCAGGTAATACCCACAGTGGTTCAGGTATTACGTCCACAGGCAAGATGAAGATCCACTTTGGTACCGCCAATGACAGTGCTGAAGATTACTACTATATCCAGATCGGCAGTGCGACAGCTTCCTCTTTGGGTGTAGGCAATGAGGCGGCGAGTACTGCAAAGGCCTTTACGGTTTCCACACAGGCAGCAGCGCAGAGGGCGCTTGTGGGTCTGACGGACGCCATCGTTTCCAAGGATAAGATCCGCGCTCATCTTGGTGCCATGCAAAACCGGCTTGAAAATACCATTTCCAACCTCACAATCCAGTCTGAAAACATGCAGTCTGCGGAATCACGGATTTCCGACGTTGACGTTGCCAACGAAATGACCAACTTCGTTCGCAACCAGATTCTCACGCAGTCTGCGGTTGCCATGCTTTCTCAGGCGAACAGTATGCCCCAGCTGGCGCTTTCGCTGATCAGATAGAAAATGGTTTCGTGGTGGAGGGAGACCTCACGTAACCATTAGGCCCGCAGCCTAATTTGGCCTGGTCAGGCGCAACCTGACCAGGCCATTTGTCAGAATGCATGCGCTTAACCCCCTTATAGCCCATTTCCCACCCAAGATTGGCAAAATCAGCTGCGCGCAGGCTCGTCTTTGCGTGGCTTTTTTTGTGTGTAGACAAATTTTGCAAAAAGCTTCTGCAATTTTTAGAAAACCTGCATCAGCTCTGGCTTTGCTGTCCGTACAACATCATTTTTTGGCATTAAAATTGCTTACAGAAAAGTGTCAGGTGTCATAGGAAAAAACTGCCAAAGGCGTCACATGCCGGCGGCATTTGAGATCCTCTCCGTTTTAAGCATGTAGGAGATGAGCAAAGCGGAGTCGAAAAAACGCTTATCCTGTATTGTCATACAGAAAACGGTGGTTGTTCGCAAGGAAGCGGACGTGCGTAGTGCGCCATCGGGCAAAAGTACATTCATGGAGGAATGTCATGTATATTAATAACAATTCAATGTCGTCTAATGTTGCGAACACCTTGACGAGCCATTACGGCAATCTGGCTACGTCAACTGAACGTTTGTCCACGGGTTTGCGAATCAACTCCGCAGCTGATGATGCAGCAGGACTCGCCATTCGTGAATTGATGCGTTCGGATATCACGGCTTTACAGCAAGGTATTCGTAATGCTAACGACGCTATCTCCCTCATTCAGACCGCTGACGGCGCTTTGGGCGTCATCGATGAAAAGTTGATCCGCATGAAGGAACTGGCCGAACAAGCAGCCACCGGTACCTACGACTCAACTCAGCGTTTGATGATTGAATCCGAGTACCAGCAGATGGCTTCGGAAATTACCCGAATCGCCAATGCAACTGACTTCAACGGTATCCATCTTCTGAACGGCAATCTTTCAAGTAACACCCATGATGGTAGTGATCTTACGGCCACAGGCAAGATGAAGATCCACTTTGGTAGCGCCAACGACAGTGCTGAAGATTACTACTATATCCAGATCGGAAGTTCCACGGCCTCGTCCCTGGGTGTAGGCAATGAGGCAGATGTTTCCAACGCAAAGGCCTTTACGGTTTCCACACAGGAAGCAGCACAGAGGGCTCTTGTGGGTCTGACAGATGCCATCGTGTCCAAGGATAAGATTCGTGCGCATCTTGGTGCTATGCAGAATCGTCTGGAAAACACCATTACTAACCTGACTACCCAGTCTGAGAATCTGCAGGCTGCGGAATCCCGTATTTCGGATGTGGATGTGGCGACGGAAATGACCAATTTCGTACGCAACCAGATCCTGACGCAATCCGCAGTGGCCATGCTCTCTCAGGCCAACTCCATGCCGCAGATGGCCATGAGGCTGATCGGCTAGCTCCGCGATGTGACCGCAAGCTTAGTATCCCCGGAGGGCATGTCCCTCCGGGGATACTTATTTTGCTTGTCTTGACAAGCGCTGCCCGTTGCCTCAAGCTCTTGCCAAATGCTGCCTTGGGAGGCATCTCGACAATACGAACCCTCTGTTCGATTGTGAAGCCTCGTAGGAGTTTTCCCATGGGCCTATTTCGCCGAAAGCTGGCTTTGGTCACAAGCCTCTTGTTTTTCTGCTTGCTTCACGTAGCCTTTTGCGAATTTGGCTTCTGCTCAGATCTCATCCTTGATCCCGGTCATTCGCCTGGAAAACCCGGTGCTACAAGCTGTTCTGGCCTTCCGGAATATCAGTTTAATGATCAGCTTGTGTCGACCATTGAACGTTTTCTGGCCGAACGGGGTCTTGCCTGTGATGTTACGCGCAGAGGGCGTGAAGAACTTTCTCTCAAGGAGCGAGGAGCCAAGGCTCGTGGTCATAAATTGTTTCTTTCCGTGCACCACGATTCCGTGCAGCCGGTTTACCTCGAACGAATGCACGGACAGCTTTGCTCGCGCAAGGCGCATGGCTATTCCCTTTTTGTCTCGCAAAAAAATGCCTTTTTCGAAACGTCGCTGCTCTATGCGCGGGTGCTCGGAGAGCTCCTTGTCGCCATGGGTTTTCAGCCGAGCACACATCATGGAGAAGCCATCAAAGGAGAAAATCGTCCCCTTCTTGACCCGCGTCTTGGCATTTATCAGTTCGACGACCTTGTTGTTCTGAAAACGTCTGAGGCTCCGGCCATTTTGCTTGAGGCGGCCGTGATCGTGCATCCCGATGATGAGCGTCTTGCGCAGCATCCTGCTTTTCAAAGGGCTATTGCCGAAGCCGTAGTTCAGACCCTGCGTTTTGTGCAGAATACATCCCCCTGACATCCTTCTCCGTCTCAAGTCCGGGGAGCTCTTGAGGAAACCTGAGTGCCCGGAGAAACAAACTTGCTTTTTGCTTGCCAATTTCCTGGCTTGGGTATTTGACGGCGCAAACCAGGCATTATTCCCGAAAGGCGCTTACCATCTTTCTTCTGGCTGACACGGCTTGCCCTGCCGCCAAGGCTTTGTTTGAAGCAGAAATGGCTGGATCATTCCAAGGTCCGTAAACGGAAACTGAGTATCACTAAACACTCCCTCAGAGCTGTGAGATATTGGGCCTACGTATCAACGTAGGTCTTTTTTAGTTTCTAT
>JAGADH010000187.1 GCA_017613715.1 Desulfovibrio sp. | reverse complement strand
TCTCAGATATTCAGAGCCGTTTAGCAATAGAGAAGTTATCTGATGATGGCAGGATGCATCTTGTTGCGGATTTGCGAAGAGTTTTTTTGCTAATGGATAAGATAGACGATAATCATGCCTTTGAACCAAAGTTTCAAATATTAAAAGAATTACTTGAAGATATTATTGATGCAAATGAACAGCTTGACAATGAATATACTAAGCAAGTTGAAGATGCTAAAAAACAATTTGATATTGTTAAAGAAAAACGAGATATTAAACTGCTAAATCAAACTCTTGAGCATTTTAGATATTTATTTTTTGATATGACATACTCTTTGCATGTAATGCATTTTATTATAGATAACTATGAAAACATTAATCCGTCAAGATGGAAGGATCCAAAGCAAGCAAGGTCTATTTTAAGTAAAGCTCGTGATTTAATTATCGAAACTCAGGGCGAACCACCGGTTAATGAACTGAATAGGATACTTAATAGTTTGGAACAATTGCTCATTTTGTCAGACAAGGAAAAAGCGATCAGTTTTAAGCTTTTCTAGATGGACAAAGATTTTGTGGTAAAAAAAGAGAATATTTCTGTCTGAATAGGGAAAGAATGCCGTGTAGCCTTGACTACACGGCATTCTTTTGGTTTTTCGATTTTGACTTAGGAGGCATCGTGCTCGGAACGCTGCTGGCCAGAGTTCTGATATTCGCCACGCTTCATCTGAAAGGCTTGGGCTACGACAATCCAGGGAAAGGAGTCCAGCTTGCAGTTGAGTTCACGTACACAGCCATTGTAGTAGCGACGTGCTTTTTCAAGGTCTTCATCACATTGGCTGAGGCTTTTTTCCAGCTCAAGCCAATGCCGATGCCCAGTCCGTTGAGATTTGGCCTTAAGGCTTTTCAGCAGTTTTTGCACGCTTTGCGTGAGGTCAGATTCGGCTGTTGTCAGCTGCATGGCATTGTCCGTGAGCATGGGTTTATCCACCTTGCCAAGACAATGCCTGACTTCTTCCAAAAGCTTCTCTTCCTGACCCATGGCCGATTCTGCACAGGCGACAAGATCTCTGATCCGATCGCGACGGCGTTTGAGCTGAATGTCAATGCCAGACATGGCTTCTTCTTTCAGCGTTTGGAGACGCATCAGCGTATTGTAGAGAATGGCCACGATGATTGCCATCAATAGCATAACGGTAGCCACAAGACCAAGCTGCAGCATCAGAGACATGATAATGTTACCTCTTAGGCCTCTGCCAAAGGCTCTGTTGACGGGCGTTTGAACGTCAGAGCTCCTGAATACCCAGGCAATCGGCGTTTTCTCAGGACTGACCTGCCTGAAATTGTACGCTAAGCCAGCAAAAATGGCCAAAGACAACAGCTAGCTGCCGACGCAGGCGTATTTGCCCTTGCCGTCACGCCAAAGCCTCTGTCCAAACAGTGAGCCTGCTTAGCACTCAAGCTTTTTCAGAGAAAAAGGGGAATTCCCTTGACAAATCGACAAAATTTTGTATTTTTTGTGTGAATTTACGAAAAATTCGCTTTTATCTGCTTTTTTTAAGATATTCTTTTATCGTTTTCCATGCTTAAGGTCCATGGTAAAGCTGCTTCAGGCTTTTTCCTACCAACCCGGGAGGCGTTATGTATTCACGTTTTTTTCAATTTTTGCTGCTTTTGCTGTCCTGGATGCTGCTTTCTGCAGCAGAGACTCCGGCTGACGTGGCACTTCCGCCTGGCCTGATCAAACCCTACAGTTCCACACCACCGCATGTCAGTTGCTATCTTTCAGACAAAACCGTGATTGTCTATCTGCATACGCCAGGTCCTTGCGATTACACAGTCGCGCTCTACGATGAGGACGGGAAAGCTCTCGATGGTCCTGCCAGCGGTTCATCGCAGCGTTTTGGCAATCAGACGCTTTCTGTGAGAACTCAAGTGCCTGAGCTCAAAAAGGGGGAAAGCCGACAGCTGCGTTACCAAGCCCAGGGTCGTCTCTACAATTATCAGGCAGTGCCCCTTGCAGGCGAAGATGATAGCGCTCTGCTCAGGCTTGGCAGAAATATGCTGGCGAACATCGATTTGGCAGATCCCTCGACTTTCCGCTATGAGCTCAAGGACAAAAAGGGCAAGACCTTTGCCTTTGATCTGCCCGTTGTCCTTATGGCCGATGATCATGGCCTTACCGTGCAGTGCAAGCACTGATTCATCATGCTTTTCCTGGTAACGCTTCTGCACTTTGCCGTTGATGGCCTTTGCGGTGCCGTTCTTGCAGCGCATGATCAGGCCGTTGTGCCCTACTCGGACATCGTTGCGCTTTATGCCCTGTATAATCTCATTGCCTTTGGGGGGCAGTGGCTGGCAGGTCTTGTCCTGGATTTCAGACCCCATTGGCTGCTTGGCACATTCCCCTTGGCCATATTCTGTTTAGCCTTGGCCATGCCGCAAGGCGATGTCCTTCTTCAGGCCGGCCTGCTTGGAATAGGCAATTGCCTTTTTCATGCCACAGCGGGAAGTTATGTCTTACGCACAAGCCAAAGCTTTAGCGAACCGGGCATCTTTGTTTCAAGCGGTGCCATTGGCCTGGCTCTAGGCATATACGGATTTCTGAGCCCCATGGTCTTTTTTGTCCTCTGTTGCGGCTGCCTGGCAGGGATACTCTGGCTTGGGCAACGCAAGAAATGGTCAGCGTATATTGAGCAGCCAACCATGAAAACACGGCAGTCACTGCCGCTTATCGTCTGTCTTGTACTGCTTTTAGCTTGCGTGAGCCTGCGCGGCTTTGGTTCAGGCGCAAGTTCTGCACCCTTTGTGTTGCTCTTTCCCTGTCTGTTTACCCTTGGCAAAGCCCTGGGCGGCATCTGCTGCGACAGGATTGGCTATAACAAAACCTTGCTGATGATCTTTCTGATGAGTTTTTTGGCTCTTCAGCTTGAAGGTCTGGCAGGCAGTATGCTGCTCGCCGTGGCGCTGAATATGACTATGCCGCTGACATTACGCCTTGCCCACGTATGTTTTCCTGGCTATCCGGGACTGATCTTTGGTCTGACTGCAGGTTGCCTTTTGCCCGGTCTCTTCCTGGGCAGTCTGCTTGTGACGCTCAAGCCTCAGGTCGCGATTGTCTGCGTTTTTCTGGGTCTTTTTGCCGCAGGAGCTCTTGCAAGGCGTTATGCTCATTTCGAGGCTGCTCGCTTGTGAATGCCTTGATCACAGGTACCCCACTCTGCCCGCTACTCCTTTGGCCGGCCTTGCTGACAGTCTGCATCGAGATCCCGCTTTTTTGGCTCATGGGTTTCCGTAGGCTTAGACAATGCCTTTGCTTT
>JAGADH010000186.1 GCA_017613715.1 Desulfovibrio sp. | reverse complement strand
GTGGAAGAACACTGGAATGCCGAAGCCAGCGGCGCAGGCACACTGACCCTGGTCTATAATCACCACAAAAATGATCTCACCCGCCGCCTGATGGCCATTCAGCATGACGATTATGACAGCATTATCACGTCACTGCACATTCATCTCGACCACGACAACTGTCTGGAAGTACTCATTCTCAAAGGCTCCCCGGAACGTGTACGTTCACTGGCTGACAGACTCATTGCCTGCAAAGGTGTCAAACACGGTGTCTTCACCGCTACAACCACAGGACACGATCTGCCCTGAAGGCGCCGGCAGAATGACTCGTCGCTTACGCTGCCAAAAGGCAAAACGTCAGAAGCCGCATCAAGACCTCAAGCCTTAGCTACTGCAAGCTCTGTCAAAAGCGCAGGAATCTTAGGCAAGATGTCCGTAATCTGGCTGGCCGGAGTGGGTGAGGCAAGTTCCCCGGCCTTGCGGCAAAGCCTTGCGCCCCAAAGACAGGCACGCTGCATGGGCCAGCCTGCAGCCAAAAGGCCTGTGACCACACCTGTGAGCAGATCACCTGTGCCACCGATGGCTTCCAGCACAGGCAGATTGGGCTCAGCAATTGTCTCAAGAACCTTCCCCTGATGCACCAGACAGTCCTCATGCCCTTTGACCAGAAGCCATGCTGCGGCATTGCCCTGCTCAAAGGCACGGGCGGCCAGTTCCGCCACATCGTGGTCTTCGGCCTGCACAAAGCCCCGTGTGTAGAAAGGATGCGGTGCCTTGGCGTCAGCCAGGAAGGTCAGCTCGCCGAGATCCGGCGTAAAGAGATCGTAGCTTTGCGCATAGCCGCTCATCTTGGCCACGTACATAAAGCCGGCATCACAGACAAGCAGTGGTCGCCGCGCAAGGCTTTCAAGCCCCATAAAAATACGATTATGCCAGTCCACATCAGGATAGAGGTAGTGGAATGTGAGACCAGAGAAGGTCTCTTCCGGCAAGCGCTGCACAAGCAGATCATAGACCTTGGCCGAGCCCTCTCCCTGACCGAGATCGCCGCAGACAAGGGCCTTGGGAGTCGCCTTGCCAAGAGCTTGCAGGGTCAGCCAGGCAGCGGCCAAAAGCGCTGCTGTGCCGCGCTGTACACTGATGGGCTGAAGATCGGCATCATCAAAGTAGATACGCTCATCCTCTAGATGATAGCTGCCATAGTAAAGGGGAAAGTGCGCATCAGGCACTGTGCCCACAATCAGCCACGATCCTTGAGCCATAGCCTTTTGGCCTCCATAAAAGCCTTTTGCAAAGCATAAGCGCAGAGCGTCTGAGCCGAAAAACGGGGCTCCTGGGCCTCGCTGAGCCTTGCCCCCACAAGCTTGGCCGCGAGATACGGCACATCAGGGCAACCACCGCCTGAGACATTGACGATACGGCCGCTTTGCCGCTCAACAGTGATTTTCATATTGGCGGCCTGCACCATGAACCAGGCTCCATAGTCCACGAAACGCAAAAGCGACACCGGTGCCAGAAGACCGCTGGCCACAGGATAAACCCCTTCGGGCTCAAGTCCCTCTTTGGCCAAATGGGAACGGATGGCTGGCTCATGCACGGCATCGCAGACCAGAACCATATCGCAGCCTGTGCGCAGCCAGGCGGGAGGTGCGAGCACGCGTACGGCATATCCTGCTTCGGCAAGCAGGTTTTCCGCACGGATCACTTCGCCCGTGTGCTGAAACGTCAGAAAGGACTGATCCGTGCGCTGCGTACTGGACTCTGCCGACCTTTGCCCGCGCAAACCTGCTAAAAGCTTTGCCAGAAATCCCATAGATCCCCCAGAGTGCAAGCAAAACAAGAGGCTTTCGGAATCTTCCGAAAGCCTCTTGTTTTTGAGCTACTTGCGCAGTTCAAGACGCGAGACAGCGTTGCCCTCGTCCTTCACCGTCACTGTCCAGCCAAGTTTCGCGGCAGCACGGCTGACATTTTCCCGGCTGGCCTCGTTATCCACAAGCACATCCATGGGCTGGGAGGCATCGGCCTTGTTCGCCTCGTGGAACATCAGAACCGGCTGCGGGCAGGAAAGCCCGCGTGTATCAATTTCCCGCATACTTCACTCCTTAGGCCCGCTTCACGTGGGCAAAGCCAATGATCAGACAAAGAACCAGACCAATGATTGTGGCGTGCATCCCATAGGGTCCAAGACCGGCGCCAGAGCTGGCTGTTCCGAAATTGTGGGCAAAGGCTGCGCCGACCAGCATGCCAAGCGCAAAGATGGCCGCATCGCTATCGCCCTCACCGGCCATGAAAAGCTGACGGCCAGGGCAGCCGCCAGCCAGGGCAAAAGCTAAGCCTGCCGTGACCATACCCAGGAAATTCCAAAGACTGTCGTTATGGGCCACAGGCTGCCCCTCAAAGCCCACATGCAGGCCGCCGGTCAGGGCATTGGCCGCCAGAGCCGCCACAAAGAGCGCCAGAATGCCCCAGAAAAGATGGAACTGGCGGAAGAGAAAAAGATCGCGCAGAGCCCCCATGGTGCAGAAACGGCTTCTCTGGGCCAGCATACCAATCAAAAGTCCACAGCCTAAGGACAGCAGAAATGGCGCATGCATGGAGCCAGGTCCCTTCTGGGAATAGAAAAGCGGTCCTGACTGCGGCTGCCCTTCCACCTGGGGGAAAAAGAGCACAAGGGCGAGCAGACCCACAATCATCAGCGGAAAAAGCAGACCGGTCACCTGGCTTTGTTCGCTGGAACGGCCAAGAGAATAGCCTTTGCGGAAAAAGAGCGTGCCCGCAAAGACGCCAACAGCCAGCCCGGCAAAACCAAAAAGCGCATTGAGGTCACCGCCGGCCATACGCAGAATGGCACGCCACGGGCAACCTAAAAAGACCAGGGCACCCATGGCCGCAATCATGCCCAGCACAAAGCGCGTCAAAGGTGAGGAACCACCGCGCGGCCGAAATTCACGAAAGGCCACGGCCGCCAGGAGACTGCCCAGCACAAAGCCCAGAATTTCAGGGCGCAGATACTGTACAACAGCTGCCCTGTGCAAACCAAGCCCACCGGCAATATCCCGTTCAAAACAGGCTACACAAATGCCCATATTGGCGGGATTGCCCATTTTCTGCAGCACAATGGCCAGAACGCCAATGACCGCTCCCACAAGCACAATACCAAGACTTGTGGCAAAGATGTTGTTTTTCACAAGCTCTCTCCCAGGTTTTGGGAACACGTCCTGTCACAATCTCAAGATGGCAACAGATCATGCCGCTTTTGAGGCCAAAACCGGAAAGAGCACGTCGTAAGGAGGGATAGATCAGGAAGGTGTCAGGCGGGAGTTTCCTCGTTACACGTTCCTTTCCGGATGGCAGAGAATCGCACACCGTGGATTCGCCAAACTGCTGCTCAGCCGAAGACGTAACGCATGACAAGGAATCCTGTTCTCAGATTGAAGATCACGGGCCTGCGGACCAATCCTGCAGGCTCACCTTTTCTACCCGCAAGGGGCTCGATGGTCAAGCTGCCTTATCGCAAGTTTTCCACAGCCTGTGAAAAAAATTTTCAACAGGCTGTTGACAACTTGCCGGGCTGTTTTATCTTCTTGTCAGAACAAAAGCACAAGGAACGAAAAAAAGTCACAAAGAACGCAAGTGTCAGGAGGCTGTTATGAAGACGAACGAACGTTTCCCAAGGCTCTTTGATGAATGTCCGACGCCGAGACCTTTGAGAAGCCCAGATCTTTGGGATGAACTCTTTTCACCACGTTTTCCCATGAACTTCGTAGATTCCAAGACTGTCAACGCTTCTGCCTGCTTGCCAAAGATTGATCTGACAAGCGATGAACACACCTATACCCTGCAGGCTGAACTGCCGGGCCTGACCAAGGACGATGTGCATCTTGAAATCGAGGATGGTTGCCTTACGCTCCATGGCGAACGTCATGAGAGTTCACACAGCAAGGAAGACGGCTATGAGCTACACGAACGCCATTTCGGCTCCTTCACGCGCAAGCTCACCCTGCCTGAAGACGCTCTGATCGACAAGATCACAGCCAGTCAAAAGGATGGCCTGCTCACCATTGCCATACCACGCGAGAGCAAGCCAGCACAGCGTATTCCTGTGCAGTCAGCCTAAGTTTTCCACAGCTAAGCCACAAATTTTCAACACAATCTCTGTCCTGGAGGCTCAGTATGAGCACAACATATTGTCTTCCCACACGTTTTGGCCGCAAGGCCACGGGGCTCAATCCGTTTTTTGCGAAGTTTTTTGAGGATTTTCCAAACCTTTGGCTCAGCCAAGAGGGCCAGACGGAAAAAAGCTTTCTGCCGCGCCTCGATGTCACAAGCAATCAGGAAAACTATACCATCAAGGCCGATCTGCCTGGCATGAACAAAGACGCCGTGAGCATTGAAATCCAGCATGGCGTGCTCACTCTGGCCGGTGAAAAGCGTCAGGAAAAGCAGGAAAAGGACGCGGAGCGTACCTGCCATCTGCAGGAACGCAGCTTTGGGGCCTTCTCACGCTCCTTCACGCTTCCCGACGACGTTGATTGCGAAAAGATCACAGCCACATGCAAGGATGGTGTGCTGACCATCACCCTGCCAAGGAAAAGCGCCGGCACAAAGCAGAACATTGCCATCACAGCGGCCTAATCCAGAAAAATCATCATAAGGAGGCTCATCATGAGCGAGAGATATTTTCTTCCCAGAACCTTTGCCAATGCCAATGACCTCAATCCTTTCAGCCAGGGCGGCCTCATTGACCGGATGTTTGACGCAAGCTTCCCCTGGAAAATGCTCAAGGCCTTCAATCAGGACTTCGCCAAGGAAGAACCCATGAACTTCCTGCCGAAACTGGATGTGAAAAGTGATGCTCAGCAATACGTGCTTTCGGCAGAAATTCCGGGTGTGGCCAAGGACAATGTAAAATTGGAAGTGCACGATGGCGTGCTCGTGCTTTCAGGAGAAAAGAAGGAGGAAAAAAGCGACAGTGAAGAGAAAAAACAGCAGGTCCATGTTCTTGAACGCCGCTACGGATCGTTTGAACGCAGCATGACATTGCCTGAAGACGCCGATGTGGAACATATCAAAGCGCAGCATAAAGACGGCGTACTGACAGTGATCATTCCCCGTAAAGCTCCGCAGCAGAACAAAAAAGTCATCAGCATCAACGCTGAATAAAAGAGCAAGCCTTTCAGGCTCATGATCCCTAGGGCTCCCCCCTGTGAAAGAAGGCAGGGACTCCTGGCGCTTTCGCCAGAGTCCCTGCCGTTTTTTATTCCGAGCTTCCCATGCTATCCCCATGGCTCGTACTTGTGCAGCTTGTGAAGAAAGAGCCTTTGGCTACGAAAACGCGCTCTGACGCGGAGCGCTTTCCCGTAGCAGCTGACGGCGATCGTCACAGGCTGAAAGCGACCTTCTGCGTGAGCACGCTTTGCCAAAAAATGCATTCCGGATTTTGCATGGGACTTATGACTGCCTAGCCGCAAAGCCCGTTTTTTCCTTGCGCATACTCCTTTGGCAAGGGATTTCAGCACAAGGTCTTCTCTCTCAAAGAGCCGCTCTCATAGCTAGCAGCCGAAACTGTCAGACCTGAAACGCCGGGCCTTGCCCGGCAGCCTACGGCTTCTCAGCCGATGGTCGCGATGACTGTGTAAAACATATAATCCCAATTTTTATTTGTTGTAATACCCATAGTAATACGTCCACGCCCACCGCCCCAATGGTAGCTATTAGTCAGTATATTCATAAGGTATTTTGATGAATTATTGATCTTTGAATAATAACTATCGTAGGGTACCATCATATACCATACCTTCCATTTGGTCGTCGCAATGCCTTCAGCAAGGCCATCCAGGCCCTCCTCTGCGCTATCATACATACAGCCAAACAACCTGCGGTTTGTATCGTAGTGCTCATTTGTCGCATAAAAAAAGTTGTCATCGACTTCTTCTTGAATAGGGTCAATTTCACTTTCTCTATTCCAGACATGCGTTGCCTGTAAGATCTCACGTGGTGCATTAAAGTAAATATATTTATAATAACGCTGGTTCTGCGCTGTCAGACCGACTTGATCATTTGTAGCATCGACAAAATATACTTTTCCATTCAATTCTATTGTATTCCACGTATGCGCCCCTCCTTCAAATTTACCATCCCACATGCCAACTTTTAATCCAG
>JAGADH010000028.1 GCA_017613715.1 Desulfovibrio sp. | reverse complement strand
GACCACATGGTAGACGTAGGACTGACCGTTTCGCTTGAACAGCTTGGTTCCGTCAGGCCTTTTTACTTGTATGTTCAGCAGCATGCTCGCCTCACCCTTTTAGTCATACTTGAGTCATATGTATGACTAAAAATCTAGCATCCAACAGACCTCCGGTCAAGAAAAAAGTTAAATAAAATCAAATGGTTTTCTCTCAATTTTTGCTTCACGGTGTTTTTAGTCATACAGACCGTGAAGAGTTTAGGTTACATATATTATTATTTCACGTCATAATAAAGAAATGTGTATTAAGCATTTAAGGCAATTCAAAAATTAATAAGCAGTATATTGGAAAGATTAATTTTAAGAAATTGCATGACAAAAAGCGTGAGAAATACCTAAAAACCAGAATATCTTAGCATTGCAAACTTTGTCAATGGATAGTTTTGTTGGATTTTTAGTATCCCGAATACTACAAGGAATCTTTCTGCTCCGCATACGGCGGAAAATCATCATGCTGGCCGTGTGGCAGTCACGCAAAAGCCCACAGAAAAAACGACGGTTTTCTGCGACCGCCGTTTTGGCTTGGAAAAAAGACTGGAGAAGGAAAACGTCATGTAAGCCGGCGAATCTTTCTATCGCGGATCAGGGGCTAACGGAATTCAAGATCCGGGTTGAAGCAAAGTCGTAGGGTCTTGGACCATGCGAGAAAAACGCTCCTGTGCCGTAAGACAATAGGAGTTGGATGATGGTCCAACTGCCTCAAATAACTCCCTTGCAAGGACAATCTGAATGTGTGCCAATAACGAGAAAATGGGAGCGTCTCAAGGCATCCTAAGCGCACTGTTGCTCAGCCTGATGATCTCGCTTCTTGTTATTCCTCAAGGAATCCGAGCGGACGAGATCACTCAGGACAGGGGTCTGCGCCTGGAATCGTCGGCCAAACAGCAATACATCAAGCAAACAATAGCGGCCTTGTTTCATCAGGGCGCTAGCAAGGAGAAACCCTTCCTCAACGTCCCGGAAGGCTGGGAGTACACCAGTTTTCAGCTGGATAAACTGCCCGTGGAAAGACTGTTCAATCCTTCTGCCACAAGCAGGCGTGTTGTGCTGCAGCTGCACGGCGGAGGCTACCTGTATCCGCTGAACAACATCTACCGGAGGCTTGCGCTGAAGAAGGCAAAGCTTCTCGATGCGCGGGAAGCGTGGATGGTGAACTACCGTCTGGCGCCATCCCATAGCTATCCCGACGCGCTTGATGACGCGGCCAAAGTCTACGCCGAAATCCTGCGGCGTGGAACGGCACCGGAAGACATCCTTGTCAGTGGCGACTCAGCAGGCGGGAATCTTGCCCTGGCTCTCTGTCTCAAATTACGGGATGAACGACAATCTCTGCCGGGCTTGCTGCATTTACTGTCCCCATGGGCGACGCTGGAAACGGACTCGCCTTCCCGGCGAATCAATGCCGAAAGAGACAGCCTGCTTGGCAGACAGTCTTTCCTCCATGAGCTTGTGAGTCGACCCTCGCCCTATGCCGGTGGCCTCGACCTTAAAGACCCGCGCCTCTCCCCCATCTATGCAGACCTTTCGGGACTTCCCCCGATGCTTGTGCAGGCGGGCGGCTTCGAACTGCTGCTTGATGACGCCTTGCAACTTGCGCTGAAAGCCGCGCAGGACGGCGTGGCGGTTACTTTGACCGTTTATCCGGAGATGCCCCATGTCTTTGCCATAAACTTGCCGGAACTGCAGGAAAGCGTCGACGCCTTTAGGGAACTGCGTGATTTCGTGCTGCGCTACGCTAGATAATGCCTCTGCAATGGCCGTGCGTTTTCTTCCCGCTGCTGTGCACAGAAATGTAAGCGGAAAGTCAGGCTTATCGTATCAATACAGGAAAAACATTGGAGGTAGCCTTCTTTGGCATACATGCCGAGGTTTCCGCGCTGAATATGTGTTGAAAGAAACTTGCGAAAACTGCAGATGATAGCGCGTAGTGACGTGATGGAGCTGACAAAAAATTCACCATAGGGCAAACTCTTTTTGATTGACCAGCTAGGTCATACCCTATTAAAGAATTCTCATACTTTTTTTCCTGACGTTATCGTGATGGGACCGCCGGCGACGAAATCCCTCATGCCGCTTGACATCCTGACGACTGTTATGTGACGCAGGCAGAATGTTGGTAAGTGGCTGTCGCAGCATGTTTGTTATCTTTGTAACTGGTAGCTGAATGTTTTCTTAGGTATTTGGAGCGGTATATGGCTAAAAGTCTTCTTCTTTTCGTCTTGTGCTTTCTTGTCGTTACACCTTCCCAGGCAGGGGATGCCCCCGTTGCGCTTGTCCGCACCATGACTGTAGAGACCAAGGATATTGCGCCTATTGCGGATTTTGTGGGCAAGACAGCCGGATCCTTATCGGTGCAGGTGCGGGCACAGGTTGAAGGAATTTTACGCAAACGAAATTATCGGGAAGGAGACATGGTCAAAAAAGGCGATGTTCTCTTTGAGATTGCACCTGAAATCTATAAGGCGAATTTCGATCAGGCCAAGGCCAAGACCGAGCAATGTCGAGCAGAATATGAAAATGCACGACTTGAACTGAACCGTGTCATGAATCTCTTCAAACAAAATGCTGTCAGTCAGAAGACTCGCGATCAGGCAGTGTCCAGTGCCAACTCTACTAAAGCAAATCTTGAAGCAGCCGAGGCGAATCAGGAAGATGCCAAAATCAAGCTTGACTATGCCTATGTAACAGCGCCTGTGACCGGGTATACGTCCAAAGAATATCAGACCGAAGGCAATCTCATCAGCACAGCCGGGGATGCAAGTCTTCTCACAGAGATTGTCCAGCTCGATCCGATTTATGTCGATTTTTCCTTGCCCCACATGACGTTGCTAAAGATGCAAAGCCTTGTTACCCGTGGATTTGCCAATTGGACCGACAAGCCTAAGACGAAAATTCGTTTTGCCGACGATTCTGTCTATGAGCATGAGGGTGAAATCAATTTCTTTGATCACAAAGTTGATCCCGTCACGAGTGTTGTCCGTGCCCGTGCATCCTTTCCCAATCCCGAGGGCCTTGTTTTACCGGGTCAGTTTGTGCGCATTGCCATCAAGGGACCTGTCTTAAGCAAGGCCATTATCATTCCCAAGTCCAGTATCCTGCAGACGCAGCAGGGAACAATGGTCATGGTTGTGGATAAAGAGAACAAGGTCATGTCCAGAGAAGTTAAAGTCCTTATGAATATCGACGACAATGCCGTGCTTGAAAAAGGTCTGAAAGCCGGCGAGCGTATTGTCATAGAAGGCATCGGCAAAATCCGCGACGGGCAAACCGTTCGGGAAGCCAGTTAGAGGCTTGTATGAACAAAACTTTCTTTTTTGTGCAGCGACCCGTTCTGTCCATAGTCATTTCCATGGCCATTACGCTTCTTGGCGCTGTGGCCATTGCTAACCTTCCCATTGAACAGTATCCCAATATGATTCCGGTCCAGGTCGAGGTTACCGCCACATACGACAGCGCCACAGCGGAAACGATCGCCGAGACCGTGGCCTCGCCGCTTGAAGAAGAGATCAACGGCGTGGACAACATGATCTACATGCAGTCTGTCAGCAGCGGCAGCGGCTCGATGACCCTCGATGTCTACTTTGCGGTGGGGACTGATCCTGATCAGGCCACCATCAATGTGAACAACAGGGTTCAGATGGCGCAATCGAGCCTGCCCCTGGAAGTTCAGCGTCAGGGCGTACAGGTTCAAAAGAAGTCTCCAAGTCTGCTGCAGCTTGTGAGCATCACCTCGCCCAGCAATCGCTATAACACACTGTATCTCAGCAATTACGCCCTTCTCTATGTGGAGGATGAGCTCAAGCGCCTGCCTGGCGTCGGCGACGTGAATGTTTTTGGTTCCCAGGATTATTCCATGCGCATCTGGCTCAAACCCGACCGGATGGCAATACTGGGTGTGACCACTGACGACATTGCCAATGCCATCAAAGAGCAGAACTCCCAGTTCTCCACGGGCAGAACCGGTGACTATCCCGTGAAGGACCCGGTGAGCATGACCGTGCAGCTGACCGCCAAGGGACGCTTGAGCACGGTCGAGGAATTTGAGGATATCGTGCTGCGCGCGTCTGATTCCGGCGATATCCTGAGGCTCAGGGATGTGGCGCGCGTTGAGCTCGGCGGAAAAACCTATAACGTCATCAGCCGCGAAAACGGTGTCCCATGTCAGCCCATAGGCATTTATCTCGCACCCGGCGCCAACGCCCTTGAGACAGCAGAGCTTGTGAAGCAGAAAATGGATGAGCTTGCCAAATTCTTTCCGGAAGGCGTGGCCTACACCATTCCCTTAGACATAACCACGTTCGTCCGGGTCTCCATTCATGAAGTGGTGCACACGCTTTTCGAAGCCATGGTGCTGGTCTTCTGCGTGGTCTTCATCTTTCTGCAAAACTGGCGGGCCACTCTCATTCCCTGCCTTGCCGTGCCTGTTTCCATTGTGGGTACCTTTGCCGGCATGTATCTGCTTGGCTTCAGCATCAATACCCTGACGCTTTTCGGCATGGTCCTGGCCATCGGCATTGTGGTTGACGATGCCATCGTGGTTCTTGAAAACGTTGAGCGCATCATGGAGAGCGACGGCGTGGATGTCAAAACAGCCACCAATCGCACCATGCAAGAGGTGACGGCACCGGTCATCGCCATTGTGCTTGTGCTCTGTTCGGTCTTTATTCCTGTGTCTTTCCTTGGCGGTCTCGCCGGGCAGATGTACAAGCAGTTTGCCATAACCATTTCCATCTCCGTTGCCATCTCAGGCCTTGTGGCCCTTTCTTTAACACCTGCGCTTTGCATTCTGCTTCTGAAGCCCAAAAAGGCCTCAACGAATCCTCTCTTTCGTCTTTTCAACAACTCTTTTGGCAAGCTGACCTCCTGCTTTGTCGGTATTGCTGAAAAAATCCTCGTCTCCACTCCTCATGCCTGTGCGGTATTCTGCGCGGTCATTGTGGCGATCTACTTTATGTTTAGCCATACACCCACAGGCCTTGTGCCTGATGAGGATCAGGGCTATGTGATCGCCTCCTATGTATTGCCGGAGGGTGCGTCCCTCTCCAGAACTGCCGCCTTCAGCGACGCCATGAAGGAGATGATCGCCAAGGATCCGCTGGTAGAAACCAATCTCACCATGACAGGACTGGACATCATTTCAGGTGTTAACAAGACCAACTACGCTACGGCCTTTGTGAACCTCAAGAACTGGTCCGAACGTACGAACGAAGGGACATCCGCGGAAGATATGGCAAGGCATATCATGGGCTACGGGCAGAAGCTGACCGACGGATTTGCCTTGTCTTTCACGCCGCCTGCGATCACCGGCATGAGCACGGCGGGCGGCTTTGAGGCCTACATCCAAAGCAGAAGCGGTGCTTCCGAGCAGGAACTCTACAAGGTGACGCAGGATTTCATCAAGAAATGTCAAAATAGGCCTGAACTCAGCCGGGTCAACAGCTCCTTCAGCATTGACAGCCCCCAGGTCTACCTTGAGCTTGACCGGGAGAAGGCCAGAAGCCTCGGGGTCAAGGTGAGTGATGTCTTTGACACAATAGGGGCCATGTTCGGCGTATCCTACGTGAATGACATCACCCTCTACGGACGCACATTTTCGGTCCGGATGCAGGCAGATGCGGAATACCGCTCCCATCCTGAAGACCTGCGCGAAATGTACGTCCAAAACAGCAAGGGCGGCATGGTGCCGCTTGCAAGCATGATTTGCTTGAAGACAGAGACCGGGCCGCTTGCCGTTGAGCATATGAACGGCTTCAAGGCCGCCAAAATCACGGGCTCCCCAGCTCCCGGCTACAGTTCCGGACAAGGACTTAAGGCTCTGCAGGAG
>JAGADH010000185.1 GCA_017613715.1 Desulfovibrio sp. | reverse complement strand
GTGCTTGAGCAGTATGATTTCAGCGGCAGACAGCTTGTGCCCTTCTGTACCCACGGCGGCAGCCATCTCGGCAGCAGTGTGGAAGACATCAAGAAGCTCTGCCCCAAAGCCCGGGTGCTGACGGGCTTTTCCGCCTTCGGCACCAAGGTGCGCGATGCCGGCGACAATGTCGATGCCTGGATTTCAGGGCTGAATCTTTTGTAGCAGAAGGCCTGTCTTTTTGGGAGACAGGGCTTTGCGCAAGCGACGCACTTCTCTCCTTGTTCACGCTTTGGGATCAACGTTTTTTTCTGAACTGCACTCGTTTTTTGGCCTGCACTTGACGAAGCTGATAGTAGCCTGTAAGAAAGGCTATGCTTTTCTTTTTCCTTCCTTCCTTTTCTGCTTCTGAGGCTGCTTTCCAGGGCATCCGTTTCACCTGAGCTTTTGTGCAGGTGGGCTGGATGTCTGCACGTATTGGCTCGTAACGAGTCTTTTCTCTGCCAATTCCTTGATCCCACACTGCACCATGCTTGATGTCTAAGGACTTCAGATTGGACGGGCAGTTTTTTTTGCCTATACTCTGCGGGATAGAAGATGGCGAAACGTGTTTTGAGGGCGATAGCCGCAAGCAAAAGCCTGCGTCAAACAGGGTCTATTTCTTTTGCTTACGCTCGGGCCTTCCTCTTCCTGCAGATGTCCTTGCATCTCTTCTTCCTTTTTCCCTCCTTCCGCAGCACAGGCTTTACCTGAGGAGACTTCTCAGGTGGGCTGGATGTCTGCGTGCCAAGCTTCTTCTGAACGCTTCCTTGCCCATCGTTGATGACAAAGCCCAGTCAGGCTTTGTCCCTCAGTCTTGCTTACCACCTTGCTTATGCAGCATGCCAAAAAGGATTGATCATGCCCTTACGCTTCGCCATCGGCATCGATGCGGGCTCGGCACAGACCAAGGCTGTCCTGCTTGACAGTATCAGCCTTGCGCTTTTGGCCAAAGCCTCCCTGCCCACAGGCTGGAACCCCAAGGCCAGTGCTGAGGCTGTCCTGGCCAAACTCTGGCAAGGCTTTGGCGAAGCCCAGGCCTGCAGCATTGTGGCCACAGGCTATGGCCGTGTGGCCATACCCTTTGCCGACAAAAATATCACGGAAATCTCCTGTCATGCCAAAGGCGCAGTCCATTGTTTTCCTACGGCCCGTCTTGTCATTGATATCGGCGGGCAGGACAGCAAGGTCATCAGCCTTGCGGAGGGTGGTGCTGTGCGCGACTTTCTGATGAACGACAAATGTGCCGCCGGTACAGGGCGTTTTGTGGAAAGCGTTGCCCGTCTGCTCGGGCTTCACATTGCTGAATTCTGCGCTTTGGCTTCGGGCGGGGAAGCCTGTGCCATCACAAGCATGTGCGCAGTCTTTGCTGAAACAGAAATCATCGGTCTGCTGGCCCAGGGTGCCAAGCCGGGTGCCATCGCCCAGGGTGTGCTCGCCTCCATTGCCAGACGCATGCAGGGTCTTGCTGCGCGTCTGCCTGGCACGGGGGACTGCGTTTTCAGCGGCGGGCTGGCGCAGAGCCCTGTCTGTGCTGAGAGGCTTGCCCAGGAACTTGGCTGCCCTGTGCTTGTACCTGAATATCCTCAGTTTACCGGAGCCCTGGGCGCAGCCCTGGAAGCGGCCAGGCTTGCCAAGGAGAAAAATGCATGAGCTGGTCAAGTTTGGAACAATTTCGTGCCAAAAGCGATCGCAATGTTCTGCGCATGCAGGCAGAAAAAAAGGCTGGCCGCAAGGTCGTCGGTCAGTACTGCATCTATACGCCCATGGAGCTGGTTCTGGCCTGCGGCGCCATTCCGGTGTCGTTGTGCGGTACCAAGAACGACTCCATTGCCAAAGCGGAAACCGTTCTGCCACGCAGCCTCTGCCCGCTGATCAAGAGCAGCTTTGGCTTTGCCCTTGAGGACAGCTGTCCGTATCTCGCGGCCTCGGATCTTGTGGTCTGTGACACCACCTGCGACGGCAAGAAAAAAATGTTTGAGCTTCTGGCCCGGCGTAAGCCCGTCTATGTGCTTGAGCTGCCCCAGCGGCAGGATGCTGAGGCCCTGGTCTTCTGGCAGAAGCAGCTTGAGCTTTTTAAGGGAAAACTTGAAGAAACTTTCAAGGTTAACATTAGCGATGACGCGCTCTGGCAGGCCATTGACGTTTCACGGCGCTTTCGTGCGGCTTTACAAAAGGTCCTTGATCTGGGCAAGCGCAAGCCCAGTCCTCTGACCGGCCTTGAGCTTCTTGAAATCGCCTTCCGCGCATCGTTTATGCCGGTCTATGAGGAACGCATCAGCGAGCTGGAAAGTATTGCCAGTGAGATTGGCGCGGCTCAGGCGGCCGAAAATACCGGCAGGGCGCCGCGCATTCTTCTGACCGGTGTGCCCACGGGTCTTGGCTCGCACAAGGTGATCAAAATCCTCGAAGAGAGCGGGGCCAGTGTGGTCTGCATTGACAATTGCTCCTGCTACAAAAAAGTCAGGCCCATTCCTTCTGAGCAGCACGATCCTCTGGCTCTCCTTGTCAGGCATTCCCTGGCTATTCCCTGTGCTGTGATGTCACCCAATCCTAATCGCTATGAGACGGTGGCAGAACTTGCCCGCGAATTTTCCGTGGATGCCGTCTGTGATCTCACCTGGCAGGGCTGCCAGACCTATGATGTTGAATCGTATTCTTTGCGGGATTTTGTGCAGAATACATTGTCACTGCCATTTTTGCAGATTGTCACGGATTACGCCGAATCCGATGTCGAACAGCTGCGTATCCGTATTCAGGCCTTTCTCGAAATCCTGAGCTGATACTCTTCAAAGGAGAGAGCTATGCACACCCTCGATTGCCGCGGACTCACCTGTCCGCAGCCTGTGATTAAAACCAAGGAACTGATCAGTGGCGAACATCCCAGGGACTTTGTGGTTTTAGTCGACAATCAGGCCTCTTTGGAAAATGTCTCACGTTTTCTGACGAATAACGGGTATACCGTCACAAGCTCCCAGGCAGGCCAGGCCTGGCAGATCACAGCCAAGGGCAGCGGCCAGGCCCTGAGCGAGCCAGAGGATGTTGAGATCAACTGCCCGAGTGAGGCCAGGGCAGCCAAGACCCTTGTGCTGATCACCACAGAAACCCTAGGTCGCGGAGACGAGAGCCTGGGCACTGCCCTGATGGGCAATTTCCTTGCCACGCTGCCTGAGCTTGGTCCGCAGCTCTGGCGCATTGTGCTGCTCAATGGCGGCGTCAAGCTCTCTGTCCAGGCCGGCAAGGCCCTCGATAGCCTGAAAGCCCTGGCAGACAAAGGTGTCTCCATCCTGGTCTGCGGTACCTGCCTTGGCCACTATGGCCTGCTTGAGCAAAAGCAGGTGGGAGAGACCACCAATATGCTGGATATCGTGACCAGTCTGGCCCTTGCCGACAAGGTTATCCGTCCCTAAGCAAAACCGCAGATTCAGGGCAAAAACCTGAATCTGCGGCTTTTCCCAAGCTAACGACCTAGTGAGCAAAGAGCATGGCAACACCGATTCTGGATCTCCGCGCTGTGGAAAAAAGCTTCGTCACGAGCCAGGGCGCTTGAGCCAATCGATCTCTGCGTGCATCTCAAGGGCCTGGGCAATGTGCAGGCCTCCCTGGCCAGCCATCAGGTTGATGCCTTTTCAGCACCTGTTCCCCATCCACAGCTTGCCGTGCAAAATGGCTATGGCCGTATTTTGCGTGAATTGCGCGAACTGCCACCTGCTGATAAATGGGCAGAATTTCCCTGCTGCACAGTTTCCGCCACAGAAACCTTTATCGCTGAGCACCCGGATCTTGTGCAGCATGTGGTGAACTTTTTGGCTGCTTCCGGGAAATGGTGCACAGCCAATCCCGATGAAGCCAGTGT
>JAGADH010000184.1 GCA_017613715.1 Desulfovibrio sp. | reverse complement strand
GACGATCCGGCCCTGCAGGAGCGTTTCAGGCTGATTTTTCAGCTATTTCTGCACGCCTTTGATCAGACCCGCAATCTCGCTGAACTTGCAGAAGCCCTTGGCGCCATAAGCCAGTTTCTTCTCACGCAAAGCGGCATTGACTGGCAAGAGTATCCCCTTGATCTTGAAGCCATTGTCCGCTTTGAAGATGCGCTCCTGCCAGAGCTGAGAGATGCCCTGATGGCCTCTGAAGCCATTTCCTTTGATTTACAGAAAGAACTGCTGGCTGCGCTGATCAAAGAAGAACGCATTGCCTTTGAAGCTGATCCCCTGACAGGCGTACAAATCATGGGCCTTTTGGAAACTCGGCTTTTACATTTCGATCATCTCTCCATCCTCGACGCCACAGACGATCTTCTGCCAGGTACCCCCAGCCAGGATCTTTTGCTCTCCGAGGGCCTGCGTCGTATGCTGGCTCTGCCAGGCCGCACAGAGCTGCAGGAGCGCGACGAATACAATCTCTTCCGTCTGCTCGCCAATGCCCAGAGCGTCGCCATCTACTGGCAGGAAGGCGTAAGCCAGGCTGCCGCAGGCGACGGCAAAAAAATTCCCAGTCGCTTTGTGGAGCAGCTCATCTGGCAGCTTGAGCAGCAGGCGGGGCATGTTCTTGGACCAGACGATGCGCCACGCTCCACGGCCAAACCGTGCCTTGCGGTACGTGTGCCCAAGTCGCAGACTCTGCTTAAGAGCCCGGCTCTGCAGGCACGTCTTGCTGAACTTTTAGGCCTGGGCATTTCCCCGACCCAGCTCGACAGCTTCCTGACCTGTCCTCTCGCTTTTGCCCGCCACTATCTGCTCAGACTGCAAGCCTATCAGGAACTCAGCGAAGGCGAAGCCCCCAATCTCGTCGGCCAGTGCATCCACAGACTTCTGCAAAAAATCTACACGCCCTTTCTCGGTCGTGAAATCAGCAAGGGAAGTCTTGGCCCTGACAGCCTGGAAGACGCTCTTGAAGAAGAGCTGAAAAACGCCGATCTTGGCAATTTGCCGGCCGTCAGCTATTATATTCTCAAAAATGCCGCCCGCACCCTGCTTGGCAAATACCTTGAGGAACAAGTCACAACCACCATCCTCGAGCTTGAACACAAGCTGAGCACCCGATTTTCCTATGGTCCCGGCCAGGCCACGCTCTACGGTATTGTCGACAGGCTCGATCAGCGCGGGGACGAACTTCTGATTCTTGACTACAAGACAGGACAGCTCAAACTGCCAGACAAAGGCTTCTGGGAAAACCGCGTTTTTCTCGATCAGATAAGCCATGATCTCAGCCAAAATCAGCCCTTTGAGGTGCTCATTCCCCATCTGGCCTATCTGCGCGAAGAGCTGCAAAGCATACAGCTTCCCCTCTATCTGGTCCTCTCTGAGCGGCACTGCCAGAAGCACTATGCCAATCTCCCCCACAATGCCTGCCTTGTGCAACTGGCCGAAGGCGGCGGGGAAAAAGCGCTTTTTGCTGACGATTGCCCTCTTGGCAATCTCGATCGCCACCGTGCCTGTCAGGACATCGTCAACCTTGTCCTGCGCAGTCTTGTGGAATGCTCCGCATTCGAGGCCATAGCCTCCGACCATTGCCGCTACTGTCCCTATAACGAGCTCTGCCTGCTCTAAAAGGAGATATCATGCCTCAGGCCAAGGCCCTTTCGCCAAGCAATACGCTTGTCCGTCTGCGTGTTCAGGTCCTCTTCGGCCGCGGTATAGACTTTGAAGAAGACAACATTATCCGCGTCATTGAAATGCGTGCCAAGCAGACCCTTGATAAGCTGCATGAAGCCATTTTCATAGCCTTTGACCGCTTTGACTATCACTTCTGGGACTTTTACTTCGGGGACGACAAACCTTACAGCGATAAGGCCACTATTTACGGCATGTCCAGTGATTCGTTCTTGGGAGCGAAGGAAAACGCTTTCGACGCCAAGAAAACGGATCTGGCAAGCCTTGGCCTCAAACCTGGTGATACCTTCTACTACCTTTTGATACCGGCGACGACTGGTGGCACCGCATTGTGGTTGAAAGCGTCGATGGTCTGGCTCAACGTGGTGGCCGCTACCCGCGCATCGTGAAAAAAATCGGCCGAAGCCCTGAGCAGTACGAAGAGTATGACGAAGACGAAGACGAATAGGAACGCGTGACCATGCACGGGGATACGCTTTCTCCCCCATCCACTCCAGTTCTGACAGTCTGTGGCGCCACAGGTGCCGGCAAGTCCAGTCTGATCAATGCCCTGGTGCAGGCCGAGGTGCAGGCCGTGGGCGTCACCCCCACCACAAGCCAAGCCAAGCAAACGCAGGCCACGCTTGCCAGTGGCATTCCCGTCTATCTTCTGGATACACCGGGCCTTGCCGAGGCAGGCCGCCACGAGAGCTATCTTGCGGCACTCTTCGACGTGCTGCAAAAGACGGATATCCTGCTCTGGGTCATTGGCTACGACAACAGGGCCCTGGATCTTGATCTGGAGATCCTGCGTAAAATTCGGGCTGTTTCACCCCACACGCCGCTTCTTGTGCTTGGCAATGCCATCGACCGTGCAAGCCGGAACTTCGATCCCGAAAGCTTTGACCCGCTTGGCGGTCAGAGTGGTGCGGAAAAGGCCGTGGCAGACTGGCTTGGCTACCTGGAAAAGACCCTGGCAGCCGTTGCTCCGAATGGTCTGATGGCGTGCGCTGCCGGTGAGGCCTGCGACGATATACGTCATCAGTACAATCTGGCGGCTGTTTCCGCACGCATTGAAGAGCTTTTGCCGGAAAGTCGGCGCCTGCACTGGCAAGCCCATGAAAAATCCCTCAGTGAACGCCAGCAGAAGGGCAAAAAGCTGATTCTGACAGCCTGTGCTGCAGCCGGAACAGTTGGCCTTGTGCCTCTGCCAGGTGTCGACCTCACCCTGCTCATCACCGATCTGGTTGCCCTGCTTCTGAGTCTCTCCAAGCTCTACGGGCGCAGCTTTTCACAGGATTCAGCACGTGCTCTGGTCGTGGCGGGACTCTCAGCCCTCGCCAGTCCCATCATTCTGCACAGTGTTGGCAAATTCGTTCCCGTCCTGGGTTCTCTTCTGGGCGCAGGCTTTGCCGCAGCCACGACCTATGCTCTTGGCACTGCCTGTCAGAGAATTCTCGAAGCCGATCAGCCCTTTGATCTTACAAGCTTTACCCAGGCTGTGCGCGAGATCTCAAAAGAGTACTGGACAAAAGAGCCATAGCGCTTCCTTGCCAGACCCGGGAAGACCAGTCCAGATCTCATCGTTCTGTCCATCAGCCTACTCAAAGGGAGGAACATTGCATGCTCAACCCTGAGCTCTTGAACTGGCTCACCAGCAAACTCAACTTCACAAGTCTTGAAGATCTGCTCAAGGCCACCAAAGAACAATTTCCTGATACGGATATTGTGCCGACCATGCTGCTGGCAGGACGTACAGGTGCCGGCAAATCCAGTCTGATCAATGCCCTGGCCTGCCGTACGGTGATGCCCGTTGGGGTTTTGCCCACAACGCAAAAGCCCACACCTTTTGAACTTGAAGGTCAGGGTCTGCCCCTGCGCATCCTCGACCTGCCGGGTGTGGGCGAAGCCGGCCATCACGGCGAACGCATGGAAAGCGTGCTTGATCAGGCCGATAGCGCTCATCTTCTGCTTTTGGCCATTCCCTGCCCTGAGCGCAATCTCGATTACGAATCTCTGCTTTTAAGCGAAGTTACCAAACATTTTGCGAATCGCCCGGCCCTGCCGGTCATTCTGGCCGGCACCAAGGTGGATCTGGCCCCACCGGTCCGTGAATGGCAGCCTGCCCATCTCAATCTGCAAAAACCCAGCACGGAAAAAGAGCAGCATATCGCCGACTGGCTGAGCTATGTCAGCCGTACGCTTGACGCCGGTGAAGTTTCAGCCTGTGCCAGCGGAGAGGCCTGTGACGATTTTGCCAATCAGTATGGTCTGCCTGAACTGCGCAAACGCCTCTTTGAAGCCCTGCCCGAGGCGGCACGCACTTATTTTGCCCGCGCAACCCATGATCTGACCCTTTTGAACAGCCGCGCCGAAAGTCTTGTGCGCCTTTTCAGCGGCATAGCCTCTGCAGCTTCTGCCCAACCCATACCGGCCCTGCCGGCTTCCGCCCTGATCATGCCCATTCAGGTGGCCATGCTGATACGTCTGACCTCTCTGCATGGTCGCAAACTCAACGCCGACCTGGCCAGTAAACTGCTTGGGCCTTTGATGGCGCGCATGGCCGGCCGCTTTACCTTTGAGCAGATCACAAAATGTCTTCCAGGTATTGGCTCCCTGGTGGGAGCGACTGTTGCCGCAGGCATGACCTATGCCCTGGGCATGGGCTACCATACGCTGCTCTGCCGAGGTCGCTGGGATTTTGATGCGCAGGCCCTGATCGACGAAGTGCTGCGTTGGTGGGACAACTATCATAAATCCTGACTTCCCGCTTCCTGTGCCCATCTGCGTTGTCCTTTTTTTGTCATTGGCAGCTTGGTCCAAAGCTTCCCCTTCGCAGGCGACACTCAACACGTCTCATGTCTTATAGGTTCCTCTATGTGGATCGATAAATATTTAAAAAAATTAGAAAAGCCAGAATGCAATATTTATCAGAGAAACATCAGAACAAATGAATTTTCTGAAATGTCAATAGAAAATATAATAACCCGTGGTGGTGGTTCAGAGTGGGCACTTTTATTTAGAGCCTGTATACATTCAAAGAGTATTAAAGAAACAGTGATAAAAGTGTGCCAACATTATTCTTATTTAAATAGTATGCGTTTTTCATTCTGGCCCGATCTCTTTAATTTTATTGATAATCATAGGGACATTATAAATAATGTTTTCAAAAAATGAACAAGATGAATTAAACAAATGGGATCAATTATTGTTAGCAGCAGCACATTTACAGGAAATTGTAAAAGGAGCTGTGCTTGTCGGGGGCACAGCTTCTGCTATCTATGCTGCTCACAGAATATCTTGTGACGCTGATCATATACTCTATAATTTACGAGATGAATTTGATAAAATATTATTACAATTAGAATCACTAGAAGAATGGAAAACTGAAAAAATAAAGAAACCTGTACTTATACTTGGCAGACTTGATGGTGTTGAAACTGGTATCAGACAACTCATCCGGCATGAGCCACTGGAAACCGTAAAAATCTCAATAAGAGACAAAGAAATAGTTATTCCTACGCAAGAAGAAATTTTACGAATTAAGGGAGCACTTATATTATCAAGAAATGCCACACGAGATTATTTAGATTTTGTAGCGCTAAGTGACGTCCTTGGTGATCATCAGACAATAAAAGCACTTGAAGCATTTGATAGGCTTTATCCACAAAAGAATAACGCTTCCGCTCTCGTGCAACTTGCTATTCAACTTTTACGGGCACAACCTCAAGATATACAAAAAATAGATCTAGCAAACTTCAAAGAAGTTAACGAAAAATGGCAAAGCAAAGACACTCTAATTTTCCATTGTAAAAAAATTGCATCACTGTTATTTATAAATTATGTTGATAAAAATGCAGATATGCCCCCTAAAAATAAAGATGATTATATTAACGAATATAACAACTTATTTAAAAAATACAATACTGCAAAATATATACAAATGAGATCTATACTTTTAAAGGTTCATAATTCTAAAAAGGTTCAAGAAAAAAAGCTTTACCTTAGTTTGTCACAAAAACCAAATTTTATAACATCATTTTTTGTAGGAAAAAAATGGCATAATCAATTAACAAAAATAAAAGGTAAAATCTCACAAATTGAGGAAAGATTAACAAAAATAAAATACTATTTATCTAATAAAAAAGAATTAGAAGTATTAGCTGAGAAAAAAATGAGATTTGAGAATCCTCAATTAGCTGAAAAAAGAGATCAACAAGTACAAAGAGAAGCAAAAATGATGCTTTATATGCAAAATGAAGCAAAGAAAATACAGAAAGAATTAGAAGAGAGAAAAAAACAAAATGGCCTAAGAGACTAAAAAAAAGCCCTTTTGAGCAAGGGCTTTCTGAACATTGCGATGGTAAAGCGCTGACGTTCTCTGTCGAGAAGCTTTAAGCCGTCATCATATTAACTCGGGGTGCGATCTCTAAGCTGCCAACGCAAGGCTTCACAAGCCCCCCAGAGACCGGAATTGGCCGCAGGGAAAAGCCAGAGTGGAATATCACTCACCCAGTCATAGACACCCTGGCCCTCGATTTCAGCAAAAAATTCAGGACTCTGCACACAGAGCGGATTAGCCAGAGCAATGCCTCCGCCGATCCAGAGCCCATCGTAACAGCAGGTGCTGTAGAGCCAGATACGACAAAAACGGCCGTAAAAACGCGCAAAGAGACGCAAGGTGGGGCTGGGCGCCTGCAGGTAACGTTGGCCGATCTCCTTGGGCTCAAGCTGCTCAGCCGTCAAAAAAGCCTGCAGATGGCTCAGGCCGCTGCCTGAAATGATATCTTCGCAGGTCGGCTCAGCAAGACCTTTTTCCAAAGAGAGATAGCGTGCATATTCGTATTCATCGGGCCGAAAGGGAAAAGGCATGTGCCCGGCTTCGCTGGCACAGACGGTGAGGCTTTCTCCTCGCTGCACAAGCATGGCCGCGCCAAGACCCGTGCCTGCTCCGATCACAGCCCTGACACATGTGGCCTCCCAGGCTCTCTGGCGTCGGCGCAAGGGCCTGGAACGTTCTGCCAGAGGCAGGACAGCATAAGCCTGGGCCGCAAAATCATTGATCAAAAGGACCTCAGGGCAGCTCTTAGCTGGCAGAAGGGCTCTTAGAGCGCTTTGCAGACTCTGTCGATGACAGACAAGCTTGGCATTGGTCAAGGCTCCGCCCTCAGGCGTCACAGGCCCAGCCAGGGCAAGACAAAGCCCTTTAAGGTCCTCGTAGCCTGAAAAATGCTCAGCAAACGCTGCCAGAAGATCACGCTCGCTAGCCAGTGAGGCTGTAGGCAGCCAGAGCTCTTTTTCAAGAACTAGCTCTCCGGCACTGACAAATTGTGCCAAACGACAATTGGTGCCGCCGATATCAGCAACCCAGAAACGCGCCATGCTCTTCTCACCTGTCTGGCAGGTAATACCTGCCCTCTTCTGCCAGCCTTGGCCAGCCTCTTATCAAGGCTCATGCCTGTCAACTTCACCCGCAGCCCTGCCTGCCCGAGATGCCTTCCCTGAGCTCTGCGCAAGCGCAAGCAAACCCTGAAGAAAAGCCTCCTGATCAGCCGCCACGTTTTTCAAGGCAAGGATATCACTGCGCCCCTGCTGACCAAGCTTTTTGGCAAGATCCGGCTCCTGGGCCAGACGGGTGAGAGCACTGGCCAGGGCACTGGCATCTTCCTGGGCTATGACAAGACCGTTTTCCCCGTCGCGGATGACTTGGGTTAAGACCGAAAGATCCGTGACAATGACAGGCAAGCCAAAGGCCATGGCTTCGCAGACGCTCTCGGGGAAAGCCTCGGCAAAAGCCGTCAGACTAACTCTGCTCGGTGCCACAAAAACATCAAGACCAGCATAAAACGCTTCCATATGCTCGGGTGCCAGAAGACCCAGAAAAGAAACCATATGCAAGCCGCCCAGGCGCTTGGCCTGACGCTTGAGACTGGCCCGTTCCGGACCATCGCCGGCAATCTTGACGGAAATCTGCATGCTCTTCTGCAAAAGCGCACAGGCTTCAAGCAGAATGTCCACGCCGCGCGAGGGCAGAAGACTGCCGGCAAATCCGATGGTCAGAACATGATCTGAGGTATCAAGCTGACTGTGCTCGGCATCTTCCAAAGGCATAATGCCAAGCGGGTCACGCATCAAAAGCAGCCGTTCTCTGGGAATTGTCGGCAAAAGATCAAGGAGTCTGCGCTCAACACCTTCAGAATTGACCCTGATCAGACCTGCCCGCTGGACCTTGGCCGGAAGACCGCAGGTACCGGCAGTACTGGCAAAACGCGCATCAAAGGCCACGGGTAGCCCCGTAAGCTCCGAGGCCACACAGGCGGCTGTGGCTGAGGCTTCGCCATCAGCAGCCAGAAGACAGGAGATTTTCTCTTCACGCAGCCAGCGGGCAAAGGTAAAGCCGGCAAGCACAGCACGCAGACGCGAGAAAAACGGCGTTTTGGCGTGCTTGCCAACGAGCTGCGGCAGGCTTGCGGAATAACGGCGCAGAAAGCGGAAGAAGCTGGGGGTCAGAAGACGGCCGAGCTGGGCCAGGATCTGGAAGAAGCCGCAGCGCCGTATGGCGAGCGGCAAGGCATAGCCTTCAGGATGCGCCAGAAGGCCTGTGCCCCTGAGGGTATAGATGCGGGCCAGAAGGCCGGCCTGATAGAGCAGTTGTGCTTCACTGACCAGGCCTGTACCCATGGGTTGCGGGATCTGCTCGGCAATCAG
>JAGADH010000183.1 GCA_017613715.1 Desulfovibrio sp. | reverse complement strand
CGCAGTTGACCGAACCCTGCCCGAGCTATCACGGTCTGAGCTTTGTGGATGCCGCAGGGCCGGCAGCCTTTGCAGTGCGGGCGCGGGCCATTTTGCTGCGGGACATGGGCGCCACATTGTCGCCCTTTTCTGCATTTTTGCTGCTGCAAGGGCTGGAAACGCTTTCCCTGCGCGTGGAGCGGCATGTGCAAAACGCTCTTGCCGTGGTGAATTTCCTCAAAGGTCATGCCAGGGTGGAGCGCGTCAATCATCCCAGCCTGCCCGGCAGTCCTGGCCATGCTCTGTACCAACGCTATTTCCCCAACGGCGCGGGCAGTATCTTCACCTTTGAGGTCAAAGGCGGCGCTGCGGCGGCACGTTCCGTCATCGATCGCCTGCGCATCTTCTCTCTGCTGGCGAACGTGGCGGACGTGAAGTCGCTCGCCATTCACCCTGCCTCTACCACCCATGCCCAGCTGAACGAACAGGAGCTGACCGAAAGCGGCATCTATCCCAACAGCGTGCGCCTCTCCGTGGGCATTGAGCATATTGATGATATTCTCGCTGACTTGGGACAGGCGCTGGAAGGCTGTAGCTGACAATTCCACGGAAAAGGCCCGGAGGCGGAAGAAAGATCTTTCCTCAACGTTGATCAGATATCCTCCGGGCCTGACAAGGAGGGGCCCCAACATCAACCCGTATTGTTCCACTGAAAGGACTTTGCATGACGGAATCAGAAAAAATCATCGAACTCAAAGGTGAGGGTTGTAACGGAGACGAAGACCCGCTCGACGCGATACTGAGGCGCGAGCCGCATATCAAGGTCATCGACCCGGACCGGAAGGGCGCGCGCATCACAGTGACTTTGCAGCCGCAGGATATTCGCCTGTGCCTTCACCGGCCCAAGACCGCGCGCCAGCTGCTCACAGCCCTGGGTCTTGCCGAAGAGACGGCCCTTGTCGCCCGTAACGGCGAACTGCTCACCCCTGACCGCCACATCAGGCCGAACGAGGATATACTCGTCCGCAAGGTGGCATCCTCAGGCTGATGCCCTACGATATCATTCTTAACAGCTATTGCACGACGCCTGTGGTTCTGACTGAAAACAGAGCTGAAGCTGAATCAATGAACTGATTATCGTCACTTCCTCGGACAACACGGAAGCGGCATTGGCTTAAAATGGCGATGAACTTGAGGTGCATATGCCAGCCAATACAAAGAATGGCCTGTTTTTTTGCGGACAAGCCACTCCCGTAAACGCAGCCACGTCAACTATCCCGCGCCTTTCGGACGGAGCTTGATCTGCCCCTAGGGGTAAGGGACGAAACGGCTTTCGGCGCACCACAGGACAGCAACTTTGGCGAGAGGAGATGCGGCAAAAGCCTGAGAACTTCCCTTTCGGTGAATGCAGGAGAAAGGGACATGGCAGTGTTCGTTCTGGACAAACGGAAGAAGCCGTTCATGCCGTGCAGCGAGAAGCGCCGGCTATGGCTACTGTCATATGGCAGGTATGAGCAACAGAGGGGAATAATGGAGGCGGCCTTTCCAGCCGAATTTTGAGATGAAATGCAAGGTGTGCAAAGATACGGCGGTCGTTGCGCTACGCAGTCACAACAGCGCCTTCTGCGCGAAGTGCTTCAAGGCATTCTTCCGGCGCGAGGTCGAGCGCGGCATCCATGCCCAGGACATGCTTGAGCCGGGCGACCGTATTTTGGTCGCTCTCTCAGGTGGCAAGGATTCTCTAGCGCTTATGCTTGAGTTGTCGCTCATGGGCTATGACGTGACGGGTCTGCATATCGATCTCGACATCCCAAGTTCATCAGCTGTCGCGCGCCGTCACGTCGAACGTTTCTGCGCGCGCCACAGTTTGCGTCTGATCGTGAAGGAACTGAAGGGGGAGGGGCTCTCCATTCCGCTGGTAAAGGCTGCTCTGACGAGGCCCGTCTGCTCGGCCTGCGGCAAGATCAAGCGGCATTTCTTCAACAAGATCGCCGTGGATGGCGGCTTCACAGCCGTGGCGACCGGCCACAACCTTGATGACGAGGTAGCACGTCTTTTTAGCAACACTCTGCGGTGGGACGTGGCCTACCTCTCCGATCAGGGGCCTCGCCTTGAGGGGGAGAACGGCTTCGTGCGCAAGATCAAGCCCCTGTGGCGGCTGACGGAGTTCGAGACGGCGAACTATGCCTTCCTGATGGGCATAGACAATCACTACGCCCCCTGCCCGTACAGTCCAGGGGCGACCTTCAGCACGCTCAAAGGGCTTTTGCAAAAGCTTGAGGCCGCCATGCCCGGGCGCAAGCTTGATTTCTACCAGGGTTTTCTGAGGCGCGGGCGTCCCGCCTTCGCTCGCGAGCAGGCCGAGCTCGGGGAAGCGCTTACGCCGTGCAGCGAGTGCGGTTATCCGACATCCTCGGGTGACCATATCTGCGGCCTATGCCGCATTCGGCGCGTCGTAAGGGGAAAGGTTAGTGAAACTCTGCGTTAATTCCGAGAGATAATAAGAAAACCCGCTGATAAGGCAGATCAGCGGGTTTTTGAGGGAAAATCCAGGGTACAAAAAAACCTCGGAAGGGCTTTTTTTGAAGTCTGGTGGGCCTGCCAGGACTTGAACCTGGAACTTGCCGGTTATGAGCCGGAGGCTCTGCCAATTGAGCTACAGGCCCAGCTTTTTTTTCTATATCGAGCGACTCAAGGGCCGTCAAGGGCTCTTAGAGTGCTGCGCTTGAATTGAGGGTCGCGATTTGCTCGTTCATGGCATCTTTGAGCTGATCGGGCAGACCCATGATGTCAACATTGAGGAAACCACGTACAATGGTTGAGGCTGCTTCGTCTTCATCGAGACCGCGTGCCATGAGATATTCGATTTCTTCCTGGGCAATTTTGCCCACAGCCGCTTCATGGGAAAGTTCAACGCCGTCCCGGCAGCTGTAGAGTTCGGGAATGGTGTGGATGGAGCCGCCTCCCAGAATCAGGCCTTTGCACTCCAGGTGTCCTTTCACGGGGCTTGCCTCTGCACCAATAAAGCCGCGGCTGACAACCTTGCCACCCACAGTCAGTACACGCGCAATGACCTCGCCGCGTGTCTTGGGGGCATTGAGCTCAATTCTGTTGCCGCAGTCGAGATTGGATCCCTTGGGGGCGACAATGACGGAATTAAAACGGGAAACCGCATTTTCTCCGACCAGTTTGATCACCGGATACATGGAAAGATCACCCACGGTCTTGAGCAGGATATAGTTGCTCTGAAACTGACCACCGCTTTCGACAATGCCGGCAGATCTCGGCCGGACTGTGACGTTTTCGCCCCAGTTGTGCACCATGGTGAAGGTCAATTTACCGCCTTTTTCCACATAGTACTCAGTAAAGCCAAGATGCAGGGCTTCTTCCGTGGATTTGGACGTGGCGCAGCCATTGAGGATATGAACCTCGGCGCCTTCTTCCACAATAACGATATTATGCACACTCTGGCCAACGCGTGCGCCTTTGATGAACATGCACGACTGCAGGGGCTCGGTGATTTTCACACCCTTTTTGGCTCTGATGAAATAGCCGCCGCCGAGATTGGCCTTAGCTGTTCTGGCAAGATCATCCTTTTCTGGATCCAGCAGATTCCAGAAATGTCTGGGCAGGCCATCGTACTTTTTTAAGGCTGCCTGAATGCTTAAGAGCTCGACGCCCTCATGGCGCGTATTGCAGTGCACGCCTTCACGGTTGATCTGCATAAAGGCGCCGCTGACATTGTGGTCCTGAACATTGATGCCGGCTTCTATGAGTCTGACCTGGTCCATTTTCGGCAGGAGACCGAGATCGGCGAGGGGTCCTGTCTTTTCTCCGGCATTGAAGGAATAGCGCGAAAGATCAACACTCATGAGCGCAGCTCCTTGTCTTCTGTGGACAGACAGCGCAGGCATTCGTGATAGCCATGTTTCTGAATATGTTGGAGAATTTCGTGCGGATTGGCTTCACAGCACAGTTTGCCGTGATAAAGCACCTGACCGCGATGGGCATTGACATACTGCAGGATATAGCCGGTATGGGTGATGATCAATCCACAGGTATGACGTACGCGTCCCAGCTGTCTGAGACTGGCGCCCTTGGGGCCGCTACCCTCAAGCAGTTCATGGACGGTATTGCCTACAAGAGCCATATTTTCCAGATCGACGCCGCTCTCAGGTTCATCAAAAAGAATTAGATCAGGCCGCTGAGCCATAAGCTGCAGAAGCTCGGAACGTTTGATTTCACCGCCTGAAAAGCCGGCATTGACATCGCGGTCTAGAAACGTGTC
Organism: Desulfovibrio sp.; assembly: GCA_017613715.1. Taxonomy (GTDB): domain Bacteria; phylum Desulfobacterota; class Desulfovibrionia; order Desulfovibrionales; family Desulfovibrionaceae; genus Desulfovibrio. Next base: position 3,434 of record JAGADH010000183.1, on the reverse strand, counting down.
AAAATTGAGCTTTTTGGCCATGGCCGGAATGTCGACCTGTTGATTACGGGCACAGAGCTCAACAAGCTTGCCCGTGGGCAGTCCTCTGATGGTCGGGGGACGCTGAAAGGAGAGTCCTATGCCCAGGCGGGCGCGTTCATACATGGGGGCCCTGGTGATATCCTGGCCTTTGAAGAGAATTTGGCCTTGCGTCACCTCATAGCCGGAGACACCCATCAGTGTCATCAGGAGACTTGTTTTTCCCGATCCATTGGGACCAAAGAGAATAAAGGTCTCGCCGGCATTGATGGTCAGATTCACACCTTTGAGGACTGGTGTGCCTCCGATACTGACGTGAAGATCAATGATTTCAAGCATGTTCATGGTGATGGCACTCGCAGCTGTGGTCTTCGTCCAGATAGTGGCGCACATTGAAATGCAGCCTGTCGAGAAGTGTTGTGAGAAAATCAATACACTCTTCGCCAACGGCCCGGCCCAGAAGGGAGACCAGAATTTCCGCTCTTTTGGCATCAAGGAGGGCTGATAAGCCGGGATCTGAGCCCTGAGGAACGGCTTCAAGTTTTGTGGCGAAGTCGCGGATCTCTTCTTCGGTCACATGTTTAATGGGCTGAACTTCTCCGTCAATATAGACCAGCCCTGCGCGCAGTTCCAGCATGATTTCGTGATCGTCAAACGAGGCAAGACATATCTGCATAGCATATCCTTTTGGGCTGGCATGACGTCAGGCGTAGACTTGCCTGACAGAGGGCTTTGGGGATACCATTTCTGCGCAGAAGTAGCAATTTTTTTCTGGCAGGACCAGTCTTGAGCAGTTTTTACGGACAAAAGGAGACAGCGTGCTTGTAGTAACTGGCGGTGCAGGCTTTATCGGCAGCGTGCTTTTGTGGCAGCTGAACATGGCAGGCAGAGACGATATCATTGTGGTGGATCATTTAGGCACAAGCGAAAAATGGCGCAATCTTGTCAAACGTCGCTATGCGGACTATCTGCCAAGGGAGCGATTTCGAGAGCTCTTGCTGCGTAATGCCCTGCCCTTTTCTGTATCCGGCATTGTCCATCTTGGCGCCTGTTCGGCCACGACCGAGCAGAACAGTGATTTCCTCATGGATAATAATTATCTCTACAGCCAGGATCTCTGTCGTTATGCCGCAGACCATGGCATACGCATGCTTGTGGCCAGTTCTGCCGCAACCTATGGCGATGGCAGTCTCGGCTTTGACGATGATCCTGAGTTGATCAGTGCGCTAAGACCTCTCAATATGTACGGCTATTCCAAGCAATTGCTTGATCTTTGGCTTTTGCGTCAAGGCCTGAGCGAGAGCATTATCAGTCTGAAGTTTTTCAATGTCTACGGTCCCAATGAATATCATAAAGGCAGCATGAGCAGTGTGGTGCTCAAAGCCCACGCTGAAATCCGCCAGCGGGGCAGGCTCAGTCTTTTTGCCTCCAATCGTCAGGATCTGGCTGACGGTGAGCAGCAACGTGATTTTGTTTACGTTAAGGATTGCACCGCTCTGATGGCCTGGCTTTTGGAAAATCCCGAGATCTGTGGCATTCATAATGTCGGCACAGGTCAGGCCCGCACTTTCAATGATCTCGGGCGTGCTGTTTTTGCCGCCATGGGACGCAGCCCTGTGATTGACTATCAGCCCATGCCTGAAAAGCTGAAAGCCCATTATCAGAACTATACGTGCGCAGATATGCACTGGCTTGAAGAGCTGTCCTGTCCTGTTTCCTTTGTCAGCCTTGAGCAGGGTGTTCGCGATTATGTGACGCAGTATCTTGAAAGCCCAGATCCCTATGTTTAGGAAGTATGTTTTTGCCAAGAGCTGTGACAGCAAAGGAGGGATGGTTTTTTGTCCATCCCTCCTTGTTTTTTTACTTTGTATTTTGCTCTGGCTAGGCCCAGAGCACGAGACCTGTATCAAGGCATGATGATAATCCATGATGCATAGGCACAACACGAATACCATAGCAATAATGGCCATTGGTTGTGGGTGTATAGCTGATGGAATAATCCATGCCATCAGATCCGTGATCAGCCGGCTGAGCCTTTAAGGGCAGTACCGTTGGCGCCTTGATGAAATTGCCATTGCCGTGCACAAGGCCGATGACCAACTGTGCTTCGATTTCATCAGCCTGCATTTCGCCCAGATGGAGGTGCAGATTGACCTCGATGGGTTCGCCACAAAGCATGGTGTAGCCGTCAGCCCCGCGGATTTCGATCTTCTCCAGGTTCAACGTTCTGAAGCGGCTGGGCAGATTCTGCTCCCAGGCCGTCACTTCACGCAGAAGCTTCCAGTCGTCTTCGGCCAGACGGTCGCGGCGTTCAGCTGCTGGCAGATAGGCCTCACGGCAGTAATCGTTGAGCATGCGGCCTGAAGTGTACATGGGGGTCAGGGTCTTCATGGAATTCTTGGAGATGTCGATCCAGCGCGATGGCAGCTTATGCTCGTCAATGTCGTGGTAGAGCGGAATGACATCATGCTCCAGAAGATTGTAGAGAGACTCGGCATCGGCATAGTCGTTTTGCGAGTCCTTGGGCAGCTCTGTACGCACCACAGGGCCAATGGTCCAGCCATTGCGGCGGTTATAGCCCTCGCACCACCAGCCGTCGGAAATGCTCAGGTTGATGCCGCCGTTCACCGGCAGTTTCATACCGCTTGTACCAGAGGCCTCGTAGGGCCTGCGCGGCGTATTCAGCCAGACATCGCAGCCTTGCGAGAGTACGCGCGAGACGCCTAAATTGTAATCCTCAATGAAGAAGATCTTGCCGAGGAAACGAGGTTCGCAGCAAGCCTGCACAACCTTCTGAATGAGATCATTGCCTGCTTCATCGGCAGGATGCGATTTGCCGGCAAAGACAAAACAGACGGGTCTGGCAGGATCATTTAAGATGCGTGCAAGACGATCGGGATCGGCAAAGAGTAGCGTTGCCCGCTTATAGGGAGCAAAGCGTCTGGCAAAGCCGATGATCAGGGTCGAGGGATAGAGCAGCCGCTCCATGGCCTTGATCTTGCTCGTATTCATGCCAAATTTTTGAGCAAAATCGACGCTGTGTTCGCGCAAGAAATTGAGCAGCTCTTCCTTCTGCGTCATCTTGGCCATCCAGTACTCGTCGTTGGGAATGGTGTCGATCTTATCCCAGACAGGTGAGTCGGGAGGCGCGCTGAGCCAGTCAGGACCAAGATACTGATTGAGCAGTTCCTCCATCTGCATGCCCACATAGGACGGCGTATGTACGCCATTGGTGACATGGTAGATGGGCACTTCCGTCAGTGGCAGATTCTTCCAGAGCTTATTCCACATATGCCTGGCAACGATGCCGTGGAGACGGCTGACGCCATTGGCCCAGCGCGAGAAACGCAGGGCCAGGATGGTCATTTCAAACTGCTGGGGATTGGAGCCTTCCATTTGACCGAGCTGGGCAAATT
>JAGADH010000182.1 GCA_017613715.1 Desulfovibrio sp. | reverse complement strand
GTCCTGGCTCAGCGCCTGGCTCCTCCATCTTGGCTGCGAGGTCACAGGCTTTTCTCTTGATCCGCCAAGCAGCCCTTCGCACTTTGCCGCCATGGATCTTGGCAGCCATCTGCAGGATCTGCGCGGTGATATCCGTAACCGTGAGGAGCTTGTCAAGGCCGTACGTCTTGCCAAACCCGACCTCGTCTTTCATCTGGCGGCCCAGGCTCTTGTCAGGCAGTCCTATGCCGATCCTGTGACGACGTTTGAAAGCAATGCGCTCGGCACCATGAATGTGCTGGAAGCCATTCGCCATTGCCCTGAGGTTGCCGCAGCCGTCCTCAACACCTCGGATAAGTGTTACCGCAATGACGAGCAGGTCTATGGCTACCGCGAAAACGATCATCTCGGCGGCTATGACCCCTATTCAGCCTCCAAGGGCTGCGCGGAAATCATCGCCCACAGCTATTTTAAAAGCTTTTTCCAGGACGGACCGGCCTGCGCCACCGTACGTGCCGGCAATGTCATTGGCGGCGGCGACTGGGCCAGCGACCGCATTGTGCCCGACTGCGCGCGCGCCTGGAACGACAAGGTCGCTGTTACGATCAGAAGTCCCAAAGCAACCCGCCCCTGGCAACTGGTGCTTGAACCGCTCTCAGGCTACCTTGAGCTGGCAGCCCACCTGCTTGTGCCTGGCGCATCCCCCTTCTGCCTGAAAGGCGAAGCCTATAATTTCGGGCCGTCGGCTGAAATCGTCAAGACCGTGGAAGAGGTTGTGCACGAGCTTGCCCTGCACTGGCCTGGCTTTCAAAGCCGCATGCAGGAGCAGGATCCCACACGCCTGGAATGCACCCTGCTCAAACTCTGCTGTGATAAGGCCCTGGCGCATCTCAACTGGCATGCCACTCTGAATTTCGAAGAGACCATCCGCATGACAGCCGAATGGTATCACCGCTTCTATCGGGGAAGAAAGGAGAGCGAATCGATGCTCGATTTCAGCCTTGGCCAGATCGCAGCCTATGTCCACACAGCCGAAGCACGGGGACTGGCATGGACAGCCTAGAAAGGCAGTTTCAGGAAAAAGGCCTGGCCGGCGTTCTCTGGCAGGATCTTGCCGTCATTGAGACCAAGGGCGGTCCGGTTCTGCACCTCTTGCGCCAGGAATACGCTCTCATGCCCTATGCCGGGCAATTTGGCGAAATCTATTTTTCCGAGGTGCTCGAGGGGCAGGTCAAAGCCTGGAAATGCCACAAGCGACAGACCCAGCTTTTTGCCGTGCCTTGTGGCAGACTCTTGCTCGTGCTCTTTGATGAACGCCAAGAGTCCCCAAGCTATGGCAAGGTCTGTGAATACCTTCTGGGGAGACCTTTGCATTACGGGCTCTTAAAAATACCGCCGGGGATCTGGTACGGCTTTACAGCCCTTGGCGGCAATGCCCTGCTCTGCAATTGCGCCGATCTGCCCCATGATCCGGAAGAGAGTCTGCGGCGCGAACTCAAAGATCCGCGCATTCCCTATAGCTTCTCTACGACTTCTTCGCCAGCGCCAGATCAATAAAACGCTGCATCAGGGCCGGAAAATCAAGACCGAGCGCTTTGGCTTCACGCGGCACAAGACTTGTGGCGGTCATGCCAGGCAGGGTATTGACCTCAAGCAGATAGAGGCGATCCCTGGCATCCAGCATACAGTCTGAACGGCTTAAGCCGTCAAGACCCAAGATGCGGTGGGCGGCAAGCGCTGTCTCCTGAATCTGGGTCAGAATCTGCTCGGGCAGAGGCGCCGGACAGATTTCGCGTGCCCCGTCAGCGGCATACTTGCTGGCATAGTCAAAATAGCTGCCGCGCACAGGTTCTATCAGCACCGGCGGCAGCGCCTCTTCGCCCAGAACGCCGCAGGTCACTTCCCGGCCCTCAATGGCCTCCTCGACCAGTGCCCCGCAGCCTGCCTGAAAAATCTCATCCATAACAGCCCAGAGACCAGCCAGATCCGTCACCTTGGCCAGGTGAATGGAGGAGCCGCCCGTATCGCTTTTCACAAAAAGCGGAAAGGGCAGACTTGGCTGCCAGGTTTTCTCGGGTCTGACCGGCAGAAACTGCCAGTCCGGTGTCAAAAGACCGTGATGCCTGAGCACCTGTTTGCTCGCGGCCTTATTCAGAGCCAAGATTGAGCCGGCAGGGCCTGTGCCCTGATAGGGCAGACCAATACTGTCAAGCATGGCCTGCACAAGGCCGTCTTCACCCGGCTGGCCATGCAGATTAATGATAGCAAGATCGTGCTCCTTGGCTTTGGCCAGCAGAGCGTCGAAGTCCTGAAGATCAAAGAGCGTGACCGTATGTCCCAGGCTTTCCATGGCTTCTGCCATGGCTTTGGCGCCTGAGAGGGAGACAAGACGCTCAGTCGACCAGCCCCCGGCAAGTAAAAGTATACGCATCCAAGCCCTCCCATCCCAAAAACGTCATCAAGGCTGCCTCAACGGCTTTCATCTGGGCCAACGAGGCGTCGATGGACCTGACGGCCTCCTCATTCTTGCCGTAGCGTACCTTAAGATCATCAAAACGTTCATCCAGGGTCACACATTGGTCGTGACGCGCCCTTTTGTCAGCATAGAGCACAAGCATGGGCAGCTGACAGCATGTGGCATCGGCGACTATCTCCCATGGCCAGTAGACATGATGCATCACACCCTGGGCTACGGCGTAATTGTGCGTCTCAGCCACAACCCAGGCTGCACCGATGGCCGCATGGGCACCGCCAAAACGCAGACTGTACATCTTGCCAAGATCGTGCAGCAGCGCGCTGGCCCGCACATCATCCACCGACAGCGCCACATGCCTCTGCAGAGCAAGCTCCGCCAGATTTTCGGCAATATGGGCTACAAGCTTGGAATGACGACGGATATTCTCCGGCATGGCGTATTTGTTCCAGAGCGCATAGCAATCGTCATCATAGAGCTTATTGGGACTGCGTCCGGCAAGAGGCAGGGCGGGCAGTCCGCACAGGGCGGCAAATTTACCGGCCAGAGGCTTGGGGCTTGGCGTGGACATGGCTTCCCTCAAAAGCTAGACACTGACAGACTGACTCCGATCAGCATCAGAGTCAGTCTGCCAGAGTAAACCGTCCATCGGTCACGACACAGACCGATGTGCATTGCCCCCTTTTCGACACCTATCGAAAAAGGTCCTGTTGACGGAAAGGACTGCGCACACGCGCAAGGCAAGAGTGGAAAAATTACAGCGACTGATTGCCCTTGGCCACCTGCTGACGCAACTTGTAATGCTTGATCTTGCCCGTTGCCGTATGGGGCAGTTCTTTGACGAGATAATAAAAACGGGGGCGTTTATACGATGACAAAAGGGGCACACCAACACAGTAGCGCTTGAGCTCCTCAATGGTCAAACTGGGATCAGCCGGCACAATATAGGCGGCAATACTCTGGCCGTGCAGACGATCAGCCACCCCGATCACAGCGCTTTCCTGCACTTTGGGATGGGCATTGATCACAGCCTCAATCTGGGCAGGGTAGATATTTTCGCCGTTGCAGAGGATCATATCGTCCTTGCGTGAGACCACGGTCACAAATTCATTTTCATCCCAGGTGCCGAGATCGCCGGTATAGTGGTAGCCTTTGTAAAATTTCTGCCGCGTCATCTGGGGATTGTTCACGTAGCAGAAGGTGGATTTAGCGGGCGACTTGATGATGATTTCACCGATTTCGGTATTGTCCTTGGCCACAAGATCATCAGGTTCGGCGTGACCGTCCTCCACGGCCCGGACAATGCGCACTTCGTCGTCAGTACAGGCTTGACCGGCACTGCCGGCCATTTCGGGCAGATTATACGGACGCAGGAAAGTATTCCAGAAGGTTTCGGTGGTGCCGTAGCCATTGAAGATATTGGGCGTAAAGAGCTTGAGATACTTTTCACAGGCACTCTTTTCAAAGGGACTGCCCATGGTCACAATGCCCCTGAGACTTGAGAGATCGGCAGGATCGCGCTCCTGCGCTCTGGCGAGCAGGGCAATGATCGAAGGCACGCCGATCAGAAAGGTCACGCGATGGGTCTCAACATATTTCAGGCAGAGTTTGGGATTGAATTCCCTGAGAATGACCACCTCTCCGCCGGCGTAGAGTGTGGGCGTTGGGCCACCTGAATGCAGGCCTCCCCGGTGAAACCAGGGTGTCATGTTCAGAGTGCGGTCAGTGGCATTCAGGGGAAAATGCATCATGACATCGTGCGAGGAGAGCACCTCGTTGATATTGTTCATGGGCACCGCTCGGGCACGGCTTGTGGTGCCGGAGGTATAGAGGCGCGTGGTCTCATCGTAGATATGCGGCTTTTTCTCAGGCTGCGGATTTTCGCGGCTCATGCCCGCCACATAATTGCCATAGGCAACGGCGCAGAGATTCTCGCTCTCATAGCTTAAGGGGCCGCCGTCGCTGCGCACGCAGACAAGATGCTTGGGCTGGTATTCGGAAAGCTCAAGGGCACTGCGCACGGTTTTGGCGAGACTGTCATCGTAAATAAAAACCTGGGGCTGACTGTCATCGATGATGGCCGCAAGTTCCCCGCTCGACAGTCTGTAGTTCACAGGGCAGCCAATGGCTCCGATCTTGTGCGAGGCTAGATAGGAAAAAATAAATTCAGGGCTGTTAAAGAGCATAAACATGACAATGTCGTTTTTGCCGCAGCCGTCGGATTGCAGCGCATGGCTCAGCTGATTGGCATCGCCGTTCAGCTCACGGTAGGTCCAGGAGCGATTGTCCGCAGGACAAAAGACCGCCGTGGCACTGCCGAACCTGTGCACATTACGCATAAAGCCATTGAGCCAGGTAAATTCATGCTCAAAGGTTTCTTTGAACATCGTCACATCATAGCTAAATTGCATTATGACTCCTGTTCCCTGTGCCGCGTCACCACAATGCTCGAATTCTGGCCACCAAAACCCAGGGCATTGCTCATAGCGGCCTCGATGACAGCCGGCCGTGCGACATTGGGAATATAGTCCAAATCACATTCAGGATCGGGATATTCATAATTAATGGTCGGAGGCAGCATACCCTCTCTGATGGCCTGCACACAGGCAATGACCTCGGTGATGCCACCGGCTCCCATCAAATGCCCTGTAGCGCCCTTGAGCGAACTGACAGGCGGCATGGCGGTGCCAAAGACGCGTTTCAGAGCCACAGTCTCTGCCACATCGCCGCGTACCGTTGATGTGCCATGGGCATTGATATAACCGATATCAGAAGGCTTGAGCTTGGCCTCTGCCAGGGCCAGCTGCATACAGCGGGCCGCGCCCAGACCCTCGGGATGAGGGGCTGTGATGTGGTAGGCATCCATGGTATTGGCATAGCCTGTGAAATCAGCAAGGATTTCCCCGTGGCGCAGGCTCGCAAAGCTGGCCTTTTCCAGGACAAGGGCACCCCCGCCCTCGCCGATGACAAAGCCTGTGCGCTTGGCATCAAAGGGCCGCGAGGCCGTCTTGGGACTGTCATTGTCGCGGGAAAGGGCCTTGGCCTGCGCAAGACTGGAAATGGCCAGATCACAGACAATGCTTTCGCCACCCATGACAAGCACGGCATCGCACATAGAGCTCTTCACAAGCAGAGCTGCTGTCAGCATTGCGTCACCGCCGGCCGAACAGGCCGTATGCACTGTCAGCGAGGGACCTCGGATACCGAACTGGATAGCCGCTTCAGCTGCCCCCATATTGCTCGTCACCGAAGGCACAAAATGCGGGCTGACTTTTTTGCTGCGACCGGCAACAAAATGCTGCGCCGTCTGTGAGATGGCGCTTATCCCGCCCATGGCGCTGCCAAAAATAATGCCGATACGCTCGGCATAACGAGAAAGATCGAGACCGCTCTGGGCCAAAGCCTCCTCTGCCGCAACCAGAGCAAACTGCATGAAAAGCGAGGTGCTTTTCAGGACACTTTTTTCCAGATGATCCTCAGGTACGAAATCACGCACTTCAGCTGCAATCCGGACAGGCAGGTCAGAACAGTCAAAGCGGCTGATGCTGTCTATGCCGCAAACGCCCCTGAGCAGGTTGTCCCAATAGCTTGAGACACCGATGCCCAGCGGCGTAACGGCACCCATGCCGGTAATGACAAGCGACTCATTGGCCATGACAATTTCCGCAAAAGGTTGTGCCCATCAGGGATTGGTTTGCTCTTCGGCACGGATCAGCTCAGCCAGGGCCAGAATGGTATTGGCATAGACCTTGGAATGATTGTACTTCATGAGCAAGGAGTGCATGGCGGCTGGAGAGATACCCGCCTTCCAGCCGTGCAGGGCGAGATAGCGTGCAAGGCTGGCCGAGGCATCCTCAATGCTGAAGAGATCAATGCGGCCGTCACCATCGCCGTCGGCGGCGTAGATGGCGATATTGGAAGGCATGAACTGACAAAGCCCCACAGCCCCGTAAATGGAACTGGGAAGGGCTTCTGGAGCAATATCGTTTTGCAGCATATAGGGGATCAGGGCGCGCACCTCACGATAGGCCCAGTCGGCGCGCTCAGGCATTTTTTTCGCAAGCCAGGCCATGCGCTTTTTCACACCGCGCATCTTGGGCAGCCACTGCGAGATGCTCTCAGGCGTACGCGAGACTGCCATGCTGGCCAAGGTATAGAAGGCATTTTCCGGCACATCAGCCAGCACCGTACCCAGACGTGTTTCCACAAAAAGCAGAGCCACGGCGATTTCCGAGGGCACGCCATAGCGTTCCTGCGCCGCTTCAAAGGCCGCTCTGTGGGCGTTACGATACTCAAGACAGGTTCTGGCATTGGCCACTGTCACCACGCCCTTGTAGTAGTCGGTTTTCTGCACCGGAGGCTGGGGAAAAAAAGCTTTTTTATACAGCGCAAGCATTTTGCGGCCCATGGGCGACTGCGTGGGTCGGGGCGGAAGCTGGCATAAGAGCGCATCCACCCGCTCACCGGCAATGCCGTCGGCTGCCAGACGTGCCCTCAGCTCCAGCCAGGCAGGGGCAGGTTCCTGAGCTTGGACTGTGCCCGCAAAGAGACAAGCGGCAAGCAAAAACGCAAGGGAAAGAAAATAACGCTGCATGGACTATTGCTTCCCAAGCACTGGCGCTGGGCTTGTCAGGACCATTTTGCTGTTATCCTTGAACGACTGACGCAATGTCTCAAGCCAACGGACATAGGAATAGAAGTCAGGCGCCTTGGTATAGGCCTGGGCATAGGTCGCAGCAGCCTCGGCATCGGCTTCACCGCGTCTGATCTGGGCATCGCGTGCCGCATCGGCCAGAATCACCGTACGCTGCCTGTCGGCGTCCGAACGGATGCGCGTGGATTCTTCTTCACCTTCACTGCGGTACTGCTTGGCCTGGCGTTCGCGCTCAGCCCGCATGCGGCCAAAAATGGCGCGCTGGTTTTCCGCAGGCAGATCCGTCCGCTTGATGCGCACATCAAGCACTTCCATGCCAAAGGGCTGCATCAGAAGCGAGACCTTATTGGTCACTTCCTTCATGATATCGGCTCTGTGCGAGGAAACGACCTGCGTCAGCGTATAGGCGCCAACCAGGGCGCGCAGCTGGGAATAGACCACGTCGTCCAGGCGGGCCTGGGCGCCCGGGATGGAACGCATGGTGCGGTAGAACTGCAGGGGCTCGGTAATCTTCCAACGCGCATAGTTGTCAAGAACTATGGCCTTTTTATCCACGGTGAAGGCTTCACGCGAACGCGCTTCATAATCAAGGACGCGCGCATCAAAATAAACGACATTCTGAATGAACGGCAGTTTAAAGTGCAGACCGGGCTCGTAGACCTCGTCCAGCGGATCGCCCAGCTGCAGCACCAGGGCTTTCTGCGTCTGATGCACAGCAAAAAGACACTGGCTACCCAGACCGAGCACGAGGAGAACTATGGCCAGGCGCGACATCAGTTTCTTGCTCATGATTCTTCACTCCGGCACTATTTTTTCTCGGGCACACGGATCTGCGGGGCATTTCTCATGTCAGGCAGTGGCAAATAGGGCAAGACCCGTTCTGCGGCACCGGTGTCCATGAGCACTTTTTCCTTGCTGCCTGCCAGGATTTCTTCCACGGCCTCGTAATACAGACGCTGTTCCATAACCTTGGGGGCTTTTTCGTATTCTGTGCGCAGTGCCGAAAAACGGTCAGCCTCACCTTTGGCTGTCTGCACGCGCTTGGCCGCATAGGCCTCAGCTTCGTTGCGGATGGCAGCCGCCTGACCGCGCGCCTTGGGCAAAAGCTCATTGCGGTAGGCCTCGGCCTCGTTGATGATACGGCTTTTGTCCTCACGGGCACTGGCCACATCCTTAAAAGCATCGATGACATCCTTGGGCGGATGCACATCCTGCAGTTGCACGGCAATAATCTGCACACCAGCCGCATAGCGGTTTAAGATCTGCTGCAGAAGCTGGGTTGCATCGCTCTGAATCTTGAGTTTGCCGTCAGTGATGGCGGAATCGATCTGACTATTGCCGATGACCTCGCGCATGGCGGCTTCAGCGGCATTGCGCACCAGGGCCGGCTGATCCACCACATTGAAGAGATATTCCACAGGATTGCTGATTTTATACTGCACGCTGAACTGCACATTGACGATATTTTCATCGCCCGTGAGCATGGAAGCCTCTTCAGGCATGGTGCGCACCTGACCCTGCTGGAAAGTCTGAGACTGTCCCACCGAGCGGAAGCCCACTTCACTGCGCAGGACCTGCGTCACCTTGGGTTTATAGACCGTCTCCAGGGGTGTCGGCCAGGCATAGTGCGGTCCTGCGTCCACCGTCCGGTTATAGCGGCCGAAACGCAGGACAATGCCCTGCTCATCGGGATTGACGATATAAATGCCGCTCAAAAGCCAAATCACAAAAGCTGTCAAAAGCAAAACGACCAGACCGCGGCCACTGGGGAAGCTCAAGCCACCACCGCCAAACGGATTCCTTGGCCCGCCTGAACCGCCGTCGCGAAAAATCACGCGCCGTTTGCCAAAGGATTCATCGTTATCGCCATCATCCTCGAAATCCTTGTCATCGTCCGGTTCAGGACGAGGGGCGGGCTTGACCTGCTGATGTTTCCGTTTTTCCTGAAGCTTATCCCAATCCCAGCTCATCAATTTTCCCTTTTTTTCTGAGCAGCAATCATTCCTGGCACTGAACAAAACGGCAGCAAAGCAAGCCGCTAAACCATAGGCAATGACTGCGCATACCATAAAGTACAGAACTTTATCTTAGCTTATGCAAGGGGTCAAGCCGTTCGCAACGAGCTCACGCTCATGCAGCCGCTTCTGCCTGTCTGCACATTGCTTCTGCGCCCAAGTCAGGAGCGGCTGCCTGGAAAGAGGCCGCACTGTGCAGTAAAAAGTCCAAGGAAAAAAAGCGTAACAGATGACAAGTGAACCTATCCCGAACTGACATTGCCTGCCTTTGGCACAATACACCGCCTTGCAAGCAATATTCCTTGCTTCCACCTTTGACAGAAAGACATTTTTTGCCTATAAACGGCCGCGACTGAAAACGTCGCTATGGAACGCCATTGGGCCGTGCTTCTGGCTTGGCACTGGGCCACAAGGCGTTTGACCCTAACGGCTTATTTTCTGGAAACCAATGGAGAATCGTATGAAACTTGCTTCTTTTTTACTCAGCGCTCTCTGTGTTGTCTTTCTGGCCGGCAATGCCCAGGCCGAGTACAAAACCTTCGGCCCTGCCGATGCCAAATTCAAAGTTGATGTGCCCCAGGGCTGGACTGCCGCTGAAAATGATGGCGGAGCCCAGTTGACCTCAGGCGATGGCGAAACCTCAATGAGCATTCAGGTTCAGCCTTCGAGCGGCAAATCAGCCAAAGAGCTGGCGACGGTCATCGGCGATCAGATGAAGAAAAATGGCGGCACAGTTGTCAAGATCGAAGAAGAAAATAAGGATCAGGCAACCATCTATTTTGATGTCAACGGCACACGTGTGGCTACCCTGATCCTTGTCAGCGGCGACAAGTTTGTGGCCATCACCATGGCCGGCAAGGACGGCGAGAGCATGAAGAAGATTGCTGATTCGCTACAGGACGCTGAATAGTCATTCATAAGATAAAAAAAAGAGCCGTTTCAAAGCAGCTGCTTTGAAACGGCTCTTTTTTTGTCAACAGTCACTTAAGACAGCAAAGCCCAGCATCTGCCCGCTCAATACCAAGCTGACGAAGGCGGTGGAGGTCGTAGTTGCCTTTCATCTAAACGACGTATCCTCGGCCTTCCTGCCGTTTCCCTTGCAGGGTCAATGAATAACCAAATCAGCTTCTTTCTCGTCGCATTCTGAGCAGGCCAAACATTGTATCCTGTGCCTTCTTGGTCAGAGACCGAGTATGAGATGATGACTACCGAATTCGGGTAGCACCAATCTGCACCTTGCGTTTCGGTATCAAACGCCACGGTTATGTTTTGCTTATCGAACAAAAAGCGTATGCTGTCTGTATCCTGGTAAACGCCCTTCTCCCGTTCCTGCAGCTGAAAGCCGTTTTTGACGAAACGTGCAAACATTGCCATGTCGGAGTTCCAGAAGGCGAACTTACCCTGATCTCAGAAACAGGCGGCAGATGGAAGGTCGGGAATACCCAAAGTCAAACTCTTCTGCCCTGTGAAATCTCCCTCGCTTTTTGGTGATGCCCGACTGCTTCAAAACCTGAGCCATTGCGGAGACTCAAGTGGAAATTAAGGTAGGTACTCACAGCATAATAAGCTATTTTATGAATCCGCTCATAAAATCACTCGATGAGGCCATTCGTGAGCCGTAGGCAAGACACAAAATTGCAGCAGGTATACCCCCTCTATTGACTTCTATTAATCTAGTGGGATAAGGTGTCAATCAGGTGAAAATTTACTTTTTTTGTGAACAACATTCGAAAAATGTGGAACTCAGGTCACCAGGTTTTCATTCGTTCCTTTAGCAGGAAATCCCCCCATAAGCGTCGACTTGATTCCGATTTTTTTGTGCAACTGCTATCCCTAATCTGCGATACGAGACAGAGGCTAACTATGGCGGATAATGTGCTAAAGCATAACAACATTACCCTAACTTCCGTAAAATTATACCCTCACCGAGGGTGTACGCCGATGATTTATATATAACATACCGAAATTATTGAATATTTATTCTTCTAGAGAATCTCAAAACAGCCTTTCGCTGAGGGTATACTAAACCCTTAACAGGGAGGGTGTAAAAAGTGCATGAATTCAGAAAACAGAAGTGAATCTGTTCCCCCTGCCAAAAGGGCAATCGTCGTAAAAGCCACCAACAGGTTCTATGTGAACGTTGGGAACTACCGGGCTGTCAGCAAAAAGACAAGGAAAGAGAACACCAGTCATTCAAAAGTCTACATCAGACTTATTCGACTGGGCAGGAGTGGAGCCCCCACTGTTTGTGCATCTCCTCCTCCTGAGGATATATTTTTGTGGAAGTTAGGGTCAGAAAGTAGAAGACACAAGACTGAAAGTTTGCTTCCACACCCTGAGACACACATTCGCTTCTTGGTTGGTCGAGGGTGGTGTTAGTCTTTACGAAGTAAAGGAATTGATGGGTCATGCTGATTTCAGCATGACTCAGAGATATAGTCATCTATCACCAGATGGATTAAAAACAGCTGTTAAAATTCTTGAAAAGTAATTCCTGAATCAATATCTAGTAATACATTTTTCTATAAACAATAAATGTAAGGGATTTTTGCATGTCACAAGTTATATCTATTCAAGAAGCATCTTCAATACTACCAGAACTTATTAAACGTGCTACATCTGGAGAGTCTATTTTGATTGGTAATGATGGACAAGCTGAAGTTAGCTTACACGTAATAAAAAATAAAAAAGAAAGGAAAATAGGATTGTTATCTGATAAGCAATTAAACATGGCTGATGATTTTGATGCACCTCTTTCTCCAGAAAATTTTCCAGCATTGGACATTAATAAATGAATGTGCTCCTTGATACTAATGCACTGCTTTGGATGGCTTATGGTAACCCAAGGATATACAAAGTAGAAAATATAATGCTAGATATTAATAATAAAATATTTATTAGCTCAATTTCATTGTGTGAAAT
>JAGADH010000181.1 GCA_017613715.1 Desulfovibrio sp. | reverse complement strand
GTTATGTAGTTATAATATTTTAAAAAAATAACAAGCCGAATTTATTAGCACATGGTAGAATATGGTGCGCCTGCTCATCTTGCAGTTTAAGCATAACAACCTTCTGTCAGTATTCTCTTTTTTTGTTTTGACGAGACCTCTCTCGTCGTATAGTTTTAGACATTCTATTGATTTAAATATTTAGTCTAAATTAGATGAAGTAAGACAATTATATTTTAAGGCTAATGCCACAATATTCAACGGGCAAACTTGTTAATTATTAATTGTGTAATATGTTTTTATACAATTATATTATCTATTTACAGAAATAAGACTACATGGTATTTGTTTCTTTGATTCTAGGATGTTACATTTTTTTTATTGACTGTGAAATTTTGGCTGTCGATTTTTATTTTTTTCTTGCTATATAAATATCTATATTGCTGGTAATTATATTAAATTTTTCATTAACAATTTTTTTTAATCTCTTTTTCACTTGGCAGCACTGTTGTTCCACTATATGACATTATGTTAATAAGAATGCTATATATTTTTTTGCCTATTTGTAGGTCTAATGACTGGTAATAAATTTGAAGAAACAGAAGTTTCAGGATTATTAGAGCTCTGTACTAATTGATTAGAAGCTGGCAAGGCGTTCAAAACTTCTTGAGAAGAGGGCGGATCAACGATTATAACTTTATCTTCATTGATTGAAGAGGACAAACACTGGGCAGTCTGCTCAATATTTACCAATTGTTGACGTTGATTGCGTTCAAGGAGGGTGTTTGGAGGTAAATAGCGTTGAATGACGTAATAAACGAGAGATATTTTGGCATTAAGCTTTTTGGCGATCTCAGAGACAGGTAACACTGTGTCTCGAATGGCCTTTAAGAGTATTTGATGTTTAAGATTTTTGACAGTTTCAATTTCTGAAAGACGCGAAAGCTCGCTCAGCAGACTCCCATGGTTGCAGGTTGCGGTCATGGGATCGTATGCCAGCAATGGAGAAATTTTTTAGTAAAACTTAGACACCGCTTACGAGGGACTGAGCATATTCCCGTATCAGGCTCCGGCAATCAGCTTCCGGCAAAGCGCAAGCGGGATGTACAAGTCAAGCTGTGAATCAACGAGAGAGAAAAAGCCGTTATGGGCGTAGAAAGCGGCGGCTTTTTCGTCTTTGGCATGGACAGTCATTGCGTACAGGCCTATCGGCAAGTCAACCGATTTTTTCCATGCGTCATACAGCATGGCGGCTCCAAGGCCGATGCCTTGAAAGTCAACTGACACGGCAAGACGCCCCAGTTGCACCGCAGGGATATTAGGATAGCGCGGCAGCTTTCTCCGAAGGTCGTCAGGGATGCGTTCGAGAAGGATCGACCCTGCGGAAAGCGTGTAATAAGCAGCGATGCCCCCGTGTTCAGTTACGGCGACGAAGCAGGAAGCAAAACTGCGACGTACGTCCTGAGAAGCCTGACGATGGAAATAGTCATCCAGCTGCGTTACGCCGCATGAGAAAGGTTTTTTTCCCAAAGGGCTGCTGAACGGCACAATCTCAAACACGAGAAATCAGTTCCTCATGATGCCGCTTGACCTTTCGCATTGCCTCCGTTGGCGTGGTGTCTTCATCTGTCAGGGCCTTGGCAAGCGCAAGCTGGTCGCGAAGGGAAAGCTGCATGACGGCATGGCGTTCAATGGCGCGTTCCGCTTCTGCACGGACGGCTGAAATGACGAAATCAGTCATCGAGATGCCCTGGATGCTTGCGGCCCGCTTAAGCATGGCATGAAGCTCCGAAGGAATTCGAGCTTCAAGACGGGAAGTTGCTTCTGGCATATCGAAGTCTCCTTTGAATCTCATGTACGGCATTTTGCCGTTTTTATCAATAGAGCGTGTCGTTGTACTTGAAGAGGGGACGTTGCTACGCGGACAAAGGTTATACAGAAGAAGGCAAGTTAACAGAAAATTCCCTTGGACAAGCCGTTTTGCAGCGTATGATTCAACTTCGAGATTAGGGTGTAGATTTCAGAAAATCGCCGATACCTTGAACTCAGACGGTCTTTTAACAAAGCAGGGCCGCCGCTGGACACGGGGTACTGTTCACAATGTCTATCAGAACAGAGGCGGCGTAGCATGGGAGATAATTTACACGACATACGAGAGTATGAAACATACAAAGAATTGAGGTCTTTGCTTTTGAAGCTCCCTGCAGAACGTCGAGAGGCGGCGGCAGAAGCGCTGTACGAATATTCTACCGAAGAGTGCAAATCGCAATTTACTTCCCCGCCGGAAGTGGCGGCAAGGCTTGGAGTTACTCAGCACACAGTGCGAAATTGGATTAGGGAAAGTTCGGGCGAAACAGGTTGGAAGGAAATGGCTTGTTCCTATATCTGAACTTGACCGACTTTTGACTGTGGAAGGGGCTGAAAAACCGGCATGAAACCTACGGGTGGAATAGGTCTTGAAGGAAGGAACAGAGGGGGGGAACAAAAAAGGGCTTACAGAAAAATTCCCGTAAGCCCTTCATTTTATTGGCGTCACCAACGAGATTTGAACTCGTCTTGGCGGCTTGAGAGGCCGCTGTCCTAACCGGATAGACGATGGTGACAAAATATTGTCTCAGCACTAACCGCGTTTCTCGAAGAACATCTTTGCTGCTGATACGCTACGAACCTATTCTTGTCAAGCACCCTTTCAAGCCAGGGACAGCCGAACAGCTTTGAAACAAGACAATGGCTTTTCGCTTCACAAAGCAGCATTGATAATGGCCAACGGGCTCATGCACAACAATATGCTCAAAAAAGGCCGATGAGCTGAGGTTTCAGGATGTTGCCAGACATTCTGACACAAATTCTTTCGAAAACTTCGAGGAGGCGTTTGAACTCGTGCAGGTTCGTACGCTTGAGCCTTGGAGATAGAGAATCTTCTGACTCCCGTATAGGATGCCATTGTGCCTTGCAGAAGAGCTTAAACTAAGACCGCAAAGCCATTTTGTCCTGTCTGTTCCGCTTGAGCCGGTCAGTCCCGCCACTTGTCTAAAACTGTTACTCTTGAGCCGATCTTGGCCAGAAATGCTTTCCTTTTGGTCTTCTTTTGGCGAGTAAGGATGCTTTCTGTAGATATGGGATTGCGGCCGCATGCTTTTCTCTATATTCTATCGGCAGTTTTTGTTCGTCTGCTGCAAAAAAGTTTGGCTCTGTAGGCGACAGGTATTGTTTTTTGAGGGATCACTCAATGTTTGCGGGATTCAGCTGATTCTCGGATCAAAAATGCATAGAGCGATTCCGGCGCTTGTGCCGCAAGGCATGAAAACTCGCAAACAGAGCCAAGCGTTTTTTTGGCTGCTCGTACCGTAGCTCGGCATACTTTAAGGAGATTCTATGTTTCGCATTGTAATCATACTGTGCTTACTGACGTGCACCGCTTCGTTTGTAACGGCAGCTCCAATTGTTCTACGGCTGGGACACATCGCTGAACCTGAAAACCCCTATGCCCAAGGCGCAATGCGTTTTGCCCAGTTGGTACAGGATCGCACGCATGGCGAAATCGCCATCAACGTTTTCCCATCCGGGAAGCTGGGTACTCAACGGGATCTGATAGAAGATGTTTCCAAGGGATCTGTTGATTTGGCTCTTACAAGCTCGGCCGTATTGGCAAGTTTTGTGCCGCAGATCGCCCTCTTTGATTTGCCTTTCCTCTTCCGTGACAGAGAGCACGCTTATAAGGCCCTGGATACCCTTGGTATAGAGTTGAGTAAAAATGGCAAGGCACGCGGAATCATTACTCTGGCTTTTTGGGAAAATGGCATGCGGCAAATGACGAATAATGTACGTCCCATCATAAGACCAGAAGATATGAAAGGGCTTAAGTTCCGCGTGATGGAGCAACCGCTCTTCATTGAAATGATGAAAGCCATCGGGGCACGTCCTGTCCCTATGTCCATCACAGAACTTTACGATGCGCTGAAGGATGGTATTGTCGACGGACAAGAAAATCCCCTGGCTCATATCGTTACCAAGCATTATGACAAAGTACAGAAATATATTTCTCTAACCTCGCACACCTATACACCAGAACCTTTATTGATCAGTGTGCAAACTTGGATGCGTCTTACGCCGGACCAACAAAATATTCTTCGAACCACAGCAGAAGAGATTCGCGACTGGCAACGCCGTCTGTGCATTGAACAGGAAAAACAGTTTTTGGCGGAAATTCGAGAAAACGGCAGATGCGAGATTAATGATAACGTTGATTTACCCGCCTTTCGTCAAGCTACCCGCAGTGTGTGGAAACTGTATACCCGAAAGTTTGGCGATGAAACCCTCAAGGCTGTTCTTAGTATAAAATAGTCCTAGAAGACGTACGCAAACAGCTTGCAAGGCATCTAGGCGATTCTTTGAGCTCAGGCACGAGGATGCGTTCATGAAATTATCAACCATCGCCAGGACAAATATTTTTGTTGGAATCATCTTGATTTTAGGGTTTTGTCTTTTGTCAGGAATATATTGCGCATCTTTTTATGCTGATTCGATGGAGAGATTACAATTTGATATAACTAACAAAACGAATGAAATATATGCTAAAATTGTTCCTGATTTTGAACGTGCTATTAAGACGTCTGCTGAAATGTCCAAGGAGCCGTTTCTTTTATCCTATCTCTCTGCCGATGAAATATATAATATACCAAATTTTAAAGAAGCAATTTTAAAATATCTTAACGGATACTTTAAATATAATAATTTTGACGGTGTTTTTTTGATTATTGAAAAAACAATGGACTATTATAGTCAAGATGGATATGTTGATAATATTTTAAAAAACAAAAAACAGCATTTATGGCATGACAGATCGCTTGCAATAGAAGATGATTATGATATAAATATAGACTATGATAAATCTACGCTGGCAAATAATGAAGTATCTCTGTTTGTAAATTACAAAATACGCGACTGGAGTGGTAATGTACTTGGTATAATTGGGGTTTGTATTCATCTAGATGATAAAATTGCTGAGCTAGTTAAATTAGAAAAAAATATGCAGCTTTCTTTAACTTTTGTCGATGCTGCAGGCACGATACAATTGTCTAGTAGTGATACAGCTTTGTCAAAAATTAATTTTTTTTCGTCGTCAGGGAATGAAATATTTGCTGATAAGCTAAATGAATTAAAAAATGATTACAATAAGTCAAATAACGAATTAATAAAATTTAATAATAATGAAACTGATAAATTTGTCATTATTAAGTATTTACCCAATCTTTCCTGGTTTCTTGTTGTTGAATCATATATGGGTGATTTTTACCAAAAAATCAAGAAAAATATTATTACATCTGCTATTATTATTCTTGCAGTACTTATCCTTGTCATATTATTTATATCAAACATAATATATAAATCAGAGTCCAAAGCGAAAAAAATTCTTGAAGATCAAATGCGTTACTTTCATGATGCGACAAGGCATATGTTTAATAATATTTATGAAATTGATATTACTAATAATTGTTTTGCTCGTGATAGTCGATTACGTCAATTTGTTCAAATTAGTGATATGAAGAATATTTCTTATACGGAAAGTCTTCAGATGCTCGCGCAAAAAGCAATAAAAAAAGAATATCAAGATGATTTTATAAAGACTCTTTCTTGTAAGAATATTGATATAGAGTTCAAAAAAGGTACTGATCACATAGGCTTTGAATGTCCGGTACTCGTTGGCGACGATTATCAGTGGCTAAAATTTGATGCATATATTTTTGCTGTTGACTCAGATAAAAGTATACATATGTATCTCTATTGTAAGAATATTGACTATGAAGTTAAGATCATGGAGGAAGCTCGTATAGATGATCTTACGCAGTGTTTAAATCGGGGGGCGACAGCACAATGTATCAATGAAGCTTTAGAGAAAAATGGAGATAAGCAATATATATTCTTTATTATGGATATTGACAATTTTAAACAAGCCAATGACACTTTTGGGCACGGCTTTGGCGATTATTGCTTACAGAAGTTTTCTGAAGGCATTCGTAGGGAATTTCGCAAAGATGATATCATAGGTCGCATTGGCGGCGATGAATTCGTCGTCTTTTTGCCGTATCCTAGCAAGGCATGGGCGCGCAAAAAAGCCGAAGAACTCGTACGCACACTTGATATGTATTGCCAACAGGAAGCAGCCCGCTTGCATATTTCGGCAAGTATCGGTGTGGCCTTTTATCCGGAAGACGGCCGTAATATGACTACGCTCTACCGCAATGCTGACGCCGCCCTGTACTCTGTCAAAGCAAACGGAAAAAACAATTATCAGTTTTATGCAGAGGCTTCAGTGTGCAGCTTAAATAGTTCCATTCAGGTCGGACAAGGGTAGGATTGACAATGAGCATCCCCTGTCAGCGTCAAGAACGCCTTCTTGAGCCTAAGCGAATGGCTGGGCGCTGTTCATGCTTTTTCACTTGTCTTGGGCAAGGCCCAGTGCCCCCAGACGGCACGAGGGTCTTTCCTCAGGCTTTCCCGACCAGGAACAAGATGTTTTTGGGAGAAGAGTGAGAGCCGTTTGAAAGACGGAAGTCTCATGATGAAACTTCTCGCTTCCCTTCAGCGGCATATTTCGGCAAAGACTCCCCCCAAAAAAAGAGCCACGATAGCACATCGTGGCTCTTTTTTTGGGGACAGCCCCACTGAAAACTTAGTAAGTTGTGATTGGCTTGAGCTGATTAGAGGCAATTGCAGAGGGTTCGCTGACGCAGACTTTTGAGGCGGATGCCACCGTTTTTGAGCTCATGCCGCAATTCTCCAAGACGCCGCTGGATAGTGGCAAGAATGCTGTGATTCACACCGAGTGAGGCTTTGGGATCAGTGATATCCACCCCATAGTTCAGATCATAAACCGTTATCTCTTTGCCTTTGAACCTGCCATGGACGGTATCATCAATGATGCTGTAGATGGCACCTTCGATGTTCTTCAGGATAGAAAGCAGAACATGCTGCGGGTAATCCTTGCGTATGTCACAATCCAGGCCAATGACATAGATGCCGGCTTTTTGGGCTTCACTGAGGGCGCCGGCATTGCCTGCCCCGCTTGCCAGAACAAGAACATAGACCCCTTCGTTGATCAGTCTTCTGGCTTCACGAGCTGCGGCCTCAGGTTTGGCAAAAGAACCAGCCACGCCCTGAATGACGCGTATTTCAGGCACGGCGAGCTTGGCACCTTCACGAAAGCCATTGAACATGGAACGCATGGCCGGGATATCTTCTCCGCAAAGCCAGCCGATGGCCCTGCCGTTCGGTGTATTGGGAGCCTGCTTTTCGGTGAAGAGCGCTGCGGCAGCTCCCGCCAGAAAGGCTGCCTGTTCATCAGCGTACGAGATGCAGGTGATATTTGAGCCCCTGATGCCGGCATCTATGCAGCCAAAATGCACGTGGCGGAAACGTGCGGCATTATCGCGCAAAATTTCATGAAATCGGTCACTGGCAACGATAACGAGATCATGCTGCTGGGCGCACTGACGAAAAACCGCTTCCTGCTTATTTTCGTCGGCTTCAATGACCACATTGGCCGTGATCCCAAAATCTCTCCGGGCATGTTCCAGGCCAGCCAGAAGCTGGCTTGTCCATGTGCTTGAGGCTTCATGCTCAAGGAGCAGGGCGACTCGCAGGGGATCGGCCTTGGCGGGTATTGAGAGCATGAGGATTGCTAGGCAGAAAAGCAGAAGAAAAGCGCGTAGAGGGGCCATTTTTGCCTCCGGAAGTTTGTTTTGGCACTTTGGCAAAAAAAGTATAGGATGTTGGTATGGTAGATGCAAGATCATCGAGGGAATCATTATGTCAAGCAGTATCTATTTTGATAAACAGGACAAGGCCATTCTGACTCTTGTCAACCGTATTCTTGAGTCGCCCAAGGGAAAGGCCGATCGCCTTTTTGATCCCAATCTGCATCCTCACGGCATTGAAGAACTCGTCGCCTCGCCGGTAGAACGCATGGCCTATGCGGTAGTGAATCTTCTCCGGAATCTTGAAGTGGGCGGAGGTCAGGCGGAAGACCGTCTTCTGGCCTTACAGACGCTCTACGACGAAGTCCTAAACAGCGCACATTCGGCTTTACGTCGCAATACTGCTCGGGTGCTCATGCAGATCATGAAAGATATGGTGCGTTCCCATGGCGATCATCAGGCTCAGCTGAGACTGGCGCACGATTTTCGTCGTGTTGTCCACGGCACCCCCCGCATCGTCAGGCGTATGCTTTCGCGCTACCATCTACCTGAAATGCCCGAAGACTGGAATCAGTTGGCTTTTGACGATCATGTCTATGATGTCAATACCAAGGGCCGCAAAACGCCGACGCATCTGATTATGGACGCTTGGATCAAAGGGCTGCGCAGTCTGACGGTGGCCTATGAATACGCCCTTGATCCCGAAGTGGCTCGCGAGATTATGCGGGCCGCGGAGATTACAGGTATTACCGTACGTATCGGCCTTGAGTTTCAGGTGCCCTTTTATGGGCACTTTGTCAGCTTTTTTTGGATTCCCCGCGGTTTCAGTTCCAACGAGGACTTTCTCTCCTTTTTGCATGAGCCCCAGTTGGAGGAGCTCATGAGCAAGGGGCGGGAAGTGCTGGCTTGGCGCAAAGAAAAGATTCTCAAGCTTTTGGATTACTGGAATACTGTTGTACGGTTGAAAATCAGCGAAGAGTGGGATGTTGCTATACCAGAGCTTTCTGCTGAAACCTTTTTGACCTTCTGCCGCGGCGGTAATCCTTCTCGTCAGCGTCTGGCCGAATGTCTGCACCGTCATGTTCTGCCCTGCATGCAGGTCTACGCCAAAAAACTCATGCAGATGGGCGAAGAAGGAGAACAGGAACTTGAGCGTCTTGACAATTTGACGCCGGATGTGCTCATGGATGCCTGGCTTTCTTCAGCGATTTTTCCTGACATGCCCGAAATCAGTTCCTTTGATGTTCCGGCGGATGCCCCGCAGCTCATGCGTATGACCCCCAAGGAATTGACGCGTCAGCTGCGCAGTATTGCCGGCGGCTACCGTCTTGTTCTGGGCATTACAGACCTGTCGCGTGCAGATGTGGCCGAACTGCTCTGGGAGAGCGAAGGCGCTGTCACGCATCTTGAAATTTTCAATATGAAGGGCTGGATCGACGGGCGCATGGTGGATATGGAGGGCATCGCTCGTCTGCAGCGGGCCTTGAATCTTGGTCTGGGACCACGCGTCAAGCAACTTTTGCAGTCTATGGCTGAGGATCTCAAGAATAAGGGGGAAGTTAAGCGTTCAGAAAAATTCCTCTCCATTCTCGGTGATATTCATGCCCTTTGGGAACATTACAGGCATACTCCTCTCAAATCACGTCTTGGTACGAGTTCTGTGGGACGACGCACCTTCGGCATGGGGCTTGTGCTGAGAGACACGCTGCCCAAGCGTGCCCAGAGCGAACTCGACCGCAAGCAGATGCTTGGCACGGATATCCCCGTTTTTTCACCCGTTGAAGAACATATTATCTACCGGACACCGGAAAATCCCTCCATTTGGCAATGCTTTTTGTCGATGTTTTCCTTTTTGCCTGGTTTGCGTCATCTTGGCATGGAGTCTCGTCGGGAATGGCGTTTCAGCAGCGACTACTTCCGCATTTGCAAGAAGGGCAATCTCGTCAATCTTGGCGGTATCAGTCTTTTCCACGGCAATAATCTTCGCCGGGAAAATCAGCAAACGCAGAACGACCATCCTTCATTGTTCTATCTGAACACCAATGTCATGAATTTTCTCAAGGTCCTTTTGGGCTTTATTCCGGCCTTTTTTTCTTTTTACTGCATGCAGGAGTGGTGGGTGCTCGCCTGGTTTGGTGCCTTTATCTGGTTTGGCATCACCGGTATCCGCAATGTTCTGCAGATGGTGATGACGGCCAGGGGGGCATCACGCGGCACGCTTGTGCACTGGACAAAACAGGTCAGTATACCACGCCTCTGCGACTCTTTAATGTATACGGGCATTTCGGTACTTTTGCTGGAAGTGATGGTCCGTGTGCTTCTGCTGGAAGTCGCCATGGGGGTTACGGTGGACGAGTACCCGCTCTTTGTCTATACGGTGCTCAACTGCGTCAATGCCCTTTATATTTTTAGCCATAATATTTTCCGGGGTTTTCCGCGTCAGGCAGCCATTGGTAATATTTTCCGCAGTGCCCTGAGTATTCCCATGGCCTCGCTCTACGATCTGATGCTCAGGCATTTCCTTTTGGGCATTGGCGTGGCTGATCCTGCCATCTATCTTGTGCCCAGCGCGGCCATTATCTCAAAGCTGGCCTCGGATACGGTTGCAGCACTTATTGAAGGTTATGCTGACGGGCAGGTCAATTTGCGGATGCGGCGCTGGGATTATGCGAGCAAGGTCGAAAAGGTCTTTGACTGCTATAATCGCCTTGAACTGCTCTTTCCTCAGGAAAATGCCCTGAGAAAGATTGGTCGCGAAGGTGGTTTTTCCGGCGAAAACGCTCAAAAGGTGCAAGATATCGAGCGTGCTTTTGTGGTCAATTCGCTGGATCTGATGTATTTTTGGTTTTATCAGCCCCGAGCTCAGGAAGCGCTCTGGCAGAAATTGAAGTCCATGTCTGAGCCAGACCGCATGGTTTTGGCCCGTGCTCAGCTTGTGCTTTCGCGCGAGCACGTGGTCAGTCAGATGCTGGTGGACGGACTTCTTGGCAAGAATTTCTCTCGCCCTTTGGCCTTTTTCCTGGACAAGCACCGCCTCTATCTGCGCCTCTTCCTGAGATTATGCCGCAAGGCGCGTCAGTCCGGACTGTGATGCCCTTTTTGTTCACCTCATCCGATACGCTTCTATGACACAAGTTTGCGAACTTTTTCCTTTTGGTCTTGCCGGTATCATTTATGACTGTGACGGGGTGATGATCAATTCTCGCAAGGCCAACTCTCTTTTCTACAACCGCGTTCTCGCTTATTTCGGCCTGCCACCCATGACTGAGGCTCAGGAACACTATTCGTTCATGGCTACAGGTATGCAGGCTTTGCAGCATATTTTGCCCAAATCCCTGCACCCACAGATTTTGCCTGTGGTGAAAACGCATGTGCGCTATGCTGATGTTGTGCCGCAACTTGAATTGATGCCTGGCTTTAGAGCGTTTTTTGACGAAATACGGCTTGCAGGTCTGCCTCAGGCCATGTGCACTAATCGAACAAAAGCCGGCTTCGAAGAAATACTGCGCTTTTTTGCCTTTCCGCATGCTTTTGATCCTGTCATGACCTCAAGTGAGGTCGCCCCCAAGCCTTCGCCAGAGGGTGCGGCTGCAATCTGCCGTCAATGGGGAGTGGATGCTGCACGTGTTCTCTTTGTGGGAGACAGTGCCTATGACCGGGAAGCCGCTCACGGTGCTGGCGTGCGTTTTGCGGCTTTCAATGGGCCGGGGCTCACAGGTGATCTGACGGCCAGAGACTATCAGGAACTGAGGGATCTGCTGGCCCCGCTTCTGCCGACAAAAGCAGGAGGCTGAGAAGCCTGAGTTCCGGAAATTCGTTGAATTTGTTGACAGCAGGGGGGGCGTCTGCCATACTAAGCTGTGAATACTCGTTGTTTTTCTTGAAGGCCAAAAGTCCTGAGAACTTTGCGGCTTTTTTTGTTTACGACACTGTGCGCCTATGCGTATGCTATTTTTTCAGGGGAGAGGAAGCAATTCATGGTTGTGCTTGCCAATACACTGAGCGCAGTGGCCATGGTGCTGAGAACTGTGCTTGATTTATATTTCTGGGTTGTCATTGTTGCTTGTGTTCTTACATGGGTCAATCCAGATCCCTATAATCCTATTGTCCGTACTATCCGGGCACTTACGGAACCTGTTTTTGTTAAGATTCGCCACTGGTTGCCTTTTACTTATACCAGTGGTTTAGATTTTTCACCCATTGTGGTCTTGCTTGCGATTAAACTCGTTGAGAATATTATCGTACAATCACTGCTTCAATATGCAGCAGGGATGTGATCAGTTTTTTTACATCGGAGGGTATTATGGATCAGCGTGAAAAGGAATTGTTGGAAAAGTACAAAGAAACAAATACAGAATTACGTGCTCTCTGGGAAGAACATGTTTTGTATAGCAGTCAGGTTGAGAAGCTTGAGGCAAAGTCTTTCAGAACACCCACAGAAGAACAAACATTAAAGCAGCTCAAGAAGCAAAAGCTCGAAGTCAAAACCAATATGATGGGTATTCTTGATAAGCTTAAAAGATCTGAATCCTAGATTCAAGGGGGGGTTATGGAACTGAAAGGGACGCAGATTCTTATTGAAACCCTGAAGCGTGAAGGGGTGAATCTG
>JAGADH010000180.1 GCA_017613715.1 Desulfovibrio sp. | reverse complement strand
TGCTCCCTTGGCCAAAGGCCCTGCTCAACCCGTGCCTCTTCGGCCAGGGGCGAATTCTGAACAGCCGGTACCCGCCAGAGGGCAACGATAGCACGCGTTGCGGCTGCCTTGCCAAGATCCTGCCGCCTTAGAATCGCACAAAGCGCCTGCAAAAGAGGATTTGCCTGAGTCTCTTCGGGCCTTTCTTCTGCCACAGGCTCTGTCTTCTGGCTCTCAGACAAAGCTTCCGCCAGTCCTTGCTCTTTTCGCTCAAGGCGCCTGACAAAAGCCGTCAACAAATGCTTCACACGGCCAAACTGCCCAAGTAAAAAGGCAATATCTGGCTCGGCACACTGCAGCTGATAGTTCAAACGCAGGCTTTGAGAGGCCTCAAGGGGCGGATTGGCAAAAAAAGTGTAGCCACGGATAATCTCACCACGAAAGGAAATGGTCACCTGCCCCTGCACCTGCCGCTGCAGATCCCTGAAATCCACCCTTTGCATGCTCTCGGCACTGACCTGAAGATTATCCTGATAGACATGCTGCCCGCGACTGGCAGAAAAGCCGGAACTCTTGAGGACCAAGCTCCGGCCGGCCAGCTTTTGCGCAAGTTCTGTCGTCTGCCGGGGATCTTCTGTGGTCATGAAGAGCTTCACCTTGCAATTGGAGATGATCTGCTCAGCCGCACCTTCGGAAGAACGCCTGATACCTGCAAAATCCTGACTGGCCACCACGACACTCATGCCAAGACCTCTGCCCTGCGTCAGCAGAATCTCAAAGCCCGGTGTTTCAATGGCTGCGTACTCATCCACGATGATCCCAAAGGGCACCTCGCTTTCCGTGGGCCGTGACTGCAGGACCTCGGAGAGCCTGCCCTGCACCGTTTCCCCAAGACCTACGGCACAGGCATTGCGCACCTGGGCCAGACAGACCTGACCCAGGCTCTTCAATTCCTTGGGATCCTTGTCCATGGACGGAATCAGCGAGACGAAAATGCGGCGATTGGTGATGACGTCCACAGCGTCCACTTCGCCTAACTGGCTTCCAAAGATCCTGCCGTAATTGTCGACAAGCAAGGACAAAGCCCTGCCAAAATAGGCTCTGGCATAGGCGTACTGCTCGGGAAAATTCTTGGCCTGATGCTCAAGGTCCTTGTTTTTATCCCAGCCGACCGTAGCCAGTCCCGCCTGCAAAGCCAGAATGGCCGTCTCCGAATACCTGCTTGCACGGGCCAGGGCATCGATTTTGGACAAATCCATAAGGTAGCTGCGGATGACATCAATGGAGAGCGGCTCAAGACCAAGATCCCTGCGTTCCACAAGCACAAAGAGCAAACCGCTGATCAATGTCTGCGCATTGTTGGCAAAAATCTGGCCTGAGCCCTTGTCTTCTGCCGGCATCAGGGCAAAGAGCAATTGCGTCAGACTATTGGCATCGCCCACGGCAAAAGGATTCTGGGTATTGCTCTGACGCAGGGGGGTACGCATGTGGTGATGCCTGCGCAGACATGCATGCCCCGCCTTATCCGCCATATAATTGATCAGCAAAAAATCGTCGTCACGGCCAAGCATTCTCGCCATGGTGTAGATCTGCGCGGCAAGCCGCGGGGCGGCCTTGGGATCAACGTAAATAAAGCCACTGCCAAGGGCCAGATAGTTAAAGCAGAGCGAGACAAGCGTCTCGGTTTTGCCGGCACCTGTGGTGCCAAGGCAGAGCAGATGCGTGAGAAGATCCTCCTTGGTAATCCAAAGCTCACACCGGCTCTTTTCTTCGTTGCCAAGATAAAAAATGCCCGCAGCCTTCTGATAGCTGCCGTCTCCCCTGCCTGGCGCAGGCAGCGCATAATCCGTACAGCCGGCATGACCTGGCAGTCGCATGGGCAGGGTTTCGCGACGGGTCCTGGCCAAACGCCAGAAAAAAAGAGCCAAGGCAGCAGAAAGCGCAAGCGGCCAGACAAAACTCCAGACGAGGCTCACACTGGCCAGGACAAGGAAAAGGGCGCTTGAAGCCCAGCGCCCGGCAAGTGCCGCAAAAAAGCGTTCAGCATCTGTGCGCACATCACGCAGGACGCTCTCCTTGCGTTTTTCCTCTTCTTTCGTCAGCCCATAGAGATCGTTCATCACAGCGCCTCGCAAATCCAGCCCTCATCGTACAGGGCCTGCGCAAGCCCGTGTACGGCTTCTTCCACACAGGGCTCTTCAAGATCAGAGCCGCAGAAGTCCGGCATCTGTTGCGCCAGGCCCTCCTCGGCCCGGTAGTGGGTCAGGGCACCACAGGCTTCCACCCAGGCCGTGCGGCGGCCGTAATTGTTCAGAAGATAGAATAAGGGACGGTTCACAGGCTTAAGCCAGATCATCTCAGCGCAGGTCAGAATGCCGCGCCTGCGAGCAAAGGCAAAAAGCGCATAGAGGAGAAGATGCGTATAGCGATTGTGGGGACGGATGACACTGGCAAGCTCCTTTCTGGCAAAGAGTGCCTGCACAGCCTCAAAAGACATGGGAAGACCAGCCGCAATGCGGAATGGTCGGGCCTGCCTTGGCAGACGCAGAAAGGGCGGCCTTAGGCTCCAAGTCAAGGCGCGCGCAGGCCGGCTTGGCCTAAAGCTCAGACTGAGCTGATTGAGGAGTTTACGGCTTGGCCCTTTCTGATCAAGACCAAAGAGCGCAAAGGCCAGAGCCAGCGCCAGAAGATAGGGGGGAAGCCTGGCAAAACCCGGAAATTTGGGACCAAGCTGCGCAGCAAAGCAGGCCCGCGCTTTTGCCCGGTCAAGCAAAAGCTTCTCGCCGCCGTGCAGGCAGGATGCGGGATCTGCCAGATGCGCGTCGGTGAGCAGGGCCTTTGCGCTCACGACAAATCCCTGCCTGGCATCGCGCAATAAGCCGTTTTCAACCGCAAACTGCAAGGGCTGGCGCGCGCACATCCAGGGACCGCTGTCCACATCCTCCTGCAAAAGCGATCGCCCCCAGTTGAGAATCGGGGCAAGACAGGGATGGCTCTGCACATTGCGGGCAAGAAGACTTTGCATGCTGTGCGTTTGCGCAAATCGCTCGCGTACGGAGAGCCTCTGCGAAAGCAAAAGCAGCAGCATTATGACCAAAGCGCCAAGCCGGCCAAAAGGCTCGGAAGCAAGCCTGAGCAGCAGAAGAAGCCTATGCCAGTCCGGCATCTCCGTCCCCTGCAGGATGGCCTGCGCTTCCTGCCAAAGGCTTTCGCAAAAAAAGAGGCGCCATAAGGCTTCGGGAAAAGCAAGCTCAAAGCGTGCCAGCTTCCAAAGTAGGCCCCGCAGATAGCCATCCCACTGCTCACCAAAGGCGAGCCAGAATAAAATCATGAGAAGCAGGCCCCAGATCGGCCAGAGCTCGCTGCCTTGCACCTCGTTCTTCATCGCAGAAGCTCTGCCGGGCTCTGATCTGACAAGGTCAAAAGATGGCCTTTGATCTTGCCGGCATAGTTTTCTGCCCGTTTCCTGCTTTTGGAGTGATAATGGCCAACGGCCTGCCAGCTTAAACCGCTGCGGCGGATCTCCTGGGCTAAGATATAGGCGCCCATGAAGATATTGTTTCTCGGCTCAAGCAAAAGCTCAGCTGAGATGCCAAAGCGCTGCAACCATTGGCTATTGATCTGCATAAGACCGACATCATAGCTCTGACCCCGGGCTTTGGCCTGCCTGATCAGGTCAAGGGCCTCACTGGCACTGCCGGGATAGTGATCTCGGCCTGCGATATTGATGACCAAGGGCCGGCAGTCGGATTCCTGGCGGGCAATGGCCATGAGCAGCTGATAGGGAATGCCAAAATACCTGCCGCATTTTTGAAAAGCCTCCCGATACAAGGCCTCGCGCTGCAAAAGCTGCGCGCTGGCAAGATCAGAGCCAGGAAAGACAAAAGCCAGGATCAGGAGAAAGCCAAGACAGCGCATCACATTCCTCTATGGCAGACAATAGGTTACAGCCTGCACCCTGGCCGCAAGAGCGTCCTGCCAAAGGCCGGTATCGCTTTCTTCACGCAGACGGATGGTCCAGGCCAGCTCGTCCTCATCATAGTAGGCCTGGCGGGCCCGATCACTGCCAGCTTGCCCGAGAGGAGAGAGTACCAGGGCAGCCCTTGCGCCCTCACAGGCAGGCTTTTCAAGACGTGCCCCGTGGCCGAGCAGATAAATGCCCTGAACGCTTGGCCCATCGCTATCGAGCAGCTTGCGCTGCACAAGTTCTCCTGCCCGCTCTTTATGGTAGTAGAGACCCAGGGTTTCACCGCTTGCCGCTTGGCGCAAAAAGACCTGTCCGGCCAGAGCCTCTGCCTGCTCTTCATTGTCTCTCGCACGCAGACCAAGGGCTGCGACATTGGTGAGCCTGTGTCGATCAAGATCAAGGTCGGCCGCCATGCGGTTCAGCTCAGGCATGCCAGGTATGGCAAGCCGGTAGAGCTGATCGTGGCCATAGACTCTGGCCCAGGCCTCAGCCCCAAGCAGTGTCGCCACATAGCCCAGACTGCCTGGCCTGGCCGTGATGCCATAGATGCCAAGATCAAGACGTGTCGTAGCCGCCACAAGCTCTCCCTGATCATCAAGGTAGCCACAGAGCTCATGGTAGCGTTCAACAGGCAGACTTCTGCACTGCCTGGCCAGAGCACGGGCTGCACTGCGCAGAATTTTTGCCGAGACAGGCCTCTCTGCCTGACAGAGCAGCACAAGCACAAGCGCATGGTCACTGCCAAGCGGCACTTTGCGCAGATGCAATTCATAATGCCAGCCAAGCTCATTGCGTCCTGAATGGGCATGAAGCAGATAGGGTGAAAAAATCTCAGGCATACCGTTGGCACTGCTCAGGCAGGGACCGGTATTTTCCTTGGCCTGCGAAAAAAGCTCTGTGAGATTGGCCTGGGCATAGGCTTGCGCAGCACTTGCCACACGGCTCATATCGCCTGCCAGTCTCTGCTCAAGGCCACTCTCACGCCAGTGTTCCCAAACTGGCATGAGGCCCTGAAGCAGCACAAGACAAAGTCCAAAAGAAAGAAGAGCTTCAAAAAGATGCACAATCACGGCTCCCTGCGTTTACTGAAAAGGGCAAGATGCTCATCGCCAGCCTCTCTAGCAAGGCAGAGCCTAAGCTCATCTGAAAGAAGTCCTGTAAGGTCTGCCTGCAGAAAAAGTCCTGAGGCTCCAAGAGCTGAAAGCGCCTGAAGACTCTGAAAAAGCCTGAGCGCTTGGGCTGCGCTTTTGCCGGGCACAAGCAGACATTCTGAAGCTGTGAGATAGGCTCTGATATCGTAAAGCCTGCTTTCTTGCTGAAGCAGGGCACAATCAAGCGGATCCATGGCCTCTGCCAGGATATACTCAAGCTCGCTCTGGGCTGTGCCTGCGCCCTGGCAGGCAGCGGCAAAGACCTGCAGAAGCCTGGCTTTGCCGCTGCTCTCTGGTTTGGCAGAGGCCACTCTGCGCACAAGCCCTGCAGCAAAAAGCATCTGGCGGGCAAAAGCGCCCTCTGCCTGCCAAGAAGCCTGAGGCCTGTGCTGACCCTGAATGGCCAGCACCTGAAAAGCAAGAGCTGCGAGAAGCATCAAAGTGCACAGTTTCATAGTGCCCAAGACCACTCTTACGGACCGGTAAAGACCACGACATTGCTTGCCCCATTGCAGGCAGCAAGGACAGCCGAAGGCGTGAGCTGGGTATTTTCCGAACGGCTGAAGATCCTAAGGTCCCCCACACTGACCGTATTCCAGGCATTGCCGGCAAGATTGGCCACATTGCGGCAGGCGGAAGGCGGCAGACTGGCAAGCGTCAGACTGTAGGAGCTGTCAGCGGGAGCCACAGTGATACTGCCCCAGCGCGTCTTGATGTCGCTTGTGCCGCTCACAAGTTCACGTGGCACGGCTCCCGCCTTGACCAGCGCCTCATTGGAGATACCCGTATAGGGTCCGTTGCCGTAAATCTGCTCAATGTTGGCGTGCAGAATCTCCAGCGACTGCATGGTCAGCTGCTCCTGATTTTTTTCCCGCACGCTCGTATAGTTGACGGCGACCCCGCAGACCACGGCGATCATAATGACCAGACTCAAAAGCATTTCTGTCAAACTCATACTACCTCCACCTGAGATGGTTTTTCAAAGACCGGTTAATTGCAGTTCAAGGGCCGCCAGCCCCTGAAGCACGCAGAAGATCAAGCCCGCCACAAGCAGCAGAAGCAGCAGGGAGAGCTTGCGCAAGATGCCGCAAATCCGCTCATGCGTGTCCTCGAGCGATGCACGTGCAAGACTGGCCATTTCTTCTTCAAGACAGGGAAGATTGCCAAAGACCCGCAGATCCTCAACCATTTCCCTTGAGGGAAAAAGAAAAGCGCTCTCGCCAAAGGCTTCTCCCAGGTTTTTGCCGCGGGCCAGGGCCTGCCAGATGGCCAGGACGCGTTCACGCAAATAGGGACTGGTATGACGGCTGCCAAGTGTGGCCAGAAGAATGGCTCTTGGCTGAATGCCCTGGGCAAGCAGAGCGGAAAACGAGACAAGCCAGCTTGCTCCCACAAGCAGGCGATAACAGTTCCAGGGAAAAAGCCTGTCAAGCGTAAGGCGCAGTCTCCCTGTCAATCGTGGCAGGGAGTAGGGAAGCGCAAGACCGAGCAAAACAAGAAAGCCCAGTAAGCCCAGGGCAGCTCTTCCCTCAGTCATTTCTGCCAGAAGCAGCAGAAAACGGGCAGCGCCCTGCCACTCGGCCTCCGGCACAAGCTCAAGAAAGGACGGAACAAGGAGACGCCCTATCAGCAGAAAAAGCCCGCAGGTCAAAAGCAGGAGAAAAAGCGGATAGCCAAGCGACTGCAAGACTCTCCGCCGCAGTTTCTCTTTCTGCTGCAAAAGCGCCTCTGCCTCCATAAGTCCCCTGGCCAGATTCTCCTTTTCATAGCTTGCAATGAGCAGAAGCTCATGGGCGCCGGCAATGCCGCCAAGGCATTGCGCAAAGGAATAGCCACAGCCCAGGCTGCGCAGGAGATAGTGCAGAGCATGACGGATGCCAGCTCTGTGCTCTGTGGCCACTCTGTGCAGATGCCTAAGCGAGGTATAGAGCGTAATGCCGTGGTTCAGCATCAGGGCAAGCTTTTTGTAGAGACGGATCCTTTGCCCTGCGGAAAAAAACAGGCAGAGCCAGAAACGTTCTTTAAGACGCATGGCGCCCCCTTTTCAAAAATTATACGTCAAATTTATTAGAATGCAGCCCAAGGCAGAAGGAAGCCACGCCTGCCTTGTAGCCAAAAGAAGAGAAAAAGTCAAAGGAAAAATACAAAATTTTTGTTAAAAGAAAAGAAGTATCAAAAAACAAACAAAAAATTGTGATAAAATCTGATTAAGGCAGCGTGAAGCGGCTTTTCCAAGGCTTGCCAGCTTCTCAGCCAAACGCTTCGCCGCTTAACGAAAAAACCGCCCTGCAAAGAGGGCGGTCAAAAAAATGCACTGGGGGGAGCCCTATGCCCCCCCCGGCGGGCATTTCAGGGTCGAAGAGGCTAACCCTGAAAATTTCGCCAAATTAGTTGGCCTGACGACGGATAAAGGCCGGAATTTCCGTATTCTCCAAATCCTCGGCATCGTAAAAGGCAAAGGAATCACTGCCGGGATTATGGGGCTGAGGTCTGCGGGCATAGCCGCGCTGACGGTTCTGATAGCTTGACAGCTCATCCTCGTAGAGCATGGTATCTTCTTTGGCTTCCATACTCTCGAGCATGGCAGGCTGCCTGCGCAGAGGCTGCTGAATTTTAGGTGCGACCTGCTCAGGCTCCTTGGCCGCACGACGGAAGTCCGTAATACGAGGCGTATTGACCTTGGCCTGCTCGTTATTGGCGACCAGTTCCTGGGCAACGGGTTCCTGGGCTTCAATGCCCGTGGCAATCAGGGTCACCGAAAGCTCGTCATTGCAGGTTTCATCAAAAACCACGCCAAAAATGATATTGCAATCTTCAGGCGCTGACTCCTGAATCATGGTGCCGATCTCGTTGATCTCGGTGATGGTGATGTCACGGGGACCGGAAATATTGTAGAGAATAGCCTTGGCGCTATCCAGGGAGACATCTTCCAGAAGCGGACTGGAAATGGCTTTCTGAGCAGCCTCACGCGCTCTGTTTTCACCGCTGCCCACGCCCGTGCCCATCAGGGCCAGACCTGCTTCCTGCATGGCAGTGCGCACATCGGCAAAATCGAGATTGATCAGACCCTCGCCGTTGACCACATCAGAGATGCCTTTGACGGCCTGATAGAGCACTTCATTGGAGCGCTGCAGCATGACTTCAAAGGTCGCCTTCTTGGGAGCAAGGCCGAGCAGACGATCATTGGGAATGGTGATCAGGCAGTCCACATACTGTTTAAGCTCAGCCAGACCGGCCTCAGCCGCTTTGCGGCGTTTACTGCCTTCAAAATTGAAGGGTTTGGTGACAACGCCCACAGTCAGGACATTCATTTCGCGTGCGGCCTGGGCCACCACGGAGGCACCGCCGGTGCCCGTGCCACCGCCCATGCCGGCTGTCACAAAGAGCATTTCCGCATCACCGATGGCATCGCGGATACCGTTGATGCTTTCCATGGCGGCCTCACGGCCGACCTTGGGATTGGCACCGGCACCACGGCCCTTGGTGATCTGTTCGCCCAGCTGCAGCTTAATCTTGGCTGTCGACTTGTTCAGAGCCTGCTTATCCGTATTGGCACAGACAAATTCCACACCCGGCAGACCCGAGTCAATCATGTGCTGAACGGCATTGCCGCCGCCGCCACCCACGCCGATCACTTTGATGCGTGCACCCAGGCAGTCGTTCTCGACTTCCTTGGTTTCCAAGACTTCTGCACCGTCCATGATTGAATCCGACATATGCTCTCCTCTTCGTTAAAATGATCTGTTTTGCCCGCTTATTATTTAATGTCTGAAAACCATCCTTTCATGATGGCGACAATCCGTGCCAGAAAGCCGGGCTCGTTTTCATCGGCCACAGGCTTATTGGCGTTATTTGACTGCGGAGCCAGCGCATAGGCTTCCCGCAGAAGTCCGACGGCTGTAGCGTATTTAGGATGATTGACAAGATCCTTGAGGCCTCCCACATTGCGGGGATAGCCAATACGCACCGCCTTCCTGAAAACCTGTTCGGCAAGATCCTTACAACCTTCCAGCAGAGCCGATCCGCCCGTGAGCACAACGCCGGCACCCAGTCTGTCGGAATAGCCCGAGTCGGTAATAATCTGATTCACGCGTGATAAAATTTCGTCCATTCTGGCTTCACAGATCTCGGCCAGAACCCTGCGTTCAACTCTGCGCGGAATGACGCCGCCCACGCTTGGCACCATGATCTGCTCGTCGCTCTGCACAAGATCAGTCAAAGCACAGCCATAACGCGTTTTGATCTTTTCCGCCTCAGCCACAGGTGTCCTGAGACCAAAGGCGATGTCGTTGGTCACATTCTGTCCGCCCATGGCGAGAACAGCGGTATGCTTGATGGCATTATTGGCAAAAATGGCCACATCGCTTGTGCCGCCGCCGAGATCAACCAGAGCCACACCAAGCTCCCGCTCCTCAGGCGAAAGCACGGCTTTGGCCGAAGCCAGGCATTCCAGGCTCATGCCGTCAACGTCGAGATCACTGCGATTGCAGGAACTGTAAATATTCTTGGCCGAGGTCGTGGCGCCTGTCACGATGTGCACGCGCACTTCCAGACGCACACCTGCCATGCCCAGGGGATCAACGATGCCGCGCTGATTGTCGACAATGTATTCCTGCGGCAGGATGTGCAAAACCTCGCGGTCAGCCGGGATGGCAATGGCCCGTGCAGCATCGATGGCCCGCTCCACATCCTGTTTATCGATCTCATTGCCTTTGACAGCGATGACGCCGTGGCTGTTCAGACTCAGGATATGATTGCCGGCAATACCCACATAGACGGAATGGATCTCACATCCGGCCATCAGTTCGGCCTCCTGAATAGCCGAACGGATGGCCTGAACGGTCTGCTCGATATTGACGACCATGCCCTTGCGCAGGCCCGTTGATTCACTCAAGCCGATACCCTTGATTTCCACAAGGCCATCGCCCGCAACTTCGCCCACTACGGCACAGATCTTCGTGGTGCCTATATCCAGGCCTACGATAAGACCGCT
This sequence comes from Desulfovibrio sp., assembly GCA_017613715.1. Classification (GTDB taxonomy): domain Bacteria; phylum Desulfobacterota; class Desulfovibrionia; order Desulfovibrionales; family Desulfovibrionaceae; genus Desulfovibrio. The sequence continues at coordinate 75,224 of JAGADH010000180.1, read as the reverse complement.
AGTCCCCATGCATTCCCCCACATACCTGCCGGACAAAAATCCAGCCTATTGAACCCCGGGCATCTGCCTGGCCGGCTGATTGAGCACAAGCCAGACATTGCCGTCAACGACGCGCATTTCTCGCACATTTTTCATTTCGCGCCGCTTGATCAAATCCGCAAAAACTCGCTTGATGCGAAGCACATTCTTTTCCCATTCCCTGGGATCAAACGAAAGCCACAGCTCCCGGTCTTCCAAAAAGAGTTCCAAACCCTTGCTCAGACTGAGCGTGATCTGAGAGACCTGAGAAACATCCACAGGCAGATCGCCTGTCCGCACGCTTTCCTTGAAACGGGAAAGATAGGGTCTCAGCCCATCGGCTCCTGCTTCCACGCTTAAGGCCGGAAGCGAAAGAAAATTGCTGCTCTCAACCGGAGCTATGATCTCGCCTTCTTCTGTCGCATAGTAGAGCACACCGTCCTTGTGCACCCAGAATGACGGCATGCGCTCGTGGATGCGAATGGCAAATTTATCAGGCAAAAGGCGTTTCACGGAAACGGATTCCACCCAGGGGGTACGCCGAAGATTCTGCTCCACACTGGCAATATTCACGGCCAGGGAATTCTGTCCCTCGTGGATGCCTGCGTAGTCGAGCACCACATCCCTGGGCAGCCGCACATTGCCGGAAATTTCAATAATACGCGTTGTGAAGAAATCGCTGGTAACCGCCACATCATAGAGCCAGACAAAGATCTTGCCGATGCCCAGCGCCACAATCAGCAAAGAAAACATGGCGCAGCAGACGATCAGACACTTCTTGAGGCGTGACCAGGGAAAATTGATGGGCGCCCGCTTCTGCTTTTCCTTGACCTCGGGCTTGGGATGCCGATCAACGTAAAAATTGCCTCTGCGCCCGGTCCTCGGCTGGGCGGCCATCACGGCACAATCCTGACCTCTGGCTCAAGGCGGATGCCGCTCCTTGCTTGCACGGCCTCCCGGGCAAGTTCCATGAGCTCGAGGGCCTGACTTGCCGTTCCATTGCCCTTGTTCACCAGAAAATTCGCGTGCAGATCTGAAAAAGCCACGCCCCCAAGTTCTCTCCCCTTAAAGCCCGCCTCTTCCAGCAATTTGCCCGCAGCCGGTCCTGCAGGGGGATTCTTGAAGAGACAGCCGGCACTGGCCAGGGTGATGGGCTGACTGGCCTTTTTGGCCAGAAAATGCGTGTTCATCAGCCTGTGGATGGCATCGACCGTGCCGCTTTCAAAAGCAAGCTCTGCCTCAAGAATCAGGAAAAAATCCTGACTGCCGGCAAAGGCAAAATGCCGGTAGCCATAGCTAAGCGCACTGCTTTCAAGAACCTGAATGCTGCCGCCCGTGTAAACCGTCACGGAGCGCAGATAGCGGCACATTTCACTGCCAAAGGAACCGGCATTCATGGCAATGGCACCGCCCACCGTTCCCGGGATGCCTGCAAGACCTTCAAGGCCCGTTAAGGCGTGCTCACACAAAAAACGCAGAAAATGCGGCAACTTGACCTGAGCCGAAACCCGCACAAAGGTCTCACAGCCTTCGCGGCCCAGGATCTCCATTCGCTCTGGCAGATCAAGTCGCACCAGGGCAAGATCATGATCACCGTCCCGGGCCAGGATATTGCTGCCATTGCCCAGAGCCAGCGGCTTAAGTCCAAGCTCCTGCATACGCCCGGAGAGAGCCGTGACATCCTCGCTATTCTCGGCCACAAGCAGCATGCGCGCCCGTCCCCCAAGGTGCAGGGTGGTCAGACGCGAGAAATTCGGCAGAAGCTTCTCATGCATCAGAGGCACCCTCAAGCCACATGGGCCCAAGCTTGGTGATGGTGCCGGCACCGAGCGTCAGCAGAAGATCGTGCGGCTTGAGCACTGCATCAAGACCTTCCTTGAGCTCATCCAGATTTTTGAAATAGTAGACCTGCGTGCTTGTGACCTGCTGAATGCCGATGGCCAGATTCTGGCCTGTGATACCGGGCAGCGGCTCTTCGCTGGCCGCATAGATCTCTGTCAGAAGGACCATGTCGACATTGGCAAAAACCTTGCAGAAGGCCCCGAAATGCGCCTGCGTACGGGAAAAACGATGCGGCTGGAAAGCCACGATCAGACGCCGGTCGGGATAGCAGAGCCTGGCTGTAGCCAGGGTTGCGGCAATCTCCGTCGGGTGATGACCGTAATCGTCGATGACAAGGACATCATTGCGCGTGCCCTTGTATTCAAAACGACGGCCAACACCCTTAAAAGCGGCCAGACCGCGCACGCAGTCGGCAAAGCTGATGTCACAGGCCAGGGCAGCGCCTATGGCTCCAAGCGCATTTAAAATATTGTGCACACCGGGCTGAGGAATTTCCGCTACGCCAAGCAGGGTTTCGCGCTGCCAGACCTCAAAGCGGCTTCCCTGACCCTTCTCGAGCAGCACGGCACGCAGATCATTGTCCTTGGCAAAGCCGTAGGTCAGAACAGGCCGCTTGACTCTCGGCAAAAGCGAGCGCACGCCGCTATCGTCACCGCAGACCACATTGACCCCGTAGAAGGGAATCTTGTTCATATACTGCACGAAGGCATTGTCGATGGCTTCCCGGCTCTTGTAGTGATCAAGATGATCCTCATCGACATTGGTGACGATATTGATCATGGGAAAAAGGCAGAGGAAGGACTCGTCGCTTTCATCGGCTTCGGCAATCATGTATTCACCGTGACCAAGATGGGCATTGGTGCCGTAGACATTGAGACGTCCCCCGATGATCACCGTGGGATCAAGACCTGCAAGATCAAAAATGGTGGCTGTCAGCGACGTGGTTGTGGTCTTGCCGTGGGTACCGGCAATGGCCACGCCCGTACGCAGACGCATCAGCTCGGCCAGCATTTCGGCACGGGGAATAATGGCCAGATTTCTGCGCCTGGCCTCGACAATTTCAGGATTGTCGTCCCGGATGGCCGTGGATTTCACGAGAACCTGCACATCGGGAATGTTCTCGGCACGGTGACCGATGGCAATCCTGGCACCCAGGGAGCGGAGATGCTGGACCATGGCCGAATCGTGCAGGTCGGAACCGCTGATCTCATAGCCAAGATTCAGAAGAACTTCGGCTATGCCGCTCATGCCTGCTCCGCCAATGCCGACCATGTGGATCTGATGAATTTTCTTGTTCACCCTCTGCTCCCTCAAAAAACCATGCCGGCTCAACAAGCATGATTGCCGCGCCAGGCCCCGTTTTTGGCGGCTTTCATCTAAAGGAAATTCGGAAAGCCTCTAACATTTGGACTCATTACAAGGAACGTTTTTTGTAACGTACTTATGTTTTTTTCTCAACTTTATTTCGGATGTTTCAGACGCCCAAAAATGCGCTGGATCTCAAAAAAGTAGCTCTACATAAGGTTTTCCGCCATTTTTCGATCGCAAAAATTTTTTAGGCGCCAAGCTCAAGGATCAGTTTGGCCACATGCTGAGCAGCCAAAGGTCTTGCCAGGGACGCGGCTGAGTCTGCCATGCTCTGAAGTCTGGCAGGCTCTGACAAAAGCCCGCAGACAAGATCAAAGCCCTGCCCGGCAAGCTCCGTCTCCGGCAGAAGCCTGGCTGCTCCGGCCTCTGCCAGGACCTTGGCGTTCCTGGTCTGATGGTCGTGGATGGCGAAGGGGAAAGGCACAAGCACTGATGGCAGATGCGAAGCACAGAGCTCTGCCACAGTACTGGCACCGCTGCGACAAAGAGCAAGATCAGCCCACTGATAGGTGGCCGGCATATCGTCGATAAAGGCCCGCACGCTGGCCTGGCTCATGCCCTCGGCCTCATAGGCGGCTTTGACCAGGCCATAATCCCGTTCTCCCGTCTGATGGATAATGGCTACGCCGGCCTTTTTCCAGGCACTGAGATGTTTGAGCATAAAGACATTGATGGCATGGGCGCCCTGTGAACCTCCGAAGACGAGAAGATGCTTGCGCTGAAAACTGCGTGGCTGCGTGGCTGCGGCAACAACAGCGGCACGCACGGGGTTGCCGCAAAAAACGCATTTTTCTCTGGCAAAGCCCTCGGTCTCAGGCAGCGAGGTGGCTATGCGGCGCACAAAACGGCCCATGAGGCGATTGCTCGTGCCGGCAAGGGCGTTCTGCTCGTGCAGAAGCGTCGGGATGCCCATCATCTCTGCTGCGGCCATGGGCGCAAAGGAGGCATAACCGCCAAAACCTGCCACCACACGCGGCTTCTCCTGCCGCAAGAGGGCCATGGCGCTGAAAAAGGCCTTAACCATCAAGGCTCCGGCAGACAGCGCTTTGATGCCGCGTCCCAGAAGACCACGCACGGCAAGGCCGTGGAAGGGAATCCCGGCCTGCTCACAAAGCCGTGCTTCAGGCCCCCAAAGCGATCCCACAAAGAGTAGGGAAAGATGGGGATCAAGACTTTTGAGGGCTTCGGCAACAGCCAGAGCGGGAAAGATATGCCCGCCTGTGCCGCCCGTGGTCAGGATGATGTGCGACATACGTCCTCGGTGCGCGAAAAGTGCAGAATCAGTCCGATACAGAGCATGGTGGCAATGAGATTACTGCCGCCGTAGCTTAAGAGCGGCATGGCCACACCCTTGGGCGGAAGCATGCCCATGACAACCGCGAGATTGATCAGGGCACCGATGGCGATGATGGCTGTCAAACCAAAGGCCGAAAGACGGGCACGCATCTCCCGCTGTCTGAGCACAATGCGGAAACAGCGCCAGAACAGACAGGCAAAAAGCAGCATAATCAGAGTAATGCCGCATAAGCCCGTTTCCTCGCCAATCACAGAGACAATGAAGTCATTGTGGGCTTCAGGCAGATAAAACATCTTCTGCTGGCTTGCGCCAACGCCGACCCCGAAGACACCGCCCGAGGCCAGGGCATAGAAGGACTGGATGAGCTGATAGCCTGCGCCTGTGGAATCCTTGAAGGGATCAAGAAAGGCTTTGAGCCGCTCCATGCGGTAGGGAGCGGAAATGGCGAGAATGGCCATGCTGGCAACGCCAAGGACCAGACTCCAGGCAATATAGCTCCAGCGGATACCGCCTGCGATACACATGAAGAAGAGAATGCCGGCCAGCACAATGGCGCTGCCGAAATCAGGCTGGGAAAGCAGAATCACGCAGTAGAGCCCTGTCACAAGACAGGGCGGAAAGACCCCGCGCCAGAAGGTGCGCACGGTATTCTGCTTGGCGCTCATGAAATAGGCGAGGTAGAGCACAAGCGCCACCTTGACAAATTCCATGGGCTGAATGGAGGCAAAACCGAGACTGATCCAGCGGCGTGCCCCGTTAATGGTCGGCGCCAGCGGCGTCAGCGTCATGGCCAAAAGAATAAAGGTGGCGAGCAGAGCCCAGTAATGCAGGCCATAAATCAGTTTACGCGGCGCCAGCGCTGCCCCCCAGAGAGCGACAATGCCGATCAGCGCATAGAGGACCTGGCGCTTGAAGTAATGGTATTTATCATGAAAGGTGTGCTCGGCAACAATGGAGCTTGCCGAGAGCACCATGACCAGACCAATGGCCAGAAGGATCATCATGATGGTGAAAAGCCACCAGTCAAATGGTCCGTTGCCGGTAACCGCCTCGTTTTCCTTGGGCTTTGCCGGCGTAACGGCCCGCTCACCCACAAGCTGCGACAAGGCGCTGTCTTCAGCCTTCTTTGCCTCACTGTTCACGGCAATCGCTCCACAATGGCTCTGAAGTCACGTCCACGCTCGACGTAACTTGAGTAGAGATCAAAACTGGCTGTGGCCGGAGCCAGCAGCACAGCATCACCGGCACAGGCATGCTCTGCAAGACATTGCACAGCAGGCTCAAGCGTCGGATGCCAGGAAATGGGGACAAAACCTTTCCAGGCAGCCTCAAATTCTTCTCTGGCTGCCCCGAAAAGGGCCACTTCGCGCACTTTCTCCTGCAGAAGGGGAATGAGGGCCGCCAGATCCCCGCCCTTGAATTTGCCCCCGCACAAAAGCCGCAAAGGCCTGTCAATGGCTCGGATGGCCACTTCCAGGGCCGAGACCGTGGTTGCCTTGGAATCATTGACATAGAGCACGCCCTGATGCTCACGCACGCGCTCAAGGCGGTTGGGCAGAGGCGTAAAGGCTTCCACGGCCCGGGCGGCATGGCTCTGAGAAACACCGAAGAAACGGCAGGCCTGATAAGCCGCTTCGCAGTTAAAGCGGTTGTGGCTGCCCAAAAGCTGCATCTTGGGGAAACGATCTGTGGGTTCCACAAAGATCTTGCGGGCACGCAGGCCATAGGCTTTGGCCTCTTCCTCCAGGCCATGTCCCAGAATGGCCAGATCGTTTTCATCCTGCCAGCGGAAGATGCGGAACTTGGCGTCGCGGTATTCCTGCATATCGCGATGATAATCCAGATGATTGGGTGAAAGATTGAGCAAGACAGCCACCCTGGGGGCAAAGGTCTGACAGCATTGCAGCTGGAAGCTCGATATTTCAAGCACCAGGACATCGGCATGGCGCGAGTCAAGAACGTATTCCGAAAGGGGCGTGCCGATATTGCCGCCAAGAAAAACCGAGAGGCCCTGCTCTTTGAGCATGGCAGCGGCCACAGAAACCGTGGTTGTCTTGCCGCTGGTACCGGTGACAGCCAGAATGGGCTCATCATTCAGATAGCGGAAGGCCAGCTCCATTTCCGCGAGGATTTCGAGCTCGCCTGTGACCAGTTTTTTTTCATCCAGATACGGCAGAAGACTTGCCCTGGGGACCCCGGGACTGGGCACAACGACTCTGGCATCAGCGAACTGCTCCTTGTGATGCTCACCCAGAAGCAATTCACCGCCGCGCTCCAGAAAGACCTTTTTTTCGGGTTCTGAGAGGGCCTGGGGATTCTTATCCAGAAGCCGCACGCGCACGCCCTGACGGAGAAGCAGAGCAGAGGCGGCCTTGCCGCTTCTGCCGGCCCCAACAACGACGGCCAGATCACCTTTTTTGAGTTTTTTTCCACGTTCGTACTGCATGATCCCCTCTTAACGCAGCTTCAGAACCGAAAGCGCAACCAGTCCCAGAAGAATGGAGGCAATCCAGAAGCGAATGATAATCTTGGATTCGGGAATATTTTTTTCCTGAAAATGATGGTGCAGAGGTGCCATGCGAAAAATGCGCTTGCCGCCGCTCCACTTGAAATAACTGACCTGTAAAATGACCGACAAGGTCTCAATGACAAAGAGACCGCCCACAACGCCCAGAATCAGCTCCTGCTTGCTCAAAAGGGCCAGATAGCCAAGGAGTCCGCCAATGGAAAGCGATCCCACATCCCCCATGAAGACCTGGGCCGGATAAGCGTTGAACCAGAGAAAGCCAAGACCGGCTCCGATGAAAGCCGCGCAAAAAACCGTAACCTCGCCTACACCGGGAATATAGGGCACAAAAAGGTAGCCTGAAAAACGCACATTGCCCGTAATATAGAGGAAAATGGAAAAGACAATGGCAGCCACAATGGCCGGCCCGATGGCCAGACCGTCCATGCCGTCCGTGAGATTCACGGCATTGGAGGCGGCAATCATGATAAAGATGCCGAAGGGAAGATAAAAATAGCCTAAATCAAACGAGATTTCCTTGAAAAAGGGAATATAGAGCAAACTCGAATAGGAAGGATTGTGCATCAAAAGCCACATGCCGACAAAAGCCACAAAAAGCTGGCCAGCAAGTTTGGCACGCGGGGAAATACCTTTATTGTTGTGACGCAAAAGCTTGGTCAGATCATCCCAGAGCCCCACGGCACCAAAGCCCACAACCACCAGAAGACATTGCCAGACATAGCGGTTGGTCAAATCCGCCCAGAACATCAGGGAAATAAAGAGCGTGAAAATTAAGAGCACGCCACCCATGGTCGGGGTGCCGGCCTTGTTCTGATGGAGTTTGACGTCTTCGTTGATGTACTGACCGCATTTCAAACGCCTGAGCATCTTGATGAAGGTCGGTCCAACAAGAATGGAAATGATCAGAGCCGTGATCAGAGCCGCCATGGAGCGAAAGGAAATGTAGCGGAAAACATTGAGCACAGGCCACTGCGAAGATAACGGCACAAGGAGATTATAAAACATGCTGCTCTCCCTGCAGGACCTCTTCCGCCAGGGCCAGTTCCTGCTCAAGGGCATTGGCCCGTGAACCCTTGGCCAGCAGCGTGATACCATCCCTCTTGTCAGCTTTCTGCAAAAAGTCAGCAAGGCTCCGGGCCACATCGACGCTGCCGTCAAGCATGAGCAAGGGGCCGCTGTAGCCTGCGCTGGTCAGACCCTGTTTGAGATCTGCGCCATGGCCGCCCTTCCAGAAAATCAAGGAGGGCGCAAGAGCCGCCAGTTGGCGCCCAAGTTCTCTGTGGCAAGCTTCGGCTTCACGCCCAAGCTCCCGCATCTCGCCCAGCAGACAAACCAGCGGCTTGCCAAGCGCGTGAGCAGCCATAAGCATTCTCTGCATGGAAAGGGGATTGGCATTATAGGTATCGTCGATGACAAGATGCCTGCCAAGCTTTCTACGGCGAAAGCGCTGCGGTGGATTCTCAAAGTTGGCCAGTCCGGCCTGGATGGTGGCGAGCGGAAGCCCCAGAAGATGGCAGGTCAGCGCCACAGCACAGATATTTTCCGCAGCATAGGAGGCGGCCAGCGGACAAAGCACAGTTGACTCGCTGCCTTCAAGCACAAGCCGGTAGCGGCCTTGGCCTGCCTCGTTTTCCCCAAGATACTGGCAAAAATTGGCGCAGTCGTTTTTGCCGCCAATGGCTCCGGCCTGTGCACTGAAAAAGACAAGCGGGCTTATGTGTGTACCCATGGCCTTCCAGACAAGCTCCGGATAATCGGCTGAAACAATGCCCACCCCGCCTTCGCTCAAATGCGTCAAAAGCCTGGTCTTATGCCAGGCAACGCCCATGTCGCCAAGGCCTTCGGTATGTCCGGGGCCAATGTTGAGAATCAGCGCATAGTCAGGCAGAAGCATGCTGCCAAGCTCATCCATGTCATGGGGATTGCTGATGCCGGCCTCAAAGACCCAGTACTGCTCATCGCCCTCGGTATTTAAGATACCGTGGGCCATGCCCAGCTGATTATTGTGATTCACAAAGCTTTTGGCGGTTTTGCCGTGCAGGGCCAGAATGGCTGCGAGCATCTCCTTGGCTGTGGTCTTGCCGCATGTTCCGGTCAGACCGATAACTTTGGCCTGACATTGCTTACGCCAGGCATGAGCCAGAAGCATCAGAGCTTTCAGCGTGTTCCGGACAATGATCTGGGGGACAGCCAGGCCCTCAATTTCCCGCTCGCAGAGCACAAGACGTGCCCCGCTCTCGGCCGCCTTTGCGGCATACTGATGGCCGTCGCTCGTCTCACCCACAAAACAGGCAAAAAGATTGCCCGGCTCCACCTGCCGGCTGTCGTAGGCCATACCACGTACTTGAGGATCGCCCTCGCCCAGGCAGCGCACCAGGCAGGGCTCAAGAACGGCCAGAATTTCAGCAAGACGCATCTGCACAACACAACTCCGAAACCACTTCCTGATCACTGTAATGGTGACGTTTACCCTGAATAATCTGATAGTCTTCATGCCCCTTGCCTGCGATCAAGAGGCAGTCGCTGTCCTTGGCCAGAAGATCCAGGGCCAGCTTGGTGGCTAGCCTGCGGTCAGGCTGCACATACTTTTCACGCGCCCTGGCCAGACCTGGCAGGACATCTTCGATAATGGCCATGGGATCCTCAAAGCGCGGATTATCGCTGGTCAGCACGGCTACGTCGGCGTATCTGGCCACAGCTTCACCCATCAGAGGACGCTTGCCGCGATCACGGTTACCGCCGCAGCCAAAAAGCGCGACAATGCGCTGAAAACCGGCCTTGCGCAAAGCTTTCAGCACATTTTCAAGGGCATCAGGCGTATGCGCGTAGTCCACAAAAACATGGCGACCAGCAGCAGGCACCCGCTCAAGACGGCCGCGCACGCCTGCAAAACCGGAAAGTCCGGCAAAGGCGCTTTCAGAAAAACCCAGACCAAGAGCCAGAGCCTGGACAGTGAGCAGATTGGCGGCATTGAAGGCCCCGATCAGGGGGGATCTCAGCTGCCATTGCCGGCCCTCATAGTGCATGGCAAGCTCAAGCCCCTGCGTATCCTGACGCAGAATTTCGCCCTTAAGATAGGCTCGCTTGGGCGAGCTTTCCCCGGCAGCAAAGCCAAAACCTATGGCCTTGGGGCAGAGGGCCAAAAGCTTCTGTCCGTAGGCATCGTCGGCATTGATGGCCATGGCTTTGTCAGCTTTTGGCAATTCACAGAAGAGTTTAGCCTTGGCCGCAAAATAGCTGTCCATGTCTTTGTGAAAATCAAGGTGATCCTGCGTGAGATTGGTGAAGGCCGCAGCGGCAAAGGGAAGATGGCTGACGCGCTTCTGCAGAATGGCGTGCGAGGATACCTCCATGACACAATAGCTGACACCGGCTTTTTCCATCTTAGCCAGCATCGAGTGAATGGCCAGGGGATCCGGTGTGGTTAAGGGCGCACTCTGCTCATGGCCTGGCCAGCGATAACTGACGGTGCCCAAGACCCCGACCTTTTCACCCAGCGCAGTCAGCAGAGCCTCCATCAGGTAGGTTGCCGTGGTTTTGCCGTTGGTACCGGTCACCCCGATCAGCTTAAGATGCAGGTTTTCGGTGTGAAAACGCGCCATGGCGAGTCTGGCAACCGCGTCTCGCATATCGGTCTCGGCGCAGAGCGCAATGTCGCTTGGGAGCCTTCCGGCAAGCTCGCTTGCGACCGACTCGCAGGCCACGATGCTTCTGGCTCCGCGTGCCAGGGCATCGTCGATATAGTGTGCCCCATCCTCGGTCTCACCCGGCACAGCAAGAAAAATATCACCCGCTTTGATCTTGCGTGAGTCCGTCTGCAGATCACAGACTTCATCCTTAAGCTTCTGCTCAAGCTCCGCAAAGGAAACAGCTCTCGCCATCACACACCTCGAGGACATTGTGCACGTCTGGCACACTCATTTTTCAGAAAGCCAGAGCACACAGCTGCCGGCGCTCTTTTCCTCAGGCCAGAGACTGCCGGCTGCCGGCTGCTGCTTGACCACATGGTTACCCTGGCCTTTCAGTTCCGGTACTACGCCACCTCTGGCAAAAAGCTCCACGGCATTGCGCAGACTCTTACCCTTGACATCGGGTACACGATGGCTTGCCCTGGCCAGACGCCCCGGCAATTGCATCTGCGGCTTTTTGGAAGACTTTTCCCGCTCAACGACCTCGTCCGTGCGGCCTTCCCAGGGAGGCGTCAAACCGGCAAGTTTTAAGGGTCTGAGCGGTACGCTGCTGGCAGGACTGGGCGCCTTGGGCGCCTCCCCTTCCTTTTTCTCATCCTGCTTTTCTTCTTTCGGCTCAGCCACGGCCAGCATATTGGTCCTGCCAGAATAGGCCAGAAGCCGTGTGCCGATTTCCTTGAAGACCGGCGCTGAGACCACGCCGCCAAACTGATTGCGTGTGGGTTCATCGACCATCACGAGGACCAGAAATTCAGGATTGGCAGCCGGTAAAAAGCCCACAAAGGAAGCCAGACGCTTACTGCCGTAGGTCCGGGATCTGCTGTCGGCCTTCTGGGCTGTGCCGGTCTTGCCGCCGACTTCGATGCCTTCGATGCGTGCTCTGCGGCCGGTACCATCCTTGGTCTCCACCACGTCACGCATCATGCGGCGCACTTCGCGTGCGGTTTCTCTGCCAAAGGAACGGTCGCGCTTGTCAGGCTCAATGTCCTGATCAACCAGACGCAATGGCTTGTAGACACCGTCATTGAGCAAGGTGAGATAGGCCTGGGCCATCTGCAGACCGGTCACGGAAATACTCTGACCAAAGGAAGTGGAGATGGTATCGATGCGGCTCCAGTTTTTGGGGCTGCGCAAAATGCCGCGGCTTTCGGACACGGGAACCTGCGTACGCTGACCAAAACCAAGATTGTGCAGATACTGATAGTAACGCTTATTATCAATCTTCAGACCGATCTTGGCCATGCCGATATTGGAGGAATAGCGCAGAACCTTGTCCGCCGTGATGGTACCCTGGCTCGAGGTATCGCGAATGGTATAGTTCTTGTCGATCCACTTGCCGCCTTCGCAGTTGATCAGCGAATTCGGAGCGATCTTACGGTCATTGAGGGCAAGAGCCATAATCAGCGGCTTGAAGGTCGAACCGGGTTCCAGAGCATCCTGGGCCAGCCGGTTGCGATAGATCAAGGTTCCGTAATCACTGTAGGAATTGGGATTGAAAAAAGGATACTGTGCCCAGGCGAGAATATCGCCGCTTTTGACATCCACAACCAATGCTCCGCCCCAGCGGGCGTCGAATTCTCTGACGGCCCGGCTCACCGCTTCTTCGGCGATGTACTGCACGTGCATGTCCAGCGTCAGCCGGATATCCTCACCGCTCAGAGGACAGTAATCGCCTTCACAAAGTTCGATGCGCTGGCCGCGGCCATCCCGCCGCACCACCTGCTTGAAACTTGGTGAAGCCAGACGGTTGTCCAGACTGCGTTCAAGCCCTTCAAGCCCCTTGCCGTCGGTATTCACAAAACCCAGGAGCTGGCCCGCCATATGCTTAAAGGGATAGACCCGCACATATTCCGTTCTTTCCCCTACGCCCGCAATGTTTAAGGCTCTCACCTCCCTTGCGGTGATATCGTTGACCTTGCGTTTCAACCAGACAAATTGCTTGTCCTGCATGGTCATAAGACGCTCATAGAGCTTTTGCGGCTCAAGGCCCAAGAGAGGCGCCAGCTGATTGGCACAGGCCGCCTTGTCCTGGATCTGGGCGGGACTGGCAAAAATGGAATGGGCTTCAACACTGCGCGCCATCACCTGGCCGTTGCGATCGGTGATGGTTCCGCGCTTGCCTTGCACCTGCATGATGAATTCGTGCTGGATCTGAGCCTTCGCCGCAAGCTCTGGCGCGATAACGACTTGCAGATAGCAGGCCCTGAACCACAAAACCACCCAAAAAAGACAAAAGAGTCCGGCTCCGATGATGATGCGAAAACGCGACCAATCAATGCGTTTAGCCCATTCAGGCATGGGCTTTTCGACTTTTTCCGCTTTGGGAACTTCAGGTGCCTTGCGTGTCACATAGACAGCTCCACGCTTACGCTCGGCGACTTTTCTCTTTCTCCAACGCATCTTCTGCTCACTTGTCGAGGCGTCGTATTTGTCCAGGATAGGCTTCGTGCATGCCGTAGCCCATGGCCTTCTGCTTCAGCTCATGTGGCGTCAGAAGACGCTCACGTTCGATTTCCAGCTTGACCAGATGCTCCTGCCGTTCGTCAATGTCCTGCTTGGCTCTGGTAATGAAATAGGATGTGTCGACACGTTCAATATTGATCCAGACGTGAATCAACAGCATGATCAAAAGCGACAAAATACCGAGTGCAAAGGCTAGAATCCAGCCGCGTCCTCCACGACGCCTGTGATCACGAAGAGGATTGTGCTGCATGACGACCTCAAAAAAACAAAAGCCTCGCCAGGGCTAAGTCAGTCGGGCGACAGCCCGTAATTTGGCACTTCTGGCCCGGCTGTTGCGCGCCAGTTCCGAAGCCTGGGCCTGCACAGGTTTTTTGCAGAGCAGACGGACTTCAGGGTGATGAGCGCAGACACAGTGGTCCACATAGGGAGGACAAAGACAGCCCCTGCTCCAGCGCTGCATGGCCTGCTTGACCATACGGTCTTCAAGAGAATGGAAGGTGATGACGCAGAGGCGTCCATCGGGCTCAAGATAACGGACAATGGCCGCTAAAAAGCGCTCAAGCTGTCCGAGCTCATCGTTGACCGCCATGCGCAAGGCCTGAAAGGTGCGCGTAGCGGGATGATTTCTCGCAGTCTCACGCCATTGGCGGGGATAACACTGCTCCACAAGCTGGGCCAGCTGGGAGGTGCTCGTGATGGGTGTCGTGAGACGCTTTTGCACAATGGCCCGCGCTATCTTGGCAGCATTGGGTTCCTCACCGAAACGCGCCAGAATATCCCGCAGCTGCTCAAAACTTAGGCTGCGCAGAAGCTCTGCCGCACTCTGGCCGCTTTGGGCATCCATGCGCATATCAAGGGGACCGTCGGCAAGAAAGCTGAAACCGCGGCAGGGGCTGTCGATCTGCATGGAGGAAAGCCCGATATCGATCAGCGCTCCGGCAAGGCTTTGCCAGCCAAGCTCGGCAAGATACTTGGGAAAATCCGCATAGACACCGTGCCGCAGATGGACGCGAGGGCCATAGGCTGCCAGCCGCTCTGCCGCAAGGGCCAGGGCCTCGCTATCGCGGTCAAGGCCGAGCAGCTCATCCGCCCCATGCTCCAGCACGGCCTCGGCATGGCCTGCCAGACCAAGCGTGCCGTCGAGAAAACGACCTCCCCGCCAAGGCTCAAGAAAACCCACAACTTCTTGCAGAAGTACGGGAATATGGCGGTCTTCAGCCTGCATCAGAGTGAAATTTCGAGACCTGTGCTGGCCAGAGCCTCGGACATGTCTTCAGTGGTCAGGATATTATCAAAACGCTGCTGATCCCAGATCTCAAACTTGTCAGCCATGCCCACAAGAATGACATCCTTGCCAAGGCCCGCTTCGCGCATCAGGGGCTGTGGTATGCGTACCCTGCCCTGGCCGTCAAACGTAATAAAGGAGGCCAGACCCAGGACCTTTGTTTTAAAATGGGAAAGCTTGACGTGCGTAAAAGGAATCTTGCAGAGCTGCCCCATGATCACTTCCCAGTTTTTGGGCAGATAGGCCACAAGACGCCCATAGAAACCCGTAAGCCAGAAACCGGCTTCAGCTCCTTCCTGCACATCGGCCGCAAGAGCCTCACGATACTCGGGCGGCAGTATCATGCGGCCTTTGCTGTCAAGCGTACGGTAATGTGTGCTTAAGAAGGACTGTGTCACCACAAAAAACCCCTTTTTTCCACTTTTCGCCACTATGCCTCCCCTCACCCCTTGTGTCAAGGTGGGACTTGCTTGCGCACGCTTGCTCAGAGCCCCCCAAGTACCAGCTGAAGCGGCTTTACGTCCAAAAAGCCTGAACCATAGCTTGAGGGATGAACGCGTATCATGATTGACACCAGAGGGAGAGGTGTCTCAAAGCAGAGCGTGGGGATTATTGATTATCAAGGAGGGAAAGAGGCATTGTCAGGAAGGAAAAAAGGAAATGTCGCTTGCGCTCGCAAGCGCTTTGCACCTAAAAAGAGCTTGAGCGTGCAGGGCTCTTGGCCACAAAGCGTAGCTCAGTCTGTGCTGCCTGAGGCGCTGGACTTGTCCCAGGCAGAAAAAAAAGCCTTGCGCCTGCCAAAGCAGGCGGCAGGCTCTCATTGCACGAGCGTTGCAGCTCTTGGCTCAGCTTTGCCAAAGCATCTCTCAGATCCCCAATCAGCCTTAACAAAGCCATTTTCATAAGGAAAAAACTATGGACAGAAGCCATATCACTATTCGTTTAGAGCAAAAAGAAGATTATAGAATTGTTGAGAATATGGTACGGGAGAGTTTCTGGAATGTGTACAGACCAGGCTGTACTGAACATTTCGTGCTCAAAAAATTACGAGATAATCCGGATTTTGTACACGAACTTGATTTTGTGATGGAGAAGGATGGTCAAATCATTGGTCAAAACGTCTTCGTAAGAACGACGCTGAGCGCCGATGATGGCAGGCAGATTCCCATCATGACCATGGGACCGATCTGTATCACAAGTGAATTGCAAAGACAGGGCTTGGGCAAAAAGCTTCTGGACTATTCTCTCCTCAAGGCGGCTGAACTAGGCTGCAAGGCCGTATGCTTTGAGGGCAACCTTGCTTTCTACGGAAAAAGCGGCTTCGTTCTGGCTTCGTCAAGAGGCATCAGATATCACGGACTTGCGGAAGGCGTGGAGGCGGACTTTTTCCTGTGCAAGGAATTAATGCCAGGCTACTTTGACGGTGTGACAGGCGAATACGCAACGCCACAAGCCTATTTCGTGGCTGAAGAGTATCCTCAGGAATTTGCAGCCTATGACGCAGGCTTTCCTGCCAAAGAAAAACTGATACTGCCAGGCCAGCTTGGACAGAGCTGACGCTCAATCCCTGGCTCTCGACAACTTGCTGATAGCCTAAGCCTTTGCGAAACTCTTGGGAAGCCGTGGTAAACAAATACTATCTCAGAGGGGCCTAATCCGTTGAGCAGGTCTGTGGTGACAGACAGCCGCCACAGCCCCCGACCGTCAAACATTGGTATATTTGCCGGTATGTCTGCCACTTCCTCTCTGCATCTTTGTGCGAACCAGACACTTTTGCAGGGAGCATTCGCTACCTTCTATAAGCACAATACTGGACCTCGCCCCCAAAAAGCAGCCTGAGACAGTATCATTTGCTCATATTCTTGCCATAATCGCCCTCCGAGCCCGTCGCCAGCTGCGGCCTGCTTCAGAAGAAGCGTCAGCTCCGCAACCTCGATTTTCGTACTTGACCAGGACACAACGCAAGAAGGCGGATTTCTCCGCCTTCTTCGCAAACAAAGTCCGGAACGAGAGCTTTTGGGGACAGGCAAGCTCTCGTACTGCTTATCCTCAAAACGCTCCTCGCATCAGGGCTTTTTCAGAACCTGTGGGGAACCTGCGGCTTCCTCCGGCCAGAAGTGAGAATTCTTACGCGCTTCGGGATCAAGCAGCCAGCCCAAAATCCAGCCAAGCAGGGAGAAGCCAAAACCCACAAAAAACGGGGGAATCTTGCTCAATGCCGGCCACGGCATCGGCAGGACCGCAAAATGACGATCTGTCATCAGATACCAGAGCATACAGCTGCCAAAACCCAGGAGGAAACTGGCCCAAGCGGCGCGGGTACTACGACGGCCAAAGCGAACAAGAGCCACGTAGCAGACCAGAACGGCGGAACCGACGACACTCCAGCTGGTGGCACAGAGCATAGCTATGATCTGCCCTTTGATCTGAGCACAGCCTGCACTGAGCAAAACAATGAAGGCGATGGCCAAAAGCCAGCGGGGACGTGTGGCCTTGGAGCCAGGCAAATCTTCGGCTATGGCACTGACGGCGATGTGAAAAATGGCCGTCGCTGTGGAGAGCGAGGCTGAAGCAATGGCAAGCACAAAAAGCTGCAGACCAACATCAGGAAGCAACATTTTGACCATGGTGGGCATCACGGCATCAGGTGAAGCGACAGGCGGAAGAAAAAGCCGCCCCAGAGAAGCCACATAATAGGCTCCGCCCACAAGCACAGTCAAAACGAACATGGCCAGTGGCGTGATCCTGTCCACCTGATGGGAGGAAGCCAGGGCAAAATGACGTTGAATCATCTGAGGCTGAGCCCACACGGCAACAGAGGTGACAATAACCAAAGAGATGATGAACCAGCCCTCGGCACCTGCAGCGAGCTGTACAAAACCCGTATTAGCTGCCTTCGTGGGCTCAAGGGCGGCAAGCTGCAACATGCCGCTCACCGGCCCTCCCACTTTGTCAAAAACCGCAAAGATGAGCATGCTGATGCCAATGAGCATCACAAAGCCCTGCATGGCCTCTGTGTACAAAACGCCACGCAGTCCGCCCACAAAGACCGCAAGCCCGACAAGCAGTGCCACAGCCCAGATCAGCAGACTCGAAGACAAGGGTAAAATCTGTTCAAGCAGCAGTGCAGCCCCCTTGATCACAGCTGAGGCGTAGACACCAAGAAAAACAGCAAAAATCAGCGCTAAACAGCGCCCAAGCAGCGGACTTCTGTGGCCTTTGGCAAGAAGCTGCACGGGCGTACGGGCACCCAGATTGCGCTGACAGACACGCGTGGGCCAGGCGAGATAACGGTAGACGATCCAGGTGCCAAGCCAGACATTGCCCGCAGCCACGAGCAGCATCTGCATGCCGTACTGATATGCCAGTCCTCCGAAGCCCACGAGGGCCACGGCTGAAATATAGGTCGCCACAAAGGCAAAGGCCTGAATGCCAAATCCCACTTTGCCCGAGACCATCACATCGTGTCCGCTGCCTTTTCGGAACAGCCAGATGAAAACGGCAAAATACGCAACCCAGATCAAAATATCGACGACGACCATGACTACCATCCACGCCTGCAAAACTGCACAAGAGAATAGATAAGTGCCCCGAGCAAAGAAAGGACGCCCACAAGAACCGGAATATCTGCCGTTTTGAGTGCTGAGAAAATGTCTGCCATGAAAATATCAGCGTGGAAAGACCGACCTATTGGCCAGGGAGGAAACGCTGCCCCTGATTTCTTTTCCTCTCTTGATCAAAAAAGCGTCAGATCTCATGATCAGACGGCAAAACTTCCAAACAATGCCAAGCTCAGTGCTTCATCCTGGCCTGCAAAAAGAAACGTAAGCGGCAGGCCGCAAAAAAAGCAGGCCCACGCTCACAGACAGATTAAAGTAGCCTCTCGACCTGTCTTTGGCAAGAAGCCGGCTTCGAAACAATAGCTCTTTCCCGCTTTCAGGACAAAGACAGTGCTGCAAGGCGGCCAGGACGTGGATAAGCCAAGTCCTGCCACGACGCTTCCCAAAGAAGGCTTTAACCTTTGGGGAATCCTCTCCCCTAGCAGAAAAACGGGGAAAATGGTACTGCAGAACGTATTCGCTTCACCCTTCAAGGCATAGGAGAGCAGCTATGCGTACAGCCTTATACGCTACCGCCCTGGCCGGCCTGACCTGCCTGGCACTGACCCTTGGCATAGGAACGACTGTTGTCGCCGCCGACAAACCGATCATCCTGCGCCTTGGTCACCCCATGGCGCCTGGCAATAACGTCACCGTGGGCTATGAGAAGTTCAAAGAACTGGTGGAAAAGAAAAGCAATAATAAGATCAAAATCCAGATCTTCGGCAACTGCCAGCTGGGCAGCGACCGTGTGGCCACTGAAGCCGCCCAGACGGGAACACTGGATATGTCTTCGAGCTCCTCGCCAAACCTCGCGACCTTCTCCAAGGCCTATATGGCCATTGACCTGCCCTATGTGACCGATCCCAAGAACCAGGAAAAACTCTACAAGGCTCTGGATGAAGGGGAACTGGGCAAGGCCCTGGACAATGTGGCCTCCAGCATTGGTTTAAAAACCATCATGTTCAGCGAATACGGCTACCGCAACTTTGTTTCAGCCCAAAAACCCCTGAACGACGTTTCCGACCTCATGGATCTGAAGTGCCGCACAACGGACTCTCCCGTGGAAGTGGCCGTGGCCACCACGCTGAACATGAAGCCCGTACCTGTTGCCTGGAATGATACCTACACCGCTCTACAGCAGGGCAGCGTAGACGCCGAAGGCAATACCTTTTCTCTGCTCAACGATGCCAAGCACTCCGAAGTGCTTAAATTCGCCATGAATTCAGAGCACAACTATTCCATGCACATTCTGCTGATGAACAAGAAAAAGTGGAACAGCCTGAGCCCCGAGCAGCAGAAGATCATCAACGAGGCCGCTCATGAGGCTCTCGCATGGCAGCGTGCAGAAACCGTGAAACTGGAAAAAGCTGCCTGGCAGGCCTTCCGCGACAAAGGTATTCAGATCCACATGCTCACCCCTGAACAGAAGGCCGAGCTCTACCAAAAAACTCAGCCTGTGCGTGACAGATTCGCCAAGGAAGTGCCAAGCGAACTGCTCAAGCTCATCATGGACACTCAGATCTAATACCCTCTGATGACCGGCCGGGAGCAACCCGGCCGTTTTTTTTTCGGAAATCCACGCCACTCAGGGCAAAAAAAAGACCTGCCGACCCTCACATGGACATGTGAATTTTCCGCTCAACGCGGGGGGGCAGGTACTATTCGTACCTTATGTAATCGTAACGCGGCTCATGTCAATGAGAATTGTGACAGGCAGACGAAAAGTGCGTGCTTCCTCTTTCCGATAGCCAGCGAATGTCAGCCGGATCAGGACAGAAAGGCTTTGAAAGTCCGCAAACCAGCATGTACAAGCCTTTTTTTGAACTTGACATTGGGCCACTCATAACAGCGTAAACAGAACTCCCCCAATGGGAGTGAAAAAGCAGAAAGCGTAAGCTGAATTCCCCTTATCACCCATATAATCTGGACTCATAAGCAAAAAAACCTCCCGTTTTTGACCGGGAGGTTCTCATATCAAGGGAAAAAAGATCGTTGAAAAGAGCTGCCAGGCGGTTTTGCTGTCTAGGCCTGACTGTTTTTAAACGCTTCCAATTTGCTGTCCACGTCAGTGAGCGAGGATAAAGGCCCTCCGGAAACAAAGGCCGTGGAGAGAATACTGGCCATGGTGCGATCATAACGGCTGTCTGCAAAAAGCTCATTGCCGGCCTGTTCAGGACTCTTGGCTTTGGCGTAAGCACGATCGCAGATCATGGCTGAAAAGGAATCGGCAAGAGCTGTCAACCTGCCCATGACACTGATCTGCCCTGCACGCGTACGCTGCGGATAGCCTGAACCATCCATGCGTTCATGATGCTCAAAACAGGCCCTGATCAGTTCATCAAACTTCAGATCGCATTTTTGCATGAGTTTGACCGATGCCACAGTGTGCTTGGACATCTTATCCCACTCATCCTGCGTCAGCCGGCCTTTTTTGGACAAATAGAATTGCGGCACCTTGCACATGCCCGCATCATGCAGCACAAGAGCCAGCATGACTCGGTCAAGTTCCTTACGACTATAGTCCTGATTCATCTGCATCCACAGCCACGTACCCACTATCATCGTATTGACAGCATGTCTGGCCGGTTCAGCCTTCCGAAACAAGCGGCGCATAAAGGGTGCAATACGATGCTTGTCCTGCCAGAGGTACTCCGTAACAACCATGACATCATGGTAGAGAAACTGCATCATATCCGGCACAGGCTGTTCATAAAAACTGCTGAAGCGCAGGGCAATCCCCACGATGCACAGTTCGGCAATCTCCCCTTCTGTCATATTGGGATCAAGGAGTACAAGATCCAGCTGCCGGACCATGTACGCCTCGTAGATTTTCTTATCAGAATGCGCCACAAAGAGATTGCCGTTTGCGCAGATTTCAGCAAGCTCAGACACCTGCGCATCCGTCAGCCGTCCACCCTTGCGGTAAAACGGCTCAAGAACGCCGATATTCTCCCTGAAGACATAAAGATCCAAAGGTGGTCTGTGTTTGTGAAAACTTTCAAGAATTTCAGTATTTATCTGAAAATAATCTTCATTATTGATCGACATGTGTCCTACTATTTCCAAAAAAGTTTGACGAGATTGGTACCTCTCGGTGTCTGCTCTCCTCTTGTCTGACCAGCGGTAATGACCACACAGTCACCCTGAGCAAAATCGGAACTGCCGGCAATGAAGTTTTCAGCCCGCAGAAGATGGCTTGTCTCTTCTTCCGGATGTTCCACAAAGATCGGAGTCACGCCCCAGACAAAGTTCAAAAGCCGCACTGAAGAATATTCCGGTGTCAGAGCATAGATGGCCTGCGTGGGCCTGCGCGCCGAAACCTGCTGGGCACTCTTGCCGCTCAGGCTGTGGGAGACAATGGCGCAGGCACCGGCCTTGTCCGCCAGAATGCAGGCTGAATAGGCCAAATATTCGGGAATGCCTTTATCCTTGCCAGGTTCCTTATGGCAAAAACGCTCCTGCAGAAGGTTTTCTGCTTCTGTGGTGATGCGTTGCATATACTGCACCGTTTCCACTGGGAAATTGCCCATGGCCGTTTCTTCGGAGAGCATCACGCAGTCGGCACCATCGAGTACGGCATTGGCCACGTCGGTAGTCTCAGCACGGGTGGGAGCAGGACTGTTGACCATGGAAAGCAGCATCTGAGTCGCCACGATCACGGGCTTGGAAGCACGGTTGCAGGCTTCGATAATCTTCTTCTGCAACATGGGCAAAAGCGGCAGCGGACATTCCACACCAAGATCGCCGCGGGCCACCATCACCACATCGGTTTCCTGGAGAATGGCATCAAGATTATCCACAGCAGACTGACGTTCCAGTTTGACGACAACAGGTACCCGCCGTCCGCACTTGGCTATCAGTTCCTTGGCTTCAAGCACATCATCGACTGTCTGCACATAGGAAATGGCCACAGCGTCCACACCCAGGGCAAGGGCAGCTTCAAGGTCAGTCTTGTCCTTATCCGTCAGGGCACGCACGCGGGTGATCTTGCCGGGCAAAGCCAGGCCCTTGCGCGACGTCACAAGACCTGAATTTTCCGAGATCAGCACAACCAGACCGTCACTGCGGCGTTCATCCACGGTGAACTGCAGTCCACCGTCGGCAAGCACCAGGCGGTCACCCTTTTCCAAATGATCCAGGATCAAGGGATGATCAAAGGGAAGATAGGGCATTTCCGTGGTTCTGGAAGCTTCAGGTCCCAAAAGCACACGGGCGCCCTTTTCAAGCTGAATTCCCCCGTCGGGAACGACACCAAGACGGATCTTGGGACCCGAGAGATCCTGCATAATGGTGATGGGACGACCAAGTTCTTTTTCCACAGAACGGATGTTCTCTATGGTCGTTGCAAAATCTGCAGCAACACCGTGAGAAAAATTAAGTCTGAAAACACTCACCCCGGCCTTGGCCAAAGCCAGAAGGCGCTCCCGTGACCGTGAGGCGGGTCCTATTGTGCAGACAATCTTGGTGCGCATCGTTTGCCATCTCCCGTTTTGAGTAGTGTGTACGCCGCGTTCCCGCAAGCACTGACCTGAAAAGCAGCTCCTTCAGAGAGCGCGGAGAACAAGCCTATCTGCCTGCAGAGCATGCAAAACCTTATCAAAAAAAAATTGCTTAGTTTTGAAAAGTCACCATTTTTCAATTTTCTGTCAAGTGTTCTGCCGCGAGGAAAAAACCATCCTTGTCCGGCCTGACCGCATGGCAGGCAGCTCGGACAAAGCTCTTTTTAGGGCACCTTGGGGTAAAACGCCATATTCTCAGGGGCCTTAATGGTCAAAGCATGACGAATGCTCTGCGAGGCGCCTGCGGCAAGATCCAGCTCCCAGACACGAACGTGCTTTTTGGCATCAACAACAGGCTTTGGACTGTCTTCAAAGCTCACCGTAATCTTCTCCTGCACCACCTGAGGTTCAGGTCGCTCAAGCCGCAGATGCACGGGCTCGCTGTGATTGTTGTGCACGATATAGGTCCATTCCCAGGTCCAGGTCTTGTCCCGGCCAAGGAAACCGCTTTCCCCACGCTTTTGCTTATCCTGCACCACTTCGAGACTGACACGCGGATCGCAGCCAAAATACAGCGTAAGCTCTGGTCCCCGCACAGTGAAACGGCCACGGCCCGTTTCCTGACCTGAAACGGAAAAGACCGCATCGCCATCGGGCCAGACTTCACCCTGAGCTATCTCATGCCGCGCCATCAGAAAGACCTGCCCCTGATTGATGCTTGGCCTGGCAAGCCAGAGCAGCGGCGTTTCCCATTCTTTCTGGCAAATGAGCATGGAGCTTTTTCCCTGCTCAAGATTGCGGGCAGGCAGAAGCCAGCTGGCGTAAATGCCACTGGTATCCTGAGTGGCGGCAGTATGACTTTCCGCACGACGGGCAGCACGGGCCGACTCCACCTCCATGGGAACAGCATCTTCGTAGACAAGAGCACGATTGCCCCCCTTGGGACGCTCTTCATGGGCCTCGAGAATCCAGTTGGCCAGAGCCGGAGGCATGAGTTTGCCCTTGCTGCCCGTAACCAGCGTGATCTCTGTTCCTGTCCAGTCCATACCGCTTTCCTGCCAGACCTGAGCCATCAGCCGCACAAAAACGGACTTTTTGGCTTTTTCAGGCGCAATGGCAAAGGCATAATGGGCACGCCAGCCGCACTTTTTCAGGAAATAGCTGTAGGTAACCGGTAGATGCGCGGTCTTGACCTTTTCTCTCAGTGTCAGCCTGACAAGCTTGCCAAAGCGCTCCTCGCCGGGCAGGTTTTTCAGTTCTTCCTTGAGTTCGCGGATTTCACGCTCAAGAGCGTTTTTTTCCGGCAAAAGCGTCTCCAGCACATGGATCTTCTTGCTGTCCCAGGCTTCAATGTCCGCCGGTTTCAGGTCTTTGGGAACCGTGTTCCAGATCTCCAGACGCTCCTTGAGCAAGGTCAGGCGCACATTGGCAGCTTCCAGATGCTCTGCAAGCTCACGGGCGCGCTTTGCTCGTCCGCTTGTGGGCTGCAAAGGATAGGGAAAGCTCTCTTCCTGCACAATGCTTGCGCCCTCGACTTCGATACGGATATTTTCCGCCTGAGCCGGCAAAAGCAGCGCTATGCTGCTCTGACCGTTACGCTCGCTGACCTGCGCCTCCTGCTGTACGCGCAATACGCCGCCTTCCTGAGAAAGCAAGGCAGCACAGGGCGACACAAGAGCCAGCTCAGATGCCTCAGCCACACCAAAGGACAAGACAAGACAGAGCAGCAGCCAGCAGAGGCTCCTACAAGGTCTTTTGGCGCTTTTCCGCTTCTCTTTTTCCATCAGGATCTCCTTTTTTTCTCCGCCATCCGGCCTCTCAAGCCATGGCAGCGAGCCTTGCGTTCTGCAATGAGATGGCGTATTTAAGCTAAATTGGCCGTGCCAAATATCCTGTTCACCGTCCATCGATCTTCTGTCTCTTGCCGTACTGTATCGCTAGCCTACGTTTTTGCCGTCCTCAGAGCAACTGAATCTTTTTGCTGATTCGGAACACAATGCCCAAAAGCAGAAGCTGCTGGGAAACTCAGGCTACTGCCATGCGCTCAACCAGACTCAATCCCGACGAACTCTTCATCCGCCGCATCCAGAACGCACTCCTTCAGTCCAGCATCGCCGACTGGCGGCGCCGGGGCAAGACCTTACTCGACATCAACTGTGGTGACGGCCGTTTTTTAAAATCGTTATGGCATGCCGGTTTTGATGTTTCGGCCACAGAACTGAATTTTCGTCTCCGCACGCTGGCAGCCCAAAGTATGGGCCGGCATGCCGAAATCTTTGCCGCTCAGGACAATGACCTGCCCTTTGACAATGCTTCTTTCGACTGGGTTGTTCTCCATCTTAAGGCAGAAAACGACAGTGAGATCCTTGAAGACGTGCTCAATGAAGCTTGTCGCGTGGCAAGTCTCGGTCTGTGTCTGACCTTCTGGAACAGTGCCTCACCGGTCTGTTTCCTGCAAAAGGGTCTTTCGGCCAGCCTTGGCAGCTTCAATTGGTGGCACGTGCGCCGTATGCTGCTGCGTACCGACCGGGGCTGCCTGACCACCAAAAGTACCCTGCTCTTCGCCTTTGCACCGCTCAGACGCTTCTGGCCCAAGCTTTTCTTCAACACCTGGAAAACCCGCATTCCCCTGGGAGCCTGGACCACCATCCGCCTGGACATGTCACCCAAGAGCACGTTGACGCCTCTCATTCTCCCCACCCGTTTCCGCAAGATGACCGGTCTTGAACCGGTTCTCGAATGCAAAGCCAATCACGAATAAGCCTGCAGCCCAAGCGGCTCAAGTGCGGAGCAAACCATGCAGCTAGTGCAGACCATCAAGGAAAAAATCAAAAAATATAAATGGATCATTCTGGGTACCTTGCTCTCCGTACTGCTGGGCCTGGCCACGGTCTTTGGCGTACGCTACTATCAGTTCCGCCAGTCACCGGAATACGCCTTTGGTACGTTTCAGACAGCTCTTGCTTCCGCCAATATTGAAAAGCTGGCCCATCTTGTGGATTTTAGAACTATTACCAAGCATCTTGCCCAGGAAACCGCCAAAACCTTCCCTTTTTTCCTGGCCGGGCCCGATCAGGAAGATAAAATCAGTAGTCTCTTCCAAGTCCAGATGCTCAGAATTCTTCGTCAGAAGCCCGAAGGCAACGATGATCACCTGATCAATGATCCCGTTGTACTGCTGCAAAAACCGCTCTATGTGCTGCCGCCCGACGTCATCCCCCAGCTTGTACGCAATATGACTCTGCGTCATGTGGATAGCTCATCGCAAATGATCACTACCCACTTCGAGCATCCTCTCCTCAAACGCAGTTTTCCCATTGTGCTCGGCCTGACCAAAAACTCTGAGGGTTGGATGGTACGCGACTTTCTCAACGCCCATGAGACAGTTACCACCTTCCGTGCCATTTTCGAAGAACGCCTGCGCGCTCAACGCGATCTGCTCATACGCAAATCCAAAAAAGTGGTGCAGGAGATGCACAAAACCATGGAAATCCAGTCCTGCTCCTGTCAGGCAGGTCTCATCTCCGACAAGCGCACCCTGCTCATCGTGGTGCATTTGCTGGCCCGCAACAAGACAGGCCTGACCGTCAAAAACGTCAATGCCACAACGCAGATCTCCAATACCAAGGGCGAACTGCTGCTTGAGCGTCAGCTCAATGCTGTTCATCCCACGGGACCAAGCGAGGATTTCTCCTACCGCTGGACCATTGAACTCGACGGTACAAGCGATGAGGGCAAAAGAATCCTTGCCGCAGGCCCCCTGACCTGCTCCGCCACCTGGCGTACCCTGACCCTCAGCAATTCCCGTGTTTATCACACAGATCCTCTGCCGGAAACACTGGCCAATTGCTCCAAGCATCAAGACGGCCATCCCGAAGGACTCTGCGACATGGAGGTTTTCAATTTCTCAACTCCTCAGGAAGCGCCAAAAGGCAAGCATTAAAACAGCTTGTTGGCGTTCGCCCTTTTCAGTTGCATTGTTTTGTGGCATAGTCGGCCAAGCAAAGAAAAATCAGGCCGCAGCGGCGGTCCTTTTGACAGAGATATCGTAATTCCGGCTTTTCTGCCGTGGAAATGCCGTTTCAGAACGTTCTCAGTGAAGGAGGCTCCTATGCAGGGTCTTGTCCGTTCGATCCACTTATCGCTGCACATTCATAAAAACCCGGCGACCATGGCCGAACGCGCCGCACATATTCTGGCTGCGGCCTGTGAAGAAGCCATTGAGGAGCGTGGCGTCTTTCGCATTGCCTTATCAGGTGGAGTCACGCCGATTCCCCTCTTCCGTCTTTTAGCCGCCCCGGATTGGGCAGACAGGCTGCCCTGGGACAAAATGACCTTTTTCTTTGTGGATGAACGCTGTGTGGATCCGGAACATCCCGACAGCAACTATGGTCTGGCAAGACGGGAACTTCTGAGCAAGGTACCGGCCACCCACTTTTACCGCATGCGCGGAGAAAGTGATCCCGTGGCCGCAGCAGCCAAATACGAAGAACAGATGC
The DNA here is from genome assembly GCA_017613715.1 of Desulfovibrio sp. GTDB lineage: Bacteria > Desulfobacterota > Desulfovibrionia > Desulfovibrionales > Desulfovibrionaceae > Desulfovibrio. The sequence continues at coordinate 48,135 of JAGADH010000180.1, read as the reverse complement.
GCCAGGAATTCGGCATCAGCGACACGGCCTTCCCACGTTTCGACTTTATTATCCTCGGCATGGGCGCAGACGGCCACACAGGCTCTATTTTCCCCAATTCCCCGGCTATGGCTGAAAACAAACGCCTTGTCATCGACCAGTATGTGCCAGAGCGCAAGGCCGACCGCATCACCATGACCCTGCCTGTACTCAATAATGCCCGCTGCTGCATGTTCCTGGTCACGGGTAAGGAAAAACACGCTGTCCTTTCCAAGGCTCTCAATCTTCTCGACGCGCCTACGCTGCCGGCCCAGCATGTTCACCCGACCGTTGGTGATCTCATCTGGATTGTGGATGAGGCGGCAGCCACAGGTCAGGGCTAAGGAACGCTCATTCTGTCCAAAGGAGCTCTTTAAACGCCGAAAGAGCTCTTTTTTTTGTATGTCATGCTTTTCTGAGCCATGAACTCTACTGCTGCTTTTTTCTGAACTTTGAACGCTGCGTTCTTTTGGAAACGCAACTACCACCCAAGCTGTGCCACGTGTCCGACAGAATCGGCACAGCATGGACCACACGCTCGAAGAACTTTTCTCAAGAGAGCAGGTTTTCTTCAGGTATGATAGACAACGGAGGCAGCGTCTCTTCCCCGGCCCCAAGCATAACCCGCAGGTCATGCCACTCCAAGGCTCAACGCTGATAGTTTTTGATGAAGACAACGTTGCTCAATAAAATTCTCATTCCAGCACTCTCCATACTCATCACTTCCACAGTGCTGGGTGCTCTGTTCATTTCAGAAATTGTCGTTCAGAGATTTGAAAGCCACACGCTGAGCATGCTCCAGGACGGCAATATCATCCTCACCAAGAACATCCGCAGTATAGCCAACTGTTACATCGACAATATCCGCTCCATTGCCCAGCTACCCTATATCCGCGATCTTGCCGACGTTCTCCAGAATCCCGACCAAGACCAAAGCCTGCTTGACCAAAGGCTGAAGGTTGTCCAGGAACTCTTTGAAAATATGCCCGGCAACTATCAGACCTTTATTCAGATCAATTTTGCCAGCAAGACGGGTCAGGTCATTGCGAGCAGCCACAGTCCCTCGATCGGCAAAGTCAATGTCCACGACCGCCTCTATTTCAAACGGGCTCTGCAGGGCATCACCAGTTTTTCTCGCCCTCAGATCAGCCGCTCTGTAGGCGAAAAATGCATCATGGTGGCTTCCCCGGTCTACAACAATAGCCAGCATATTGGCGGCGTGGTCTATTTTATCATTCCGTGCCGATGGCTTGCCGCCGACACCATCGACGATGTCCGCATGGCCAATACCGGCTATTCCTATCTCGTCGACTTCAAAAGCGGACTGATGCTCGCGCATCCTGATTTTCAAAAAGTTCAAACCATCAATATGTTCTACCACCAACCGTGGATGAAACAGCTTTCTCCCGGTGAATCAGGCTTGATGACCGATTATTACAATTCCAAGGGCAAAAGACGCCTTGTCGCTTACCACATGGAACCCACCTCAGGCTGGATTGCTGTTTCCTGTATTGATGCCCAGGAAGTGGAACGGCATGGCGAAGAAATCCGCAACCTGATCATTGGTCTGACGCTGGCCAGTACCTTGATTGTGGCCATCCTGCTGACGGTCATACTCCGCTCTGTGACATCTGATGTTTCCTTCATCAGTCGCTACGCCCACGATGTGGCCAAAGGCGATCTCGACAGGATGCTCTATCTGACACGCGATGACGAGCTGGGCGTCCTGGCCGATGCCCTGCGCAGCCTGGTGCTGTCACTGAAAAAGACGATTCACGTTGAAAAAGAACAGAATCAAAGCTTCCGCGAAGCCACCCAGCTTTTATACACAAGCATCTATCAGATCAATGTCAGCCGCGACCGTTTCTCATCCCAGAGCCTGCACAAGCAGTTTACGTCCCTGGATGACAAAATACGCAGCTATTCGGAAAGCATTCAGCTTTTGGCCAAAAACTGCATCAAAAGCGAATTTCAGGATCCCTTCCTGAACTTCTTTGCCCGCGAGAAGATTCTGCAGGCTTTTGAAAAAGGTGAAGTCAACCGCCATTTTGACTGCCTTTTCCATGCCTCGGAGAAAGATCCCTTTGAGTGGGTGCGCCTTGACCAGCATCTCTTCCGCATCGCCACAACTGGCGATATCCACATGTACCTCTACGCCAAAAACATCAATACCGAGATCACCAACGAAATTCAGGCTCGCTTCGACTCCCTGACCGGCTGTCTCTCACGCCGTGCTCTGGAGACAAATATTCTCGACCGGCTGGCGCATGATCCCTCAGAAAACTACGCCTTCTTCATCCTGGATATCGACAATTTTAAAACGATTAATGATCAGTTTGGCCACGGTTTTGGCGATTTCTGTCTCAAACAGTTTACCCAGCGCCTGCAGAGCTCTTTCCGCCGCGACGACATTATCGGCCGCATCGGTGGCGATGAATTTGTGATTTTCATCTCCGTAGCCAGCCCTGACTGGCTTAAAGAAAAAGCTGAGAAACTGCGTGCAGCTCTCGACATGGACTGCACCGACGGTTACAGCGACTGGCATATGACGGCTTCCATCGGCATTGCGCTCTACCCACAGGACGCCACGGAATACAGCGAGCTCTACCAACGCGCAGACTCTGCTCTCTATGCTTCCAAGGCCAATGGCAAAAACAGCCTGCATTTTTTCAGCGACATTGACCCGGCAGCAGGAAAAAATGCGTAAAGCCGCTGTGGCCGGGCCTTTCTAAAATTTTTCTCGCAAATGCTCGACAAGACAGCAAAAGTAACGTATATACTTTTCTGCTGTAAGCAATGGAAAACGTCTTGCAAAAAACTCGCTCGGCTGCCTTGCAGCCCCGTAAAATATCTTCAGACCAAAAAAAGGAGAATGCCTGCCATGCTCATGGAATCAGATCTCTTCAAAGGGGAAGAAAAAACCAAAGCAGCTCCCCTGATCGGAGAAGGTGTCAAATTTCAGCGCATCCGCCGTATCACGGGCTATCTCGTGGGCACACTCGATCGTTTCAACAATGCCAAAAGAGCTGAAGAACACGACAGAGTCCGTCACGGCTAAAAACTACGCTTCTCGTCAGCCGATACAAAAAGCGGCGTTCCTGCTCTCTTGAGGAACGCCGCTTTCCTTTTCCCTGGGCCCCTGGCCTCATGCTTTTTTTTGCTTATACGCTGCAGCCTCATCTTCGGGCAGATCACAGACAAAAGCCGAAGGATCATCGTCGTCAAAATCCGAAGTGTAGCTTGCTTCGCACAATTCGTCTTCGTCCTGATCCTCGCTCTCCTCAAAGGCCAGTTCTTCGTCCTTAACAGTATCACTTGGCATAGTTCATCAGGCTGTTTCAGCCTGCCTCCTCTGGTTTACGATTCAGACTTGCAATCTCCTTGGCCATTGAGCACAATATGCCTGACCAAGGCAGCCTCAGCAAAAACGTCTTCTTTCTGCGCGACGGGAACCTACCATGACCGATCCAACGATCTTGCAGCTGACAACGCTCACGGCCGATGAGCCAGAACTTTTTAGCAGCATCAGCCGTCTTTCCGCAGACTTTGTGCACGATCTTCTCAAACCGTGCGCCCTGATCCTGCCCAAAGAGGCCAGGGACGTAGAACTACTCGCCACGCATCTGCGTCCGCACCTGGACGAATACCTCGCCATGCTGCTTTTTCGCGCCTGCCTGCCTGAGGCACAGCGCAATCTCCCCCTATTGGAAACCGTTCTCACCGATGCCCAGGACGATCCCCTGGTGCGCGAGAGCTGGTCCAAAGCCGCAGTTTTTGGCCTTGGCGGAGTACAAAATGGCGGTTCAAAACCTCTGCTCGTTTTTGACGAGCACACCCCCACAGGTCAGCAACATACGGCGTCTTCAGCCGTTGCCCTGGTCACGCACAGGCTTCTCAGCAGCAATATTCTGCCCAAAGCCCTTTTTTTCATACTGCGTGAAGCTGATCTTGTCGATGCTCTGGGCGGTGCCCATCCCAAGCATTTGGCCAACTACCTCCTGCGTCTGCACGATCTTCTGCCGGTCCTACAGAACGCCAAGGCAGACAGACCTGATCCCTGCCTGATAAAACGCGCTGTGGCCGAAGGTGCCCTGCTCTGCCTGCTGCGGGCAGCAAGCCTTGATTTTCCCTACTGGGAAGAGCAGTTCTGGCGGCCGCGGGCTCTGGCCCAGCTTGAAGCCCATGCGGCTTCTTCCCCTTTCCGGCAGCAGGAAGGTTTCAATACGGCCTATCAACAACTTCAGAGCAATCTTGCCAGGTTCAGGCAGCCGCACTTTGCCGTTAAAGAGAACAGTCAGACGCTTCTGGGTTTTCCCCTGGGCAGGAAGCGTCTCTTCCAAAGTCTGCTTGTGCCCTTCATCGCAGCGCTCTGCCCCCTGGTCCTGGGAGAAAAAGCAGGACGAGCGATCATGGGCAGACTCTGGGATGCCCGTCTTGTCACGCAGATGCGCTACAGCCTGGCCTTTGACTGTCTTGAAAAAACTCTTGGTCCTCAGCCGGAAGCCTACGACGGAGCAAGCGCCATCGGCCACCTCGTCTTCCGCAGCCTGCCGGACAAAAATACAGCAGGTCCCTGGGTTATTGCCGTGGATCAAAAAGCCGGCTTAAGCTGCGTGCGTCAGGCCTTAACAAGCTATGTGCGCAAATACCATGCTGATCAGGCACTGACCCTGCTGCACAATCCGGAAAGTGACAGCTCTGTGCTCAGCCGTGGCAGCGGTATCTCCAAGGCTCTCTGGGACAAACTGATCGACTGGCTTCTGGACTGGGAAGGCTCTTCGGATCAGGAGGGGCAGCCGGGAGCCTGGCACGTGGTCACCAATGCCCGCGGCGAACGCGCAGACTTCATTCTCAATGGCAATGCCGCGCACCGCTACGCCAGGAAGACAAAACTCGATGCAGACACCCTGGTCAGCTGGCTTGCCAGGCAGCAGCCGGCAGGGCTCTGAAGATCTACGGAGTCTGCCCCCTTGCCCGACGTTTGGCTTTACAGATCAGCTCAGGGCGGTATTCAAAGTGCATCAGGTCAAATTCATGCCATTTGCCGCCCCAGATAAAGCCTGCATCTTCAAAAGCCCGCACAAGCAAAGGAGAAAAGGTCTGCTGCAGGGGATGGCTCTGAAGCGACGACCAGCGCCAGTAGGTTGCACCGCAGGCAAGACCGATATCAAAGGCAATGCCAAAGGAATGGGCACTGAGAACCTTTTCCCCGGCTATGCGCCGCCAGAGAAAGGTGCCTGAGCTCTTGAGCCAGCGGGCAAGCTCAGGCTGGAGCAAAAGCTTCTGCTCAATGACGGCTGCGGCCCGTAAAAAGGCACGGGCTGCCTGAGGCGCAAAGGCCCAGGTCTGTCCCAGGGCGTGGATGGACATCAGCCTTTGGGCAACTTCGCGGGCATTGCCGCCGTAGAGGGCCATCAGAAGGCCATAGCAGCGACGGCGTCCGGGAGCATAGCCAGGTGGCGTTCCGGGGCGCTCCGGTTCACAGCGGTAGGGCTGCTCCATGCTTGTGCGCACATCCACATCCAGATAGTCATGCTCCCCCGCTCGTTCCCCGGCATAGAGCACGCGCCTGCCACCTGTCAGAACAAGCCAAAGGCCCTCGTCTGTCTGCTCAAGCCCCTGAATGTCCGGATAGCTCTGCGCTAAACAGAGCAGATTCAGGGCATCGTCTGATTGAAAACCGGGCTGGTCAGCGTACGGCCAGAGCTGACCCTCGACAGGCAAAGGAATGGACACAGCCCAAAGCGGCTGTGCATGGCACAAAAGGCAAAAAAATCCAAGTACACGCCAAAAAGTCTTCACACGCAAAACCGTCCTGTCCCTGAAAGGACGAACCTTTAGAGTCCCCAAAGAGCCCCACGCTGTCACGCCACATGGCGCAAGCCCCTGCCCTATGCAAAAGACCTGGAAATTTCAAATCATGACCTTTGGCTGCAAGGTCAATCAATATGAGAGTCAGGCTATCCGTGAAGCCTGGCTGCGTGCTGGTGCCCAGGCCTGCCAGGCAACAGAACAGGCAGAAATCATTATCGTCAACAGCTGCGCCATCACAGCCAAGGGTGAACGCGATGCACGCCAAATGCTGGCAAGGCTCAGACGCCGGGCGCCATTGGCCAAACTCATACTCACAGGCTGTGCTGCGCGTCTGCTTGCCGAGTCTACAAGCCAAAGCAAAGCCTGTGATCTCATCCTGCCACAGGCAAAAACACCGCTTCTGCTGTAACCTGAGCTTCTGCTCCAAGAGCTTGGCCTTGAGCAGGCAGACACAGAACCTCTTCCCCCGCCTGAAGAGTCCCCCTACCCACCCTTTCAGATCAGCCACTATCAGCGGGCAAGACCGGTGCTCAAGGTTCAGGACGGCTGTACGCACCGCTGCACCTATTGCATTGTGCCCAGCCTGCGCCATCACGTTGCCAGCCGCTCAGCCGCCGAGGTTGTGGAAGAGGCCAGACGTCTGCTCGCCCAGGGCTACGCCGAGCTGATCATTTCAGGCATCAATCTCAAACAGTACGGCCGGGATCAGCCTCAGCTGGGAGACTTCTGGGATCTGCTGCAAAACCTGGACAATGAACTGGCCCGTGATTACGCAGGCCGTGCCCGTCTGCGCATCAGCTCCGTGGAACCGTCACAGCTCAATGAGCGTGGCCTTCAGGTCCTCAAAGCCTGCCGCATGCTCTGCCCGCACCTGCACATTTCCCTGCAGCACGCCAGTCAGCGCATCCTGCGCCGCATGGGTCGAGGGCACTATACGGCCCAGGATCTGGCCTCGGCTCTTGAGCGCATCCAGGCCTTCTGGCCCAGATTTGGCCTGGGCTGTGATCTGATCAGCGGCTTTCCAGGCGAAAAGGAAGACGATCACGCCGAGCTCCTCGCTTTCTGCCAGGCCATGCCCTTCACCTACGCCCACGTTTTCCCCTATTCCCCCAGACCGGGCACGGCTGCAGCCTCTTTTCCTGACCAGGTAGCCGAAAGCATACAAGCCAGACGAGCTCGTGAACTGCGCAAGCTCTTTCAGGAGAAAAACCGGCGTTTCCGCCAAAAGCTTCTCGACGAAAACGCTCTCCTGCAAATTGTGCTGGAAGGAGAAGGCGGAGAACGGGAAAAAGGTGTCTGTCAGTACTATCTCTCCTGCTCCCTGATCAAAAGCAATGAGACAGCACCCACACGCGGGCTTGTGACTGTCCAGGCCAAAGCTCTGACCAGCAAAGGGCTGGCCGTAAGCTTGGACCAGGACTCACGCTGACTTTCAGCTCACAGCCTCAGCTTGAAAACAAAGATTCCCTGCGCAAAACGCCAGGGAATCTTGAGCAGCACATGCCGTTTTCTGCCATGCAAGAGGCAAACTCATCAATTATTAAAGACATAGTGCAGAATGCGCTTATGGATACGCAGCCGAAACTCTGACTGCTGCAAGAGCAGTGAGGCAGGACTGGACATCAGCTCCTGAGCCACGGGCAGACTATTGATGGGGCGTGCAGCCAGGAAGAGGCCGCATTGCTTGTCGGCCCCGCTCAGCACAGCCGACGAGATTTCCCAATCCTTGATTGCAGGATAACTGATGCCTGACCTGCTGCCGATAAAAATGAACCTGGCATCGCGCAGAGCCTCTTCCTTGGTCTCGACAAGCTCCACTTTTTTGGTATCTCCGATCTGACCTTGAAGGAACTGCCTGTCATAGCCTTCAGGCACGGCAATACGCAACGTGAAGGGGAACCATTCAGTAGCGGCAATCAGAGAGAAGAGTGTGCCGTTGGGGGTGCCAAGCCAGCAGCAGGGAAAGGAGTTCAAATAGCGCGAACTCTTGAGCATAAAGGCAATGTCCGCCAGAGCATGGGCGGGATGGGACTCGGGACTGCCGGCATTGATGGTGGGAAATTTGACGCCAACCTCCTGCCCTTTGAAGGCTGAGATGGGAATACCGTAGAGGTAGACGCAGTCGACATAAAAATCAAAAATAGGCAGAAGGTGCAATTGATGCTGATGCAGCTCATGACGCCAGTGATCACCTGTGGGATCGGACTCATAGACCACAGAACCGCCCATCTGACGAATGGCCGCCGACACACAGAGCCGCTCGGGCAGAGAGGTTTGGGCAAAGAAGAGCACAGCCACTTTTTCGGTCAGAAAGTCCGTGCGTATCTTGGCATCGGGAATGCCAATGGCCTGCTGCACAAGCATCCAGCACGTCTTTTCCCCCAGCTCACGTATGGAAAGAACATTCTTGATCATCGATATTATCAGCGTGAAGACCTCTGCTGAGCAGAGATGGAACTGCTGCCTCCGTCGAATTCCAAGGAAAACAATCTCGAACCTTTGCCAAAAGCATGGCACGACATCACGCAGGGGCACGGAATAGCCTGACCTTTCGTCCAGCCATGGCTTGTATTCCGGCCGGAAAAGCTTTTTGCATCATACCCGTTTTATCAGTTATGACAAGAAGTGAAGCAAAAGCTCATGCAGACTGCAAGCCTACCTCCACAAGCCAAGGAGTGAACATGCAAACAGCTCTCGTCTTTGATCTTGACGGCACAGTGCTCAATACGCTCGATGATATCGGCGCAGCCTGCAATACAGCACTGGCCGCCTTCGGCCTGCCCGTTCATCCGCTGAAAAGCTACGAACAAATGGTTGGCAACGGCTTCTATGTGCTTGTTCAGCGCGCTTTGCCAAGCAATGCCCTGCCCATGCCTGAAGAGCGTTTTCTGAAGCTGCTGAACGCAGCCAAAGAAGCCTATGCTGCAGCCCTCTGCGTACACACCAAACCGTATCCTGGCATTCCCGAGGCTCTGGCCTCTCTTGCGCAAAAAGAGGTCTCACTCTGTGTGCTCTCCAATAAACCAGAGCCCATGACACAGGCTTTAATTGCTCACTATTTTCCGCAGATTCCTTTTGCCCGTGTTTACGGGGGCAAGGATAATATTCCGTTAAAACCGGATCCCCGCCGTTTGCTCGCCATGCTCGACGAACTGGGCTGTGATCCTCAGAAAAGTCTCTTTATCGGCGACAGCTCCGTGGACATGATGACGGCTCATGCCGCACAGATGACTGCCATCGGCGTTGCCTGGGGTTTCCGCGGAGCCAAGGAACTTTTACAGCACGGCGCAAGCCGCCTGCTCAACCAGGCAAGTGAACTCACAAGTCTCGTCTGATGCCTGTACTTATAGTTTCATACTCTCTTGCCTGTGAGCTTAGGCTCCCAATCATTACTATTTATTTTCTTTCTGCACTAGAGATAGGAAATCACATTCCTATATTATAGGCAATAAAAGTTATCTTTGAGCAGCGACAGCTGCCGCCTTCGCTCAAAAAACGTTACGACCAATACGCTTTAATAGCAACGACCTTCTCCGCATATGCCGTAACCATTTCTGCCAGTTTCTTTAATTTCATATAATACCAAATCAGCGTTATGTAATAATGTCCGATAAGTACTACCATCCTTTGGACAAACTGCGACGCCAATACTCGCAGTCACAAAGAGTGTGTCATTGCCCTCTAAATTATAACCATACCTTAGTAACTTAACAAGACTTCTCATCTTATCTCTTATTATTGTATTATCTGTTAAGCCTGGCACATAAATAATAAACTCATCGCCACCAAACCTACCTACAACATCATAATGATCAAAGAATGCCTTTAATACATTAGCAGTACGCCTCAGAACTTGGTCACCGGCGGCATGCCCCAAGGTATCATTAATATCTTTAAAATTATCTAAGTCAATAAGAATAAAAGAGCCAGCTCCATTCTTTCGCCTATATGCAATATTAAAAAGACTTTCAATGCCGTGTCTATTAAGGACACCAGTAAGCTTATCAGTTATAGACCTCTGCTTTAATGGATTAACAACACCATTAAAGAAGTAAATACAAAAAATACAAATAATTACAGAAATAAACCCAGAAATAATAAAACACACTAAAGACGAATAAACTATTCTTTGTCTGGCCTCTTCCTGTCTATTGCCAAGAAATAACAAACCAATTCTATCACCATTATTATTGAGCAAAGGCCAATAAATTGCTTTATAAGGAACACTAAGTATATCAACATCATCATTGTAAATTGTCTTTTTCTCAACAATCTCTATAATATGATCATAGTTTTCAAGCTTTGTGCCAATCGCGCGCTGACCATCTAGAATAATAGTTGTAGAAACCCGTGTATCATGATCAAAAAACGTCATATCCAAGCCAGATAACATTTTTATTTTATCAACTAAATGATTAGTCTTGATGAGATCTCCAAGCATTACTGCTCCAACTATTTCTTCGTCAATAATTATGGGCGATGCTGCACAAATACACAGCCCCCTTTTTTTAAAATTAACGATATCTGATATCGCTAGACCATGCAGGGCCTGAAGCATAAAATCTGATTTAACTTTATAACCAGCAGGCAAATCTTCACCACCAAACAAGACGATACCATTTGCATCAACAACTGTAGAAACATTAACTTCATATTTTTTTTCAATATAATGTATTAAATTATCATACGCTTGCTGTGTATGATCACGAAAAAAATATCTCATAATACTAGAGTCTGCTATAGATGTCGCTTCTAGATAAAGCCTTGCTTTTTCATCTGAGATATATGCACTAACAAAGTTAGCTTGTATTTGAAGGTTTTTCTTATAACTAAGATCAAAATTTTTATTCATTGAATAGAAGCATGTCAAAAATATTAATACACATGCAACCACAATACTTATTACTAAGCAAATCAAATCTTTAGAAAACATAACTAACTTCCAGATAGCAGACTAACAGTAAAGGGAGTATTGGCTATATCGCTCAACTTGAGATAGAAAACAAGGAGCTCATGAGCTGCGACACTGTGAAGCCCATAGCTTGATTGTGAACAATCACTCCTGCCCTAAGACAACGGGATCTTCGAGTAAACCGCTCCATGTGGAGTAAGATTGCTGCGCATGAGATCAACGTTGTCGCAACGCCAAAGGAGTGTTGGGGCATTTTTCAATGCCTCGATAAGCTCCGCTGGCAAGGCCATGCCATTGGTGCGGGCTAGTGTCAGGTGTGGCTTGAAAGCTCGTTTCTCGGGGACTAGCCCTATTTCAGCCAGAGACCTGTTCACGCTTTCAGCCAGAGCTGTCAGCTCTTTCATGCCCTGCTTGCCTGACAGCCAGAGGACGCGAGGACATCTCATATTGGGAAAGGCACCCACATACGAAAGCTCAATGTCAAAAGGACTGAATGACAAATGCGCCAGGACTCCACGCACCTGATCTATGATCTCCTGCGTCTGCTCTCCGAGAAAGCGCAGCGTAATATGGAATTGGGCCTGCGTCGCCCAACGCAGGCAGGCCTTATTTTTCAGAGTGTTCAGGAAAGATTCCAGCTCCCTGGCTGCTGCTTCAGCAATGGGAACTGCCACAACAGCCCGTATCAGGGAATGCTTTGCATCTGATATGGAGGATACATGCTTCTCCATAGGACACCTCGTGAAGTCCAGAGAAAATGCGAAAAAAAAGCTTCTTCGTTCGGATCTCCTCTTTACATAGCCAGCTCTTCCAAGCTTAGCAAGAAGCCAGCTTTTTAACGGCATAGGTCTTGACATTTTAGGACTCTCAGCCTAATTGCTTCTCTCGAAGAGAATTTCGTCTTTGCCAAGATACTCTGGCACAAGACTTCTGACTGCCTCGAAGACCTGTTCTTCTCCCTGACTCAAGCTCCCGCAAAGGGTGCCCCAACAAATCTCTCTTCCTTTTTCCCTCCAATCCTCCCTGGCTACAGTGCATAGAGCGATACCGCGAACACTGCCTACAGCCCAAGCCCCCCCATCTTTGCAGTCCCTGCTGCGCACAAGCGTTGGCAGCCTGTTTTTTTCCGTTTCTTCAAAAACGACGTGTCTATGGCAATGTCCTTATGCTGCAAAAAACCAAGGGAGGCAGCGTTACCAAGCACAAGGAACGCTGAAAAAACTATGCAAAATCTACCGCAACTTGTTTTTGACCGTGAAAGCCAGCAACGCAGGGAATACGCCAAAATGGCTCTCTCCCTCTTCACCTTCCTCAAGACCTCCATCACCACCCTGCATGGCCCCAGCTACCCGCTTGAAATTGATGATGAAACTGCCAAAGGTCTTGAAGATTGTCTGTGCCTAACCGAGAACATTTTAAAAATCGCCTTGGGCTTTCAGCCGCTGCCCACCAAACAAGGCTCATAGCATGCAAAAGCCCTGCAGCATCCGCAGGGCTTTTTTTTCACTCACAAAAGTGAAGCTTTTCGGGTCAAAACCGCTGTCTGCATACAAAAACAAAGCCTTGGACGCGACTTGCACATTGACGGATGGCTGAAAAGTGCCTAAGGTCCGTTCATTGTCATGTATTACCTTTTCTAAGGAGGAATCGGATGTCTCAGAATTCTGACATCGTGGTCGACCGTGCCAAATCGCAATGGTCAGACCTCTGGAAAAAAGAGGACTACTGGGCGATATGGCTCGGCCTGTTCATTCTTGCAGTTGCTCTCTGCGTGGTTATGAGCAATCGCCCGTCCCTTGATGCCAAAAGCGGTCCTCTGCTCAACACAATTGCGCAGGAAAAATCGAAACCCTTCAAGACCATTGAATTCTATCAAGCCAAAGACGACCTGAAAAAGGTCGCCGGCAAAGACGTATCCTTCCTCAAAACTGTTTTGGGCTTTTTGGCCACTCCGGGCGCTTGGCACTCCAATCCTCTGGATTCACTATATCTTTCTGAAGAAGCTGCCAAGCAGGCCAACGCCAAGATTCAACCCAAGCTCGATGAACTGAAGAAAGCCGAAGCCGATGCCCTGGCCAATGCCAAGACAGCACAGGCTGCAGCGGCCGATGTGATGTTCAAGGATGAGGCTCTGAACGCCAAGGCGAGTGAGGCCATCGAGGCCTGGCAAAAGGCCAAGGGCGCAACTGGCAAAGTGGCCAAAAAAATCAAGAAGCCCTTCAACCGCTATGGTTCTCTGATTGGCCTGGGCCTGGGCCTGGGTGTGCTTGTGACCATTGGCGCCTGCTTCATGGGCTACAATCCCGTCAAGTTCTTCCTCGGCTTTCTGGGTGTCTATGTGGTCTGTGTGCTCGCTCAGATCATGGGCAAGCAGGACGTCATGAAAGGCTGGGGCATGAACGCCGAAATCTGGTCCATCATCATTGGTATGCTCATCGCCAATACCATTGGTACCCCCAAATGGCTCAAATACAGTGCCCAGGTTGAGTACTTCATCAAGACCGGTCTCGTACTGCTTGGTGCCGACGTGCTCATCTACAAGCTCATGGCCATCGGTATTCCCGGCATCTTCGTGGCCTGGGTGGTCACGCCCATCGTTCTGGTCTGCACCTATATCTTCGGCCAGAAAGTGCTGAAAATTCCCTCTCCCACACTGAATATCGTTATTTCTGCCGATATGTCCGTCTGCGGCACCTCTGCCGCCATTGCCACAGCCGCTGCTGCTCAGGCCAAGAAAGAAGAGCTGACGCTTTCCATCGGCCTTTCTCTGACCTTTACGGCCATCATGATGGTTGTTCTGCCTGCCATCATCCGGGCCTGCGGTATGCCGGAAATTCTGGGTGGCGCTTGGATCGGCGGTACCATTGACGCCACAGGTGCTGTGGCCGCTGCCGGTGCCTTTGTCGGTCCCAAGGCCATGCAGGTCGCTGCCACCGTCAAAATGATCCAGAACGTGCTCATCGGTGTCACGGCCTTCTTCGTGGCCATTTACTTCACAACGAAGGTGCACAAGCAGGCCGGCGAAAAAGTTGGTGCCATGGAAATCTGGCATCGTTTCCCCAAGTTCGTCCTGGGCTTCCTCGGTGTTTCGATCATCTGCTCGATCATCTGCTCCAACCTGGGTGCCGATACCGCGACCATTCTTATTGAAAACGGCACCAACAAGGTCGGCGGAGCCTTCCGCGGCTGGTTCTTTGCCCTGGCTTTTGTAGCCATTGGTCTGACCACCAACTTCCGCGAACTCAAGAGTTATCTCAAGGGCGGCAAGCCCATCATCCTCTATATCTGCGGCCAGAGCTTCAACCTCTTGCTCACCCTGCTCATGGCCTGGTTCATGTTCTACAAGGTCTTCCCCGAAATCACGGCCAAGATCTAACTTGCCAAGGAAAGGCTGCCGCTTGCCGGCAGCCTTTTCCTTCAGAACAAGGTCTTTATGGAATCGCTCAAAGTATCTCGTCTTCATGCCTGGCTCAAACTCACGGGCCTGGTACTCGCGCTCTTTGTCTTTTTCAACTACCTCTCGCCCGTGCTCTTCGGCCTTTCAAGCAGCTGGCAGCGTTTTGTGGATGTTCAGGATGAAATCGGCGTGACCAGCGGTGCTCTCTATTATACTGATGTGGGCGTAACACAGGATTCCGAGGCCCATGTGCGTGAAGCCGTGGCGCTTGGCATGCAGGAAAGGGCTCAAAAAAATCATCAAAATCCCTGACCGGAACACAATTTCCTCGATCTCAGAGCAAACAAAAAGAGGTGGCTTTCGCCACCTCTTTTTGTTTGCACGAATGCCTTCTCAGTCGTCATAGCGCGAGTGATGATGGTGATGACTTTCGCGATAGCGCTCTTCATCTTCATAATTATCTTTCTGCTTACCCACAATACCGCCGGCCAAGGCACCAACGCCCGCTCCGGCCAGGGCTCCCCAGCCAAGATAGCCGCCGCTGACAGCCGCAATGCCAAGACCGGCAGCAGCTCCCAGGGCTGAACCGCCGGCGACACCTTTCTGGGTATTGGTGCAGGCTACAACAGAAAAAACCAGGGCAGACGCTAAAAGACAAACAGCGAGAATACGTCCCATAGTGAACTCCACTTATTCTTTTCCCTTGAGGCGGGGAGCAATGATTTCATACCAAACCACAGCCATCACAGGTCGTTCAATTTTGTCCGGATGCTCTGCATACCAGGCATCGATGGCAGCAATGAGATCCTTGCGGGGCATCTCATGCAAGGCCTTCATCCAGCCTCTTTCAAAGGGAGAAAGCGTATGCTTGGCTTTCTTGCCCGATTTTTTTGCCTTTTCCTGAACCTTGTCATTGACATAGTACTCAACCGTCACAGCTGTATCCACACCAAAGATAAAGGACCGTTTTTCTTCAGGTGAGGATTTCTGCCAAAGTTCTCCCGTCAGAATATCCACGGCATTGGAGTTGGCAGGTGTTTTGACCTCCCCTGCCTCTGCGCAGACCGCCCAAAGACACAGGGCAAGAGCAAGACAACAGAGTTTCCGCATAGCACGCTCCTCGGCAAGATTAAAGTTTTCTGGCGGATCTCAGGGATTCGCCGTGCAAGCAAACAAAACCAGATACATCTCCAAGAGCCTGTTCAGATGCAAGAGCAAACAGGGACATCCTGGTCTATTCCGCGTTCTATGCGGACTTAAGGGCCTTCTGGATCATATCGTAAAAACGTGTGAACAGATAGCGGCTGTCGTGAGGACCTGCCGCCGCTTCAGGATGGTACTGCACACTCATCACCGGCAGACGCTTATGGCGCAAGCCCTCCACAGTCTGATCGTTGAGATTGAGATGGGTCACTTCCACGTCAGGCAGATCATTCAGTTCAACGGCAAAGCCATGGTTCTGCGAAGAGATTTCAACCTTGCCCGTGGCCAGTTCCTTGACAGGATGATTGCAACCGTGATGGCCAAACTTGAGCTTGCGGGTCTTGCCGCCAAGAGCATGGGCGATCAGCTGATGCCCAAGACAGATGCCTGTGACCGGAAAGCCTGCGCGGATCAGTTCGCGCACGCTGGCAATCTCATCCCGCAAGGCCGAAGGGTCCCCAGGTCCGTTGGAGAGAAAAACCGCACGGGCTCCTGTGGCCTGCACCTGCTTGACACTGAAGGCAGGCGGCAAAACCAGAGGCTCAAAGCCATGAGCACGCAAAAGACGCAAAATATTCCATTTGATACCAAAATCCAGCACCGCAAGGGGGATACCGCTGCCGGTCCAGGCATAGGAACCGTCAGCATTGAGCGTCACGGGCTTTTTAGCCTCGTCAAGAAAAATATACGGTGACTGGCAGGCCACATATTGCGCAAGATTCTGCCCTTCCATGGGAGGCTGTTTTAAAACCTTCTCAAGCAGCGATTCCGGGTTGGGATCAAGCGAGGAGATCCTGCCGCGCATGGCCCCATGCAGCCTGAGATGCCTTGTCAGAGCGCGTGTATCAAGATGCTCCATGCCGGCAATGTCATGCTTCTGCAAAAACTCGGGCAAGGACATGACTGAACGCCAGTTGGAGGGTTCCTTACAGCATTCCTTGACCAAAAAGGCACTGGCATGGATGCGTTCCGATTCATAATCCTCTTTGGTTATGCCGTAATTGCCCACCAAAGGATAGGTCATGCAGATCATCTGACCATAATACGAGGGATCTGTGAGTACTTCCTGATAGCCTGTCATACCGGTGGTAAAAATGACTTCACCCCCGGTTTCAAAGGTTCCTGTGAAGGATGTGCCTTCAAGCGTAAACCCATCTTCAAGCACGAGTACTGCTTTCATTGATTTTCTCCCTTGTCCCCAATTCTACCATCGCAGACCTTCAGATCCCTATTGCGCACTTTGACGCGCGTA
The DNA here is from genome assembly GCA_017613715.1 of Desulfovibrio sp. Lineage (GTDB taxonomy): Bacteria > Desulfobacterota > Desulfovibrionia > Desulfovibrionales > Desulfovibrionaceae > Desulfovibrio. The sequence goes on along the minus strand of JAGADH010000180.1, from coordinate 31,539 downwards.
GTATTCCTGAAGGCTTTCCACATGTAAGCCGCCCTTCATGGAACCAATGGTGGTGGCTGTAGCCTTAGCTGCGGCAAGGGTCGTGCAGTAGGGAACATTGTAGGTTAAGGCCGTGCGGCGGATGGCCTTGGAATCGCGTGCGGTCTTCTTACCCGAAGGCGTATTGACCACAAGATCCACCTCGTGGTTGATGATCAGATCCACAATATTGGGACGACCTTCGTAGACCTTGCGGACCACTTCCACCTCAAGTCCGTGTTCCTTGAGAAAAGCCGCCGTACCGTTGGTGGCAAGCAGGGTGAAGCCCAGATCCCTGAACATGCCGGCCACTTCAGGCAGATAGGGTTTATCGCGCTCATTGACCGAAAGAAAGAGCCGTCCGCTCTGGGGAATGATCTGCCCGGCACCAAGCTGGCTCTTGTGGAAAGCTTCGGCAAAGGTTGATCCCATGCCCATGACCTCGCCTGTGGAATGCATCTCAGGTCCCAGAATCACATCAACGCCCGGGAAACGCCCAAAGGGCATGACAGCTTCCTTGACACAGGTAAAACCGCCGCGGCGCATGCTCCAGGGATCCAGCTCCGACAGTTTCTTGCCCAGCATGACCTGTGTGGCCAGATAGGGCAAAGGCACACCCGTAGCTTTGGAGACAAAGGGGGCCGTGCGTGAGGCACGGGGATTGACTTCCAAAATATAGATCTCGTCGCCCTTGATGGCGAACTGAATATTCATCAAACCGACCACATGCAGCTCGCTGGCCAGGGCTTCGGCCTGAGCCGCGATACTCGCCACATGGTCATAGGAAAGCGAAAACGAGGGCAGCACACAGGCTGAATCGCCCGAATGAATACCTGCCTCCTCGATATGCTCCATGATGCCTGCAATATAGACATCATGGCCGTCAGCCAGAGCATCAACATCCACTTCCACGGCATGTTCCAGGAACTTGTCGATGAGAATGGGATGCTCGGGCTTCATGGGCACATGTTCGGCAAAATAGCTTGTCAGCTCTTCAGCATCATAGACCACGGCCATGGCCCGGCCGCCCAGAACGTAGCTTGGGCGCACCATGACGGGATAGGTGATTTTCTCGGCAACTTCGAGGGCGTCCTCCAGGCTCATGGCCGTGCCGTTGGAAGGCTGCCTGAGACCAAGCTTCTGAATCAAGGCCTGAAAGCGTTCACGGTCTTCAGCCCGGTCAATGGCGTCGGGGCTGGTACCCATGATCGGTACGCCCATGCGCATCAAGGGAACAGCAAGATTTAACGGAGTCTGTCCGCCGAACTGGACTATGACGCCTTCAGGCTTTTCCCGTTCCACGATATTCATGACATCCTCAAAAGTCAGGGGCTCAAAATACAGTCTGTCCGAGGTATCATAGTCGGTGGAAACGGTTTCGGGATTTGAATTGACCATGATGGCACAGATACCCGCATCACGCAGCGCAAAGGAAGCATGACAGCAGCAGTAGTCAAATTCTATGCCCTGACCGATACGGTTGGGACCGCCGCCAAGAATCAGCACCTTGCGGCAGGATTTGATGGCAACTTCATCTCCCGACTCATAGGTTGAATAGTAATACGGGGTATAGGCTTCAAATTCTGCAGCACAGGTATCCACAAGATAATAGGAAGGCGTGATACGCAGTTCCTTGCGCAGGCGGCGGATATCACCTTCCGGCCGCTTCCACATTTCCGCCAGCTGTGCATCGGAAAAACCAAATTCCTTGGCACGACGCAGAATCTGCGATAGTTCGCGGTTCACCGGGGTCATATCATTGGCTATGCCGTAATCGCGAATCTGTGCTTCCATTTCCACAATATCGCGCACCTGACGGATAAACCAGGGATCAAAGTAGGAGACCTGATGAATTTCTTCCTCGCTGATGCCGGAGAGAATGGCCTCCCGTAAAGCAAAAATGCGACGCGAATTGGGATGACCAAGACGCTCAAGAATCTCGGCTTTGGACGGAAGCTCACGACCAAAATGGTAGCCAAGGCCCGTAGCACCGATTTCCATACTGCGCAGGCCCTTCTGCAAGGCCTCCTTGAAGGTCCGGCCGATACTCATGGCCTCGCCCACGCTCTTCATGCTCGTGGTCAATTCATCCTTGGCACCGGGAAATTTTTCAAAGGTAAAACGCGGAATTTTGACCACACAGTAGTCTATGGCCGGCTCAAAGCTTGCCGCCGTCTCTCGGGTGATGTCATTGCGCAGCTCATCCAAGGTAAAGCCCACAGCTAACTTGGCCGCAATCTTGGCGATGGGAAAACCTGTCGCTTTGGAGGCCAAGGCCGAAGAACGGGAAACGCGCGGATTCATCTCAATGACCACGACATCACCGTTTTTGGGATTCACGGCAAACTGCACATTACTGCCACCGGTCTCCACGCCGATCTCACGCATGATATCAATGGAGGCATCTCTCAGACGCTGGTACTCCACATCCGTCAGGGTCTGGATGGGAGCCACGGTAATGGAGTCACCGGTATGCACGCCCATGGGATCGAGATTCTCAATGGAGCAGACAATGACGCAATTGTCCTTTTTATCGCGCATGACCTCCATTTCAATTTCTTTCCAGCCGAGCACGCTCTGCTCAATCATGATCTCGGAGACAGGACTTGCGGAAAGGCCGGCCTGTGCCACCGTCTCGAGATCATCCATATTGTAGGCTACACCGCCGCCGGTACCGCCAAGGGTAAAGGCCGGACGCACAATGAGCGGAAACGGCAGATTCCTGGCCAGAGCACGTGCTTCCTCCATGCTGTGGGCAATGCCGCTGGCCGGCACCTTAAGACCGATATTCTGCATGGCGCGCCGGAAAAGTTCACGGCTTTCGGCCTTTTCAATGACCTCGGCACGCGCTCCGATCAGCTCAACGCCGTATTGATCGAGCACGCCTTTTTTGGCCAGTCGCAAAGCCGCATTAAGGGCTGTCTGACCGCCCAAGGTCGGCAAGAGTGCACAGGGGCGCTCCTTTTTAATGATGGCAGCCAAGGTCTCATGCTCTATGGGTTCCACATAGGTGGCATCCGCAAGATGCGGATCGGTCATAATGGTCGCCGGATTGGAATTGACGAGAACGACCTCATATCCCTCTTCTTTCAGGGCCTTGACCGCCTGAGAACCCGAATAGTCGAATTCACAGCCCTGTCCGATGACAATGGGACCAGCTCCTATCACCAGGATCTTATGTAAGTCCGTCCGTTTTGGCATACCTTTTCCCTGAAATGTTAAGGACAGAAAATTATTCTGCACTGCGGCGCAGAGGCTTGCGTAAGGCAAAAAACAGGCAGCAAAACCTTATCCCAAAACGATTCATTCTAACCTTGCACGGCAGCCTTGGTCAAGAAAGCGAAAAGTCAGAAAGTCGCATCTATATCACAGCCGACCTGACGTCGGCCTGATGCCCAATACTCAGTGACGGATACTCTCATTCAGCCCTTCCTGCCTTCTCATTCTCTCTCATACCTTAGGCCGATCATGCCTCGATGCCTCAAGCCTCCGAGCTTCTCTTCCCCTTTCAAGGCAGGCGTCACAACGACTTGCCGGTCTCTATGGCTTCATCCAGGCACGCAGGCAATTGCTGGGAATGCGCTGGAACATCACGACACTCAGTACCTTGCCTCACTCAGGGCAAAAGAGTGCCGCGGCCAGTGACATCAGGTGCTGTGCCGCCTTCTCTACGTCTACCGATGAGCACAAAAATCAACAAACACTATCTCCGCCCTGTGTCTACAGTCAGCGCGCTTGGCAGTCTTCTTGCCAAAGCCCTGCCCTTGGCTTACCATGCCATCCAAAGGCATAAACAGGCCCTGGCGATCTTCGACAGTGCTTTTTTCACACGATTCAAGGACGCCCATGGTCCTTGTCAGCAATCCTTTTGCCAACGCACAGGTGCAGTATGTATCTTCCCAATCATAGCCGCATTGAGCAGGCGGCACGTCAAACCCTGGATGAAACCGCCAAACACAACCATATGCTGAAGGTGCTCTTCTGGTTTGTGGCCATGCTCTTTGGCGCCATCTTTGGCTGGCTGCAGATTCCGGCCCTCAATGAACTCTTCAATTTTATTGCTCAGGCCTTTACACGGCTTTTCCAGTTTGTGGCCGTACCGGTGATCTGCCTGGCTGTCATCACAACCCTTGCAGAACTTGGTGCACGCAGAGAAACCGGACGTATCTTTGGTCACGCCATCTTTTATACCCTGACCACGACCCTCTGCGCAGCTGTGGTGGCCCTAGCGCTCTTTGTCTGGATCGCTCCGGAAAACGTACCGGTTCCCGGCGACGCCGCCATTCCCCAGAATCTCGGCAAGCTTTCCTACTATGAGCATTTTCTTTCCGTCATCCCCAATAATATTCTGGCGCCCTTTGTTTCGGGGAATGTGCTTTCCATCCTGATCATTGCCTCAGCCGTTGGTCTTGGCCTGGCCTTCATGCCCAAGACAGAGAACCGCGAAACCCTCGTCCGCGCCATTTGCGGCCTGCAGGAACTGCTCTTCACCCTCATCCGCGCCCTGCTCTTCATTCTGCCCGTCGGCATTTGCGCCTTTACAGCCCAGCTTGTCTCGCAAATTGAAGCTGGCGTCATCGTCGGGGCTCTGGGGAAATACACGGCTGTGGTCATTGGCGGCAATCTTCTGCAGTTCTTTGTGGTCATCCCCCTCTTTCTGCTGGCCCGCAAAATCAATCCCATCGCCGTTTTCAGAGGCATGTTTCCGGCTCTGGCTGTGGCGCTCTTCTCCAAAAGCTCAGCCGGCACTCTGCCTGTGACCCTGGCCTCAGCCGAAGACAATCTCCGCCTGAACCCCAAGGTGACACGCTTTGTGCTGCCCATCTGCACAACCATTAATATGAACGGCTGTGCTGCATTCATTCTCGTCACTTCGCTCTATCTGATGCAGAATGCCAATATCGTGCTGACCACAGGCACCATGTGCGTCTGGGTCTTTGTGGCCGTCCTGGCGGCCGTCGGCAATGCCGGTGTGCCCATGGGCTGCTATTTTCTCACCCTTTCGCTGATGAGTTCCATGAATGTGCCGGTTGATCTGCTCGGCGTGATCCTGCCCATCTACGCCATCATCGACATGATCGAAACCTGCGTCAATGTCTGGTCCGACTCAGCCGTGGCCACCATGACCAATCGCGATCTAGCAGAGACACTGGCTTCAGCCTGAGACAAGAGCAAAACGCCCGGTACTGAGCCGGGCGTTTTACTCTTGGCATGACCTGCCGTGAAGCCAAGGGAACCAAGTCCATGCGCTATAGTGAAATACGCCTCTCAACCCATGCCTTTGTCCCCAAAAACGAACTCACAGAGGATCTCGACGAGCTGATCAAAAGCTATACCCGCACCTCACGCTATGAAGAGAGTATCCATATTCCTCTGGTCAAAGAAACAGCCAGCCATTTCGGTTTTCCGCTTTTTCTCAAAGACTTCTCCAAGGAAACGGCCCATCTCAAGGATGAACGCCACCAGGGGCTTCCCATTGACGTTGCCATGGCAGAGGGCTTTACGCTCAGGGACAATCAAAAACCGCTTGTGGAACAATTTCAGAAGCTGCTCGCCGCCGGCACGACCGGCTGGCTGATCAATATGCCCACAGGCTCCGGCAAGACGGTCTGCGCTTTACGCATGCTCCAGGCCATTGGCCGCACAACATTGATTATTGTGCCTCGCGACAATCTCATGCAGCAATGGGCAGAGCGCATTCAGCAGTTCACCAATATCCAGGCCTCAGAAATCGGCCAGGCCCAGCAGGACATCTGCGAGTATCAGGGAAAGAAAGTCGTCATCGGCATGATCCACTCGCTCGCCAAGAACAAATATCCCAAAGAATTCTGTCAGGCCTTTGGTCTGGTCATCTGGGATGAGGTGCATGTGGCCGCTGCGCAAAGCTTCAGTCAGACACTCTCCATCTTTGCACCACAGTACCGCATCGGCATGTCGGCCACCTTAAACCGCCGCGACGGCCTGCAGGATATCTACAAGCTGTCTATCGGGGAAAAAGTCCTGGCCATCAGCGCGCACACACTCTTGCAGCCCAATGTCTATATTCTGAAATACAAGGCCGCCAAGACCAACTACAAACTGAACTTCATTCAAAACGCCAATTTTCGACGTGCAAAGCTGCTCTCAACCCTGGCTGAAGACAAAAAACGCAATGAACTTCTGGCAAGTCATATTGCCAAAATTGCCCAAAGCGGCAGGCGCACTGTGGTCTTTTCCGAACGCATCCAGCAGCTGAAAACCCTGCACGGCCTCCTCTGCGAAAAGCTGGGCATCAGCGCAGATGATGTGGGCATTTTTACCGGAGAGACCAAGGAGGCTGAACGCCGCAGCATCCTTGCCCAAAGCCCGATTATTCTTGCCACGTACGGGGTCATGGCGCTGGGCGTTGACGTGCCTGATCTGCGAGCTGTCATCTTCGCCACGCCTCAGGCCAATGTGGCCCAGGCTGTTGGCCGCATTCTCAGGGTCAATGAAGAAAGTCTTGATCCCGTGGTGCTTGATCTGGTCGATGTCAGCTATCAGGACTGTAATTTCTGGGCAGCATCACGCAAAAAATACTATCAAAATACCGCCCAGGCCCAACTCTTTGAGCTGGTCTGAGCAAAAGGCCTGCGCCATGTCCTGTGTCCCGTCCAAGACGCCTTCGGACTTTGTCCTTTTGTCCGATATCATCCCGGATATTCTTCTGGATATCCGCTATTACTCGACCTATAACTTCATCGGCACACGCATTGACGGCTACGAGCAGTCCTGTGCGCTCATGACCAAGAAAGCGGCTCTGACCCTCAAGGATGTCAGCGACGAAGCACAGGATCATGGCTTCCGCCTCATGGTCTATGATGCCTACAGGCCACAGACTGCAGTCAACCACTTTTCACGCTGGGCTGATGATCCCCTTGATATCCGCATGAAGCCCTATTTTTATCCCAAGCTTGAGAAAAACCGGCTTTTTGAACTCGGCTTTATTCTTCGCAAATCTGCCCACAGCCGTGGTTCAGCCGTGGATCTGACGCTTTTTGACATGAAGCTTGGCCGTAAAATGGATATGGGCAGTAATTTCGACTTTTTCGGCCAGCGCTCACGTTCGGATTATGTCGGCAATCTCACAGCCGAGCAGCAGGAAAATCGCCACTATCTCAGGGATCTGATGCTGCGCCACGGCTTTGCTCCCCTGCGCGAGGAATGGTGGCATTTTTCCTTACTTGATGAGCCCTATCCGGACACCTATTTCAGTTTTCCCGTCCACTGGCCTCTTCACGCTTAAGTATCCCACAAACAAGAGTGCCAGGCAGAGCTTCCAAGCTGATGCGCAGCAGACGTCGTCGAAAAGAAAGCCCCGCTTTGAACGGGGCTTTTCTGTTTTTCACTTACTTCTTTTTCAGCCAGGCCTCCAGGGGCAAAGGACGCAGGGGCATGCTACTGGTATCCGCCTTGCCGATATCGGTATTGCCGGCATTGGTGTAGGCTGTTCTGCTCCCCTCACGCTTGGCGTAGCCGATCACTCTGCCGGAACCGTCCTTGTAAACCATACGGTCGCTGCCTTCAGCCTGGGCAGTGCCCAGGACCGCACCCCTGGGACCCTTAAACTGCCAGCCGTTCCCCAGTCTGAAGGCCGAACCGAGCTGGACGTTGCGATTATCCGTATAGACCGTTTCGCTGCCACGCTGCTTGACCCAGCCGACAACAGCGCCATTGACACGGCATTCGAGATCGCTTCCCAGCTGCCGGCATTCATAGCGGCCAGAGCCCGTATTGATGGTCATAGTCCAGGCCAAAGCCGTGCTGCTTGAAAAAACGACCAAGACAAAAGCAAGCCAAAGATGTTTCATAGAAAAATTCCTTTGTTTTTTGCGTCCTTTCTCGTCGAGGGCATGAACTATCACAGGAAAGGCTTTTGCGTTTTGCTGCCGAATTGATTTTTGCCAGCAGAAAGAGAGCTGGCTGTCCTTTGCAGAAATACGGGACGCAAAGGATGAGTCTGCTTTGGCCAAGACAGACTCTCTGAGATTACGACAATGCCCATGCCAGACAAACGAGGTTTGAAAAAAGCCTTGTCCAGGATTGAGTAATGCCAGAAAGAGCAAGAAGCAAGGAATAAGACATCCAAAGAAAGAGAATTTCCCTTTCAGGCATGACTCTGTCAACGTATGTTATTCCACAGAGCACGGCCCGGGCCTGCACCTTACAAAAAAAGGAGCTTACGCCGTTGACTGCAAGCGAGGAATAATGCCAGCGCTAACTCGCTCATTTGGAAAATACCTTGCATTTTTATTCCCTCTGACCTATCTTTCTGCTAGTTTACGTTAAAAGCTTAGGATCTTGCAGGATCAGAGAGCTGAATGCTTTCCGGTCAGTTGCTGATTACCTTGCAATCCCCGCTTACCGCGCTCAGTGCGGCCCAAAACCACACAAACCCTTCTCCGGACCTTTTGGCTGGGGAGAGATCGCTATTATCTGAGAGGTTGCAATGACTCGAGTCAAAATGGCGCACGTTGACTATGAACTCAATGTGCCGAAACGTGGTGCGAACGGAGAAGAGCTGTTCTTTGTTCAAATCGACAAGAACAAATGTGTGGGCTGTGACACATGTCAGGAATACTGCCCCACAGGAGCCATTTTCGGTAGTGTGGGCGAACCCCACGAATTGCTGCATCCCGAGATGTGCATCCATTGCGGTCAGTGCCTTGTGCACTGTCCCGAATCGGCCATCTATGAAGTGCAGACCTGGGTGCCCGAGATCATGCAGAAACTCAAGGACAAATCCACCAAGGTCATTGCCATGCCGGCACCTGCCGTGCGTTATGGCTTGGGTGAAGCCTTTGGTATGCCTCCGGGTTCGGTAACCACCGGTAAGATGCTTGCGGCCCTCAAACAGCTTGGCTTTGCCAATTGCTGGGATACGGAATTTGCCGCTGACGTGACCATCTGGGAAGAAGCCTCGGAATTTGTGCACCGTCTGCTGAACAAAGAGGATCTGCCGCAATTTACCTCATGCTGTCCCGGCTGGCAGAGCTATGCCGAACATTTTTATCCTGACCTTCTGCCCCATTTCTCCTCCTGTAAATCGCCCATCGGCATGAATGGCCGCATGGCCAAGACCTATGGCGCCAAACGCGTAGGCTACGATCCCAAAAAAATCTATACCGTCTCCATTATGCCCTGTGTGGCCAAAAAATACGAAGGCTTGCGCCCTGAATACGAGCACAAGGGCCTGCGTGACATCGACGCCACCATCAATACCCGTGAGCTGGCCTACATGATCCAGGAAGCAGGCATTGATTTCGCCAAGCTCCCCAATGGCGAACGCGACAGTCTGATGGGCGAGTCCACTGGCGGTGCCACCATCTTTGGTGTGACCGGCGGTGTGATGGAAGCTGCCCTGCGTTACGCGTATCAGGCGGTAACCGGTGAACGTCCCGAAACCTGGGACTTCAAACAGGTGCGCGGCCTCAAGGGCTTCAAAGAATACACTGTGACCATCAGTGGCATTCCGATCAAGCTTGCCGTTGTCCACGGTGCCAAACGCTTTGCCAAAGTGCTCGAAGATGTGCGCAAAGGCACAAGCCCCTATCATTTTATAGAATTCATGGCCTGTCCCGGTGGCTGCGTCTGCGGTGGCGGCCAGCCTCTGATGCCCACATTGCTTGAATACGCCGATCGCAAGGCCACGCATCTCTTTGCCAGCCTGCGCAAACGTCTCACAGAAGCCCAGAAGCAGGCCTAGGAGGACACATGAGCCTTTTATCCAGTACACGCCGCGGTTTTCTCAAAGGTGCCTGTATCCTGACAGGCGGACTGCTCATGGGAGTGCGCATGACAAGCAAGGCCTGCGCCGCAATCATGGAAATCAAGGATTGCATGCGCAGTCGCATCAAATCGGTCTATGCCGAGGATGAGCGCTTCCCCAAGAAGGCCAGTCAGGACAATGAACAGGTACAGAAACTGTACAGGGACTATTATAAAAAGCCCTTGAGTGAATCCGCAGAAGAAGATCTGCACACCAAGTGGTTCGACAGAAGTTCGTCCATCACAGCGCTCAAGACCAAGGGTCAGTATCCCAATCCGCGCTTTGCCGAATTTTTCAAGAACCCCTATCCGTACGAAAACTAAAAAGCCTTTTTCCCCAGCTTCTGACATCAAAAAAGCCTTTGCGATGGAAGATGACTGCAAAATCGCTCATGCTTGAGCCAGCTTTTCTTGCAGGACACATGCTTCCAGGGCATGTGTCCTTTTTTCTTTCCACCGCCAGCCTAGGAATCCCTCATGGAAAACCGCGTTGCCATTGTCGCCATCATTGTCTCCGATCCCCAGAGTGTTACGGCCATCAATGATCTTCTGCATCAGTACAGTGAAAACATCATCGGCCGCATGGGTCTGCCCTACAGGCAAAAAAAGATCAATATCATCTCGGTGATGCTTGATGCCCCCCAGGATACCGTCAGCAGCCTTTCCGGCAAAATCGGCAAGCTCCCGGGCGTTACGGCTCAGACTCTCTTTTCCAAATAGCCCCATGAGACAAGCAAGCTATGGCCTTTGCCCTGCTCGATAAGCTTGTAAAGCAAAAAAAACTGCGCTTTGATGAATGGCGTGATCTTCTCTCGCAAGTTGATTCGCCAAGCTTCGAGGAGGCAAAAAAGCGCGCCCAGGCGCTGGCCAGAGAACACTTCGGCCTTGGCATCTATCTGCGCGGCATTGTGGAATTCACCAATATTTGTCGCAATGAGTGCCACTATTGCGGGCTGCAGAAAAGCCGGCGCGAGCTCGTGCGCTACAGGCTCTCGCAGGAGGAAATCCTCTCCTCTTGTGCTGCAGGGCACGCCCTTGGTCTGCGCAGCTTTGTGCTGCAGGGCGGCGAAGACCCGGGACTTGGCGATGCCTGGCTCACAGAACTTATCACAAAGCTCAGAGAGCATTTTCCCGACTCAGCCATTACTCTCTCCCTTGGCGAACGCTCACGCGAAAGTTATGCCGCCCTTTTTGCCGCAGGGGCCAGGCGCTATCTTTTACGCCATGAGACAGCCTCGCACGCGCTCTATCGAAAGCTGCACAGCCCGGCCCAGAGTTTCTATGAGCGCCTCAACTGCCTCTACGAGCTCAAAGCCCTTGGCTATCAGACAGGGGCTGGCATGCTGATCGGCCCGCCAGGCCAGACGCTTGAGCATCTTGCCCAGGATTGTGCCTTTATTCAGGCCTTTCAGCCTGAAATGCTCGGCACTGGCCCCTTTATTCCCCACAAGGCCACTGTCTATGCCAAGGCCGAGCCTGGCTCAGTCAGACTTACGCTCTATGTCCTCAGCCTCTGCCGGCTGCTTTTGCCGGAACTTCTGCTGCCGGCGACCACGGCCTTACGCACGCAAAAGGCCAGCGGCTATACCGAGGGCATTCTGCACGGCTGCAATGTCATCATGCCCAATCTCACCCCCCCTTCGGCCAAAAAGCATTATCAGCTCTACGATGGCAAGGCGGGACAAAAAACGCTTGAGCAGACCCTGGAGGATCTGCAGAAGCAGGTTACCAGCATCGGCTATCACCTTGTCTTTGACCGTGGCGATCACCCACGCTTTGCAAAGAACTGCGAGAAAAGCCCATGAGCCTCAACGATACCCCAAGTGGCGAACGCCCGCACATTGCCTTCTTTGGTCTGACCAATGCCGGCAAGTCTTCCCTTGTCAATGCCATTACCGGCCAGGATCTGGCCATTGTCTCCGAGAAGAAAGGCACGACCACAGATCCCGTGCAAAAGGCCATGGAAATTCTGCCTCTTGGTCCGTGCCTGCTCATTGATACGCCGGGTTTGGACGATACGAGCGAACTCGGTGCCAAGCGCATTGCCCGCAGCCTGCGTGTTCTGGCCCATACGGATTTGGCTGTGCTGGTCACAGAAGCCGGCAGAAGTCTTTCTCGCGAAGAGCAGGCCTTTATCCAAAACGTCGAGGCCGAGCATCTGCCTCTGCTCTGTGTGGCCAATAAGGCCGATCTGCTTGAGCCGGGCGCCCAAAAGGCCAAGGATCTTTTCTTTGTCAGTGCCCGCACGGGCTATCACATACCTGAGCTGCGTGAGACCATAGCGCAGAGGCTCTGCCAGAACGAGCAGCAAAAGCAGGTCCTCTGCCGCGATCTGGTAGGCTGCGGCGAGATTTGCCTTTTGGTCATTCCCATCGACAGTGCCGCACCCAAGGGTCGGCTGATTCTGCCGCAACAGCAGGTGCTGCGCGACCTTCTGGAAGGTCAGGCCATCGGCCTTGTGACAAGCCCGCAGACCCTTCCGCTAGCGCTGAACAAAGTCCGGCCGAAGCTTGTGGTTTGCGATAGCCAGGTCTTTGATCAGGTGGCAGAAGAGACGCCTGACTCGATTGCCTTAACTTCCTTTTCCATTCTCATGGCCCGCTACAAGGGCTATCTCGCAGCTGCCGTCAAGGGTGTGCAGGCCATTGATCAGCTCAAAGACGGCGATACCATTCTCATGGCCGAAGGCTGCACCCATCACAGACAGTGTGAAGATATCGGCACGGTCAAAATTCCGCGCTGGCTTAAGGCACATACGGGCAAAAAGCTCAATTTTGTCACAAGCTCGGGCAACGCTTTTCCTGAAGATCTGAGCGGAATTGCCCTCTGTGTGCTTTGCGGCGGCTGTATGCTTAATGCCCGCGAGATGCAGTCACGCCTGCGCCTTGCTCTTGCCCAGAACGTGCCTGTCACTAATTACGGCATTGTCATTGCGGCCATGCGCGGCATTCTGCCACGTGCCATCAGCATGCTGCCGGGTTTCAGCGGCAGGGAGGTGTCCGGTGCGTAAATTTGCCATCTACGGCAAGGGCGGCATTGGCAAATCCACCAACTGCGCCAATCTTGCTCTGGCTCTGACAGCCCTTGGCCAGAAGGTTCTGCAAATCGGCTGTGATCCCAAAGCCGACTCCACCCTGACCCTGCACCCTGGGGTGAGGATTACGCCGGTTCTGCGTCTTCTGCATGAAAAAAAGCAGCAGCTATGCCTCGAAGAGGCGGTCTACCGCGCAGACTGCGGAGTCTACTGCGTGGAAGCAGGTGGTCCTACACCCGGTCTTGGCTGTGCCGGCCGCGGCATCGGCATGGTGCTGGAATTTCTTGAACGGCAGGAAGCCTATGCCAGGCTTGGCATAGACTGTGTGCTCTATGACGTCCTGGGGGATGTGGTCTGCGGCGGTTTTTCCATGCCCATGCGCAAGGGGCAGGCCGATTACGTGCTCATAGTCACCTCGGGCGAGAGCATGTCCTGCTATGCCGCAGAGAATATCGCCCAGGCCATCGCCAATTTCCGGGGCCGCGGCTATGCGCAGCTGGGGGGCCTCATCCTCAACCGCCGCGATGTGGAAGGCGAAGAGGACAATGTCCGGGCTCTGGCCCAGAAACTTGGCTGTACCATACTCGCCGATATCCCGCGCAGTCCCCTCCTGACCCAGGCCGAACGCCAGGGCCAGGCCGTCATGAGCGTATTTCCCCAAAGTGAGATTGCCAGCCAGTTCCACAAGCTTGCCAGGACGCTGCTCACGCGTTTTGCCGACAAGACCTAAGCCGCATGCCCAACAATACCATGTCATCACACCTTGCTGCTCAACGCTATATCCTGCCTGTCAGTCAGGCCAGCTTTCCCGAACCCTTTGCCCAGACGCTTGAATTCAACGCGCCGGTGCGCGGTCCCTGGAATATTGTGCACATGGCCCTGCAGATTCCTGAAGCGCATCTGCTCTATATCTGTGCGCGCGGCTGCCTGCGCGGGGTGATCATGACAGCCGCCGAAATGGGCGCCATGGCGCGCCTAAGCTGGATTGGCCTCAGCGAAGAGGACCTGACCAGCGGCCTGCTCGATGAGCGCTGCTTTCAGGCCATCTGCCAGATTGTAACAAAGCTTGCCAGGCGTCCGCCGCTCATTCTGCTCTATTTAAGCTGCGTGCATCAATTTGTGCAGATGGATTATCCTGCTCTGCTGGAACGACTCAAGGCACGCTTTCCGGATATCCGCTTTATGGACTGCCACATGATGCCGACCATGCGCAAAAGCGGACCCACTGATGAAGAGCGCACCAAGAGCAAGATCTATGAAGCTCTGGACAAAGCCGGCCAGACTGATGCTCGGGCCATCACCCTGATTGGCAACGACTGGCCGCTTGCCAGAGAGAGCGTGCTCTACCAAATGCTTGCCAAGGCAGGCTACAGCCTGCGCGAGCTGGCCCGCTGCCAGAGCTATGCTGACTTTCAGAAGCTTGGCACAAGCTGCTATCTCCTCACAACGCACGCTGATGCGCTTTTTGCTGCCAAAAATCTGGCAAAGCGTCTTGGCCTGCTGCACCTTGATCTGCCGGCAAGCTTTACATTTTCTGAGATCGAAAAAGGCCTGCGAGAACTTTCTGAAAAACTGGCTATTCCCCTGCCTGATCTGGCAACGTGTCAGGCCAAGGCAGAGGCAGCGCTAACCAGACTTAAGAGCGAACTTGGCGCACGCCCCATCACTCTTGACTATACCCTCAGCATGCGTCCCTTAAGCCTTGCCAGACTCTTACTCGAACACGGCTTTTGCCTGGTCGGGGTTTTCCTTGACGCCATCTCAGCGCCTGAAAAAGAGGATTTTCTCTGGCTTCAGCAGCATGCCGGCGATCTCCCCCTGATCGCCACGCGCGCACCTTCCCTGCGCTTTGCCAGATTGCGAGCCAAAGAGCTTGGCTTTCAGGGCGACAATGTCCTGGCCTTAGGGCAAAAAGCCGCTTTTTTCTCCGGCAGCGATCACTTTGTGAATCTTGTCGCCGGCGGTGGCCTCAACGATTACTGGGCCATCCATGAACTTGCCAGGCTGATGCGCGAAGCCGCAGCCAAGCCCAAGGACCGCAGAAGCCTGATTCAGCTCAAGGGTCTCGGGCAGAGCTCCTGCCTTGGCGGCTTTGCCTGTGAGGCCCGTCTGACCAGGCCAGAGACTTCAGACAGAGCCCGTCGAGCCTGAGGTTACTATGAACGACTGCGCAGCTTTTCTTCCCACCTATGCCTCGGATACTTCAGGCGTTGCCTCGGCGCTCTATGAGCTTGGCGGCATGACCGTGATTCACGATGCCTCAGGCTGCAATTCCACCTATTCGACCTTTGACGAACCGCGCTGGTACGACCAGGAAAGTTTCGTGGTGATTTCAGCGCTGACGGAAAGCGATGCCGTGCTTGGCAATGAGCAGAAACTCATTGACGATTGTGTGCAACAGGCACGACTGCTTTCGCCAGCCTTTCTCGCCCTGGCCAATTCACCCGTGGCCATGCTCACGGGCTGCGATATGCCAGCCATTGCAGGACAGATTGAGGCCGAGCTTGGCATTCCCTGTTTTGCGGTTGCCACCAATGGCATCAACTCCTATGTCCTTGGTGCCTCCAGGGCCCTTGTGGCCGTAGCCAGCCGTTTTTGCCGGGATACCCCGAGATCCCCGGAAAAATCTCTGAATCTCCTTGGCGCCACGCCTCTTGACCTGGGCAGCCTTGAATTTTCTGCCATATGCTCCTGGGCTGAAAGCTTTGGCTTGAGGCTCAATGCCTGTGTCGCCCAGAACTGTGATCTCTCCCACATTGAACGCCTGGGAGCAGCCCACGTCAACCTTGTGCTCTCATCAACGGCTCTGGCCCTGGCGCATGCGCTTCAGGAGCGCTTTGGCACACCCTATGTCACAGGTCGCCCTTTTGGCTTTTTTGCCGACGAGCTGGCCAGTTTTCTTCTTCTGGCAGCTGACACGCAAAAAAGCATAACACTTCCGCGTACAGAAAATCCGCAAAGCCGCTCCGTCGCCCTGATTGGCGAAAGCGTGGCCATGGCCTCCATGGCCCGGGCCCTGGCCCACTATGGCTTTGGGCAGAGCCGCATCTTCTGTCCGCTTGAAGCCTGGCAGGAGGTGCTTGGGCCAGACGATGCGGGAGGAGAGGAAAACGAGGATGCGCTGGCAGAGTTCCTTGAGGGCGCTGATCTCATTGTGGGAGACCCGCTCTACAGGCTTCTTGTGAAAGAGGGGACCCCCTTTCTGCCGCTGCCGCATACGGCTTTTTCAGGCCGCTGCTATCTCAACGCTGCGCCAAGCCTCACAGGCCAGGGTCTTGAGGAAGTACTTGCAAGGGAGGGCTTATGCTGAAGATTGCGCTCTACGGCAAGGGCGGCATCGGCAAATCGACCATGACCGCCAATCTTGCAGCCGCCATGGCAACACAGGGCCATCGCGTCATCCAGATCGGCTGTGACCCCAAGGCCGATTCCACCATGACGCTTTTGGGCGGTCAGGCCGTGACCTCTGTCATGGACTATCTGCGCCAACACGATGAAGCGCCCACGGATCTGAGTCAGATTTCAGCCAGAGGCTTCGGCAATGTGCTCTGCCTGGAAACAGGCGGCCCGACACCCGGCCTTGGCTGCGCCGGCCGTGGCATCATTACGACCTTTCAGCTGCTGCAGGAGCTCAGGCTCTTTGAAGAGGTCAAACCGGATATCGTACTCTACGATGTATTGGGCGATGTGGTCTGCGGAGGCTTTGCCGCCCCCATCAGGGAAGGCTATGCCAGGCATGTGCTCATTGTCACCTCAGGGGAAAAAATGGCCCTCTATGCTGCCCGCAATATTGCCAGTGCTGTGGCCAATTTTGCTGACCGCGCTTATGCCAGTGTGCACGGCATCATTCTCAATAAACGCAATGTGCCGGATGAACGTCAGAAAGTGGAAGCCTTTGCCCGTGAGGCTAAGCTTGCCATTCTCACGGAAGTGCCGCGCAGCGACGATATTTCACGCTGTGAAGACCTGGGCATGACCGTCGTGGAAGGAGCACCGGATTCTGCCTGTGCTCGCATTTTTCAGGATCTGGCCCGTGATCTTTGGGCCCTGCAGCACGAGGACTGCCATGCCTGAAGCCTTTAGCATAAGCATGGCCGAGCTGGCAGCGCGTGAGCCCAAAGCCTGGCCGGATGAGCTGATCAGCCAAAAGCATCTGATCTACAGTTCGCCGGCTGCCCTGGCCTTCAATTCACCGGGTGCCGAAGGCTTTGGCGTCAAGCGTGCGGCCCTGACCCTGCCAGGCTCAGTCATGCTGCTTTTTTCGCCCGGTTGCTGCGGCCGCAATACCTCGGCTCTTGGCGGACCAGAGAGCCGCTATGGCCAGCGCACCTTCTATCTCCTGCTCGATGAGACCGATATCGTCACAGGCCGCTATCAATCAGCCATTGTGGATGCCTGCGAGGAGATAGCAAAAAGCCAAAGCCCTGCCCCAGAGGTCATTGTGCTTTTGAGCACCTGTGTGGATGCGCTTTTGGCAACCGACATGGATCGCCTCGTGCGTCTGGCCCAAGAGCGCACGGGCATTGCCTGCGTTGCCGCAACCATGTACGCGCTGACCCGCGAAGGCCACATTCCGCCCATGGTCGCTGTACGCAGGACGCTCTACAGTCTTCTGCGCAAAGCGCCCAAGGATCCGCGTCGTGTCAACCTTTTAGGCTTTTTCACTCCGCTTGCCGACTCTTGTGAGCTCTATGCTCTCTTACAGCAGGCTGGCTTTAGCCAGGTGCAGGAATTGTCGCGCATGCAGAATATGACGCAGTACCAGGATCTGGCCCGCGCCAATTTCAATCTCGTGCTGCACCCGGAAAGCCGTCTGGCAGCCAAGATCTTTGAGGAAAAGCTTGCTATCCCCTCCATCGAACTGAGCCAGAGCTTTGAACTTGATAAAATTCAAAAACAGTACGCCATACTCTCCCGTCTTCTGCCTGTGCCGCTCAACGATCAGAAGCCCTATGCCGAGGCTCTTGCCAAAAAAGAAGCAAGCAAAGCCATGCTGCGCGATCTGACCTTTGCCATTGGCGAAACCAGCAATGCCGAACCGTTTGGCCTGGCCCTTGCGCTTTTACGCATGGGCGCACACGTGGCTGAGATCTTTGCCGAGCCGGCCCCGGAAAAACTGGCGCTGATCAAAGCCATCGCCACCATAAGTCCAAGAACGCGTCTTGCCAGCAATCTCTCACCCAGTATGCTCTTCTACGAAGCAAGGCCTGGCGAAGTGGACGTGGCCATAGGCAGCGATGCCTGCTATTATCATCCCGAGAGCGCACAGCTGCCCTTTCTGGATGACGCCAAACCCTTTGGCTATCAGGGTTTCATGCAGCTCATGACAGCCATCGAGACGGCCTGCCAGGGCCGGACACAAAAAGCCAAGGGGGGTGACGCATGCGCGGCCTCCTGAAACGTCTGGCACCCTTTGCGCCTGACTCCTCAGGCGTTGTCTCAGCCCTCTATGAATATCAGGGCCTGCTTGTGATCTGCGATGCCGGCGGCTGTACGGGCAATTTCTGCGGTTTTGACGAGCCGCGCTGGCAGGAGAAGCGCTGTGCTCTCTTTAGCGCCGGTCTGCGTGATATGGACGCCATCCTTGGCCGCGACGACCGCCTGGTGGCCAAGGCGCTTAGCGCAGCCCGCCTCATCAAGCCGCGTTTTCTGGCCATCATCGGCACGCCTGTGCCCTGTGTGATTGCCACGGATTTCAAGGGCCTGGGGCGCCTGGCGGAAAAAAAACTCGGCCTGCCGACCCTGACCTTTGCCACAACCGGAACCGGCCTCTACGATACAGGCCTCTCCAAGGCCTATGAGCGTCTGGCTTCCCACTTTGCCAGCCAGGAGCTTAAGCCTCAAGCCTTGCGCGTGGGCGTACTTGGGGCGAGTCCCCTGGATCTGGGACAAAGCTCAGCCAGATATCTTCAACACCATCTGCAGAAGGCTCAGAATACCCCGCTTGAGATCATCACACACGGCCTCGATGCCGGCTTTGACGCCATGAGAGCTGCCGCAAGCTGTGCCAAAAATCTCGTCATCGCTCCCTCTGGCCTGGCCTGCGCAAAACTTCTGCAGGAGCGCTTTGGCACGCCTTACAGCCTTGACTATCCCTTAAGTCCAGGCCTTGAAGCCCTGGCCAGGGAGGCTGCGAGCTACGCAAGAATTCTCATCATCCATCAGCAGGTGCTGGCATCCAGCCTGCGCCGCGCCATCCGCAGGGCGGCAGGCTCGCGCAGGCCCACGGTCTGCATCGCAAGCTTTTTTACGATGCTTCAAGAGCTTAGCGAGGATGGTGACCAGCATCTGACAAGTGAAGAGGCACTCATAAGCCTCATAGAGGCAGGCGACTTTGACTGTCTTGTCTGTGATGCCATGCTCCTGCGGGCCATCCCGCGTGAGCAGCAAGCTTCTATGCACCTGCTTGAGCTTCCCCATTTTGCGGTCTCAGGCACGCTCATGCCCCCAGGCCTTTGCTGAGAGGATTCCATGCAAAGTCTCGTCATCCGCATTTTCGGCATTGTGCAGGGCGTTGGCTTCAGACCCTTTGTGCACAGGCTCGCCATGCAGCACGAGCTTTTAGGCACCGTGGCCAATAAGGGTTCGCTCGTTGAGGTTGTGCTGCAGGCCACACAGGGCCTATCTGAAAAACGTGCGCTTTTTCTGCAGGATCTTGAACGCCTTGCCCCCAAACGCAGTCTGATCATGAAGGTCACCGAGGAATCCGCTGATCTTCCGGCATGCAGCGACTTCAGCATCATTCAGAGCGAAAAGGAAAAGGGCGATATCTTTGTCTCGCCTGATATTGCCATCTGCGAAGACTGCGCGGCTGAACTGATGGACCCCGGGGATCGACGCTATCTGCACCCCTTCATCAACTGTACGGCCTGCGGCCCAAGGCTTTCCATTCTCGACGCTATGCCCTATGACCGCGAGCGCACAAGCATGCGCAGCTTTCCCATGTGTTGCGCCTGCAGTCAGCAGTACCACGACCCTCAAAGCCGCAGGTACGATGCCCAGCCTGTCTGCTGCCATGACTGCGGGCCGACTCTTGCCCTGACAAACGCCCAGGGAAAAGCCGTAGACTCCTTCAGGGACCTTGCTCTTCTCTGCCCAAGGCTCGATCTC
The DNA here is from genome assembly GCA_017613715.1 of Desulfovibrio sp. Taxonomy (GTDB): domain Bacteria; phylum Desulfobacterota; class Desulfovibrionia; order Desulfovibrionales; family Desulfovibrionaceae; genus Desulfovibrio. Next base: position 11,591 of record JAGADH010000180.1, on the reverse strand, counting down.
AGTCTGGACCATACAAAAGAACTCCCAAGGCCGGAGCTTTTGCCCATCCACCTGACACGCGCTGCGCTTGCCTGCGGCGCCATTGTGGCCATCAAGGGCATCGGCGGCTTTCACCTGGCCTGCTCTGCGCACAGCGAAGAGGCCGTAGCCACCTTACGCGCCCGCAAACATCGCCCGACCAAGCCCTTTGCGGTGATGTTTCGCAATCTTTCTGCTGTCAGGCGCGTCTGCCAGGTCAGTCCCAGGGAAGAAGAACTGCTCACGGGCTGGCAAAAGCCCATTGTTTTGCTGCTTCGTCATGATCAGGCGGAAGCTCTGGCCCCGGGCCTGGCTCCGGATAATCCCTACCTTGGTGTGCTTCTGCCCTATACGCCGCTGCACCACCTGCTTTTTGACCTGCCTGACGGGCTCAGTGTGCCCGACGCTCTTGTCATGACAAGCGGCAATATTTCAGGAGCACCCATCTGCCATACCGAAGCCCAGGTTTTGGCGGAACTCGGGCAGATTGCCGACCTGGTCCTTGGCCATAACAGGGAAATCAGGGTACGCTGCGACGATTCCGTGGTCATGTGTGTGGATGAGAAGCCAATTTGCCTTCGCAGATCCCGCGGCTTTGCCCCGCTGCCCCAGGTGACAAGCCATGCCTTCCAAGGCAGCGTGCTGGCTCTTGGCAGTGAACTGAAAAACACGTTCTGTCTTGCCAAGGATCATCTCTTCTACCTCTCGCCGCACGTCGGCGATCTTGAAGATATCAGAACGGTTGAAGCCCTGCGTGAGACGCTCATTCGGCTCGAGGAGCTCCTCGAGATGAGACCTCAGGCCATTGTCTCTGATACCCATCCGGCCTACGCCTCAAGGCGTGTGGCTGAAGAGCTAAGCCAGCAGCGCCATCTCCCCTTGTTCTTCTGCCAGCACCACAGAGCGCATGTGCTCTCCTGCATGGCGGAAAACGATGTCTTGACACCGGTGCTCGGCCTAGCCCTTGACGGTACAGGCGATGGCTGTGATGGCACTATCTGGGGCGGAGAGCTCTTAGTCACCGATCTCAGCCAAAGCGTGCGCCTGGCAAGCCTTGAGCCCTTTCCGCATACCGGCGGCGACACGGCTTCGCGTGAGGGCTGGCGCATAGCCATCTCCATGCTGACGGAACTTTTTGGCGAAAAGGAGACCCTGGCGCTTGGCAAAAAGCTGGCTCTCGGAGAGGATATCGGGATTTCGGAAAAAGAGCTTGCCCTGCAGAGCCTGCTCACCAAACGCCGTCTCAATACGGTTTTCTCCACAAGCACGGGCCGTCTTTTTGATGCGGTCGCGGCCATTTTAGGTTTTGCCAGCAGCTCAAGCTTTGAAGGCGAGGCCGCCATGAAGCTTGAGTTTGCGGCTTTGAAGGCCCTGGCAGCAGGGGATCAGGCGCCTCTGAAGCTCAGACTTGAACCCTGCCAACATCATGGAGAAGGCGCACGCTACCACATGCCTTCGACAGCGCTTCTGGCAGCCATTGTCCAGGCAGCCTGCGACGGTCTTTCACGCAGAGCTCTGGCCTTAAGTTTTCATCAGGCTCTTTGCGCCATGCTTGTGCAGGCCTGCCTGCTTGGCCGGGAGGAGACTGGCCTAAAAAGCTGTGCGCTGACAGGCGGGGTTTTCCAGAACAGGCTGCTTGGCAGGCTTGTGGCTGAGAAACTTTCCGCGCATGGCTTTGACGTTCTCAGTCATCATGCGGTTCCGGCCAATGACGGCGGCCTGGCCCTTGGGCAGGCTCTGGATGCCATGAACCGGCTGCCAAGAGCCTAATTGCAAAAAAGCGCAGAACTGCGTTCAGGAGGAATTATGTGTGTGGGACTTTCGGCAAAAGTGGTCAAGATTGACCACGGCACAGCCCTGATTGACGCCCAGGGGGCACGGCGCGAGGTTTCGGCGGAACTGCTCAGTGATCTTGAGCCAGGCGACTATGTCATGGTGCATGCCGGCATCGCCATTGCCAAGATCTCAGCCTCAGATACCGAAGAAAGCAGCCAGGTGCTGCAGAGTATTCTTACGCCCACAGACAGCGCTCAGGCCTGAAGCCAGCGAGGATACCATGCAAGACGATGTGCTCATGCAAGCCCGAAACCTGCTTACGTCCTATGCTGGTCCGCCCCTGAAAATCATGGAAGTCTGCGGCACCCATACCCATGAAATTTTCCGTCTCGGGATCCGCAACATTCTGCCCAAATCCCTGAGCCTGATTTCGGGACCAGGCTGTCCGGTCTGTGTGACACCGGTCAGTTATATCGATGAGGCTATCTATCTGGCGCTTGAAAAGGATGTCCTGATCACAACCTTTGGCGATCTTTTGCGTGTGCCGGGCTCTGCCATGAGTCTGGCCAGGGCACGTCAGGAAGGCGCCAGGGTGCGCATGGTCTATTCGCCTCTGGATGCCCTGGAGCTTGCCAAAAACGAAACGCGCGAAGTGGTCTTTCTCTCCGTTGGCTTTGAAACCACGGTTCCTGGCGAATGTCTGGCCCTCAAGCAGGCCGAAGAACAAGGCATTGCCAATTTTTCGCTCCTCTGCGCCAATAAAACCATGCCCATGGCCTATCAGGCCCTCAAGGGCTCAGCCGATGCCTTTCTCTATCCAGGCCATGTGCTGGCCATTGCCGGCACGCAAAGCTGTGAAGCGCTCGTCCGGGAAGGCGTTTCAGGGGTTGTGGCAGGTTTCACGGCCAGCGAAATACTCACGGCACTGGCCTGTATTGTCCACGAAAGCGCCAAGGGCAAAGCTTTTTTTGTCAACTGCTATCCGCGTGTGGTCAAAGCCACGGGCAATCCGGCAGCGCAGGAACTTGTGGCCCATTACATGGAAGCCTGTGATGCCGAGTGGCGCGGCTTGGGCGTGATCAAAGGTTCAGGCCTGGCCCTGAAAAAAGCCTACCAGCACAGGGATGCCAGGCTGCGTTTTGCCATACCAAGGCAGGAAGGACGCGCCAATCCCCATTGCCGCTGCGGCGAAGTGCTCAGAGGCCTATGTCTACCCACGGACTGCCGGGTCTTTGGCCGTGCCTGTACGCCAAGCCACCCCATTGGTGCCTGTATGGTCTCAAGCGAAGGCACCTGTGCAGCCTATTTTCAGTATGGCTTAGCGACGAAGCCTGCAAGGGAGGATTAGTTCATGGATCAGACTGTGCTTCTGGCCCACGGCGGCGGTGGTGTGCAGACCCAGGAACTCATTGACCGCATCTTCAAGGCGCATTTTGCCAATCCCTATTTCACGGCCGACGACGCAGCGGTTCTGCCCTTAGGTCATGAGCGCCTGGCCTTTTCCACGGATGGCTTCATTGTTTCACCGCCCTTCTTTCCCGGCGGCAATATCGGCAAGCTCTCCATCTGCGGCACAGTCAATGATCTTGCCTGCATGGGGGCGCAGCCGCTCTGGCTCACCTGCGCCTTTGTGCTGGAAGAGGGCTTTCCCCTGGCGGATCTTGAAGGCATCGTCTGCGCCATGGCTGAAACAGCCAAGGCAGCGGGTGTGACGCTTGTCGCAGGCGACACCAAGGTGGCAAGCAAGGGACAGGTCGACAAGGTCTTTATCACAACCTCAGGCATCGGGCGCCTGCTCGGCAATGTCCACACTTCAGGCGCCCTTGCCCGTGACGGCGACGCCATTCTCGTCACAGGCGATATTGGCCGCCACGGTGCAGCCATTCTCCTTGCGCGTGAAGAGTTTGGCATTGAAGCGGAAATCGAGAGTGACTGCGCCCCGCTCTGGCATCTTGTGCAGGCCGTGCTCGAAAAGACAGACGAGATCCACGTCATCCGCGATGCCACACGTGGCGGCGTTGGCACAGTACTCTATGAAATAGCCTCCCAGAGTCAGGTGGGCATTGAAATCAGACAGGAGGATCTGCCTGTGGATCCCAGGGTCAGCGGCATCTGCAGCATGCTGGGTCTTGATCCGCTCTACCTGGCCTGCGAAGGACGCCTTGTGATCATTGCCCCGCACAAAGAGCAGGATCGTCTCCTGGCAACCTTACGGGCTCTGCCTCACGGCGAAGGGGCCGCCTGTATCGGTTCTGTCACAGGCAGGCACAAGGCGGGTTCTGTGGTGGTTGAAACAGCCATTGGCGCCAAAACCCTGCTGCCACGTCCCACAGGTGAGCTTTTGCCAAGAATTTGCTAGCGAGGCCTGGCTTTTTCCCGAAGAGCCGCCAGGGCAAAGAAAAAACGCGAGAGGCTTACGCCACCCGCGTCTTAGAGCTTGCCAGGGCTTTTCCTGGCCGGAGAACATACTGAAAAAACTATTTCTGACGTGAACTGCGACGAAAGGCATTCTGCGCATATTCACCCAGACGCTGCAGCCGCCGGTCCACAAGGTCATAGAGACTGCCCCGGGTATAATTGCCGCTTTTGCGGGCATAACCGCAGGCAAGCCCGGTCAGCAAAAAGAGCGCCTCTTCAATGGTGCGCACGGGGTAGATAAAAAACTGCTTTTTTTCCACAGCTTCCAGGACGTCAGGCTCAAGCATCAGGTGATCCACATTGTCACGCGGAATGATCACACCCTGGCTGCCTGAAAGCCCGCCGTGATGCGAGCAGACTTTGAAAAAGCCCTCGATTTTACGGGTCACGCCGCCGACAGGCAGGATTTCACCCTTATGGCTGACAGCCCCGGTAAAAGCCAGATCCAGCCGTACAGGCACTTCGCCAAGAGCTGAAAGCAGGGCCACAAGTTCTGCACCAGAGGCTGAATCGCCCTCAATGCCGGCGTAGCTCTGCTCGAAATAGAGCGAGCCCGAAAGCACAAGCGGCTTTTTGCGGGCAAAATGCTCGATCAGAAAGCTCTTCAAAATCATCATGGCCTTGGTGTGAATGGGCCCGCCAAGCTCGGCCTCACGCTCCAGGTCAATGATCCCCTCCTGACCCACACCGACCGTACACGAGATTCTGTGGGGCAGACCGAATTCAAAATCCCCGTAGCTTGTCACGGAAAGCCCGTTGACCTGACCCACCGCCTGACCACGGGTTGGGACCTTGATCAGCTCGCGGTCGTACTCTTCCATAAAGACTTCTTCCACGAGATTGACGCGATAGGTACGTGCGGCATAGGCGGCTTCAAGCGTCTCGCTGTCCACGGCCTGTTTTTTGCCCGTATCGGCCATGGCGCAGGCCTCAATCATAATCTCGCGCAAGAGCGGAAACTGCAGAGACAATCTGCGCTGATCCTCACTCAGATGGCAGCCGTGATCCACAAGCCAGGCCAAAGCCGAACGGTCAAAGGGCAAAAGCCCGTCTTCACGGATAATACCCGCAATCTGCACCAGATAGCGCCTGATATTGTCGGCGGTCCGCTCAACCTGCACGGCCATATGCGCCTTGATGCGGAAGAGCTTGGAAAAGCGTTCATCGCTTTCCAAAAGCGTCTGATAATAGTCTTCACTGCCGATCAGAATGACCTTGAGGTGCAAAGGCAGAGCCTCAGGCGTGATGCCCTTGGTGCGGATGGTTGAATCGCTGACATCGTCGGTATCCTCAATGCTCAGGGCATTGCTGCGCAAAGCTCTGAGCAGACCTTCCCAGGCATTGGGATACTGCAGAAGATCCTCAACGCGCAAAATCAGATAGCCGCCATTGGCCTTGTGCAGACTGCCGGCCCGAATCAGGGTGAAATTGGTGACGAGAGCGCCCAGCTCGGCCTCACGCTCAACGCAGCCAAGCAGTCTCGCTGCCGTGGGATGCTCCTCCACAATGACCGGAGCGCCCGCACCTGGCTGATTGTCGACAAAGCAGTTGATCTCATAGTGGCTGAGCGTATCTTCAGAAGCCTGGGTCATGGCACGCGGATCAAGCGGCTGCTGGACTTCGTGGGGAATAAAGGCTTCGAGATTCTTAAGCATATCCTCGCGCATGTCCGCAAAATACGCTGTCAGCGGATGCTCCGGACCGGCATGGCAGAGCTTCAGAATCTTCTTGACCGCAGGCGCCAGGCAGCCGTCAAGGACCTCGGCAAGCGTCAGACGATCAAGATCCTTTTCATCAGCATGAAAGGACTCTTCAGCGCGTGCCAGTTCCCGCATCATGCCGGCCATGGAATGCACGAGACTGTCGCCCTTGCGCTTCAGATCCCTGCGCATGGCGCTGTCGAGCTTTTCAAATTCATCGTCGCTCAAACGTTTGCCATCGGCCATGGGGGAAAGCGTCAGTCCCCCATTGTCGTCCATTTCAAGATGAAAGCCTTTGTTTTCGGCCAGATCGTTCATCTTATGCAGAAGACCGACTTTGTCCTTCTGAAAACGGTTGAGCAGGGAGGCATGCTTTTTCATGTAGCGCGAGTCATCGAAGCGGTCGGACAATTTCTTGGCGACCTGGGCCATGGCCTCCTTGAAGAGGGTCTTGACCTTGCTGGCGCAGCCGGGCGGCAGGGCAAAGAGTCGTGGCGAATCGGGATTGGCAAAATTATAGACATAGATAATGTCGTCGGGCGTTTTGGCTTTTCTGGCAAGAGGCGCAAGATAGGAGAGCACCGTATGCGTGCGACCTAAGCCCGCAGAGCCCGAAACATAGACATTGTAGCCGATGCTCTTGATCTTCAGAGCGAGATCAAGGGCCTGCATGGCTCGTGGCTGAAAACTGGCCTGTCGGCCGATCTGGCCTTTGGCGAGCGGAATCTGGCTGCTGTCTTCCCAGGGAAGACGCGCCGGATCGCACTTGGCGTGCAGACGTGAGGTGACCAGAGCTTCTATTTTAGCCATCTGCTACTTTTCTTCCGTTTGATAAAGTTTTGCCAAAATGGCACGTGCCCCGCTGTCAAGGAGCTCACGCGCAAGCTCCCGCCCAAGAGCCTCAGCTTCACTCGTATGGCCCTGGCGGGAGGCTTTGATGAGACGTGTGCCGTCCACTTCACCCACAAGACCCTGCAGCAGAAGCTGCTCACCCTCAAGCAGGGTTGCATGGCCTGCTATGGGCACCTGACAGCCGCCGTCAAGCTCCGCCAGAAAAGCTCGCTCAGCTTCCACGCAGACCCGGCTTGCCCCGTCTTCAAGCTCAGCCAGAAGACAGAGCAGATCATAGTCGTCCTCACGGCATTCAATGCCAAGGGCCCCCTGGCCTACGGCCGGCAAAAAGACCTGGGCTGCCAGATCCTGACGCTGCGGGACCTCAAGACCAAGGCGTGAGAGCCCGGCCGAGGCCAAAAGAATGGCATCATAGGCCCCTTCACGGAGCTTGCGCAGACGCGTATCGACATTGCCCCTGAGACTTGAGACGTGCAGATCCGGCCGCAAATGCAAAAGCTGCGCCTGCCTGCGCAAACTGCTCGTGCCCACGTGCGCCCCCATAGGCAAAGCCTCAAGGCTGGCATAGCGCACGGAAAGCAGGGCATCGCGGGGATCTTCGCGCTTGGGCACACAGCCTAGAAGCAGACCCTCAGGCAAAAACATGGGCACATCCTTGATACTGTGCACAGCAAGATCGGCGCGCCCGTCAAGCAAAGCGTCCTCAATTTCCTTGACAAAAAGCCCCTTGCCCCCGACCTTGGCCAGCGGCACATCAAGAATAATGTCGCCGCGTGTTTTGATCACGGAAAGCTCGATGGCAAGCTCGGGATGCAGGCGGCATAAGGAATCCCTGATGAAATGGGCCTGCCAGAGAGCCAGCTGGCTGCCGCGGGTGGCAATGACAAGATGCTTACGCACAGCTAATGCCCGCAGCTTGCACAGTGACCACCGGCACAGCCGGCGCAGCCGCAGGAAGAACCTGAGGCGCCAGCGCCGGGCTCGGCACTGCAGGCGCCGCCGGTATGACAACATTTGCTCATGAGTTTTTCCACGTCATCGGAACCGCAATCAGGACAGGTGGGCGTTGCATCGGAAAAGACCAGCTCTTCAAATTCACGTCCGCATTTGCGGCAGCCATATTCGTAAATGGGCATAGCCATCCTCCTTGATGTGGCGCAGAGCCTAAGCCTGCAGGCAACGGCAAAATGGTGAAAAGAGGCATTTTCTCCGCTCTGAGCGGCCTTTACCCTGCCCTCAAGCTTGCTTGCCGGCTCTTCGTCGCAAAAAGCTAGGCGCCAAGCGCCGTCACATTGTCAAAAAGAAAATAATCCACAAGCTCACAGTAGAGATGCTCACAGGCCAGATGCACCTCCTGAATGAGCGGCGTCTTCTGTGAGGGCACAGCCAGAAGTATGTCAGCAAAGGCGGCGGCTCTTCCCCCACCCTCGCCTGTCAGCGCAATGGTCAGAAGCCCTTTTTTTCTGGCCTCGGCCAGAGCCTCGAGGATATTTTCGCTTTTGCCCGAGGTTGAAATAGCCAGGAGAATATCCCCGGGCTGCCCAAGAGCCTCCACCTGCCGGGCAAAAACCCGCGTAAAAGCCGAATCATTGGCAATGGCGGTGATGACCGAGGTGTCTGTAGTCAGGGCAATGGCCGGCAGGGCTCCGCGGTCCACGAGAAAGCGATTGACAAATTCACCGGCAATATGCTGGGCGTCGGCGGCACTGCCACCATTGCCGCAGAGCAGAATCTTGCCGCCGCTGACCAGACTTTTGGCGCTGGCAAAGGCCGCCTTGACAAGGGTCGGGCCTGCCTGGGCAAAAAACTGCCTGCGCAGTTCTGCACCCTCATCGGCGTGCTGCGTGATGCGTGCTAAGGCTTTGGCATCCATATTGATCCTTTTGCTTGGGCCTCTCTATCCCAGATCACAGCTCTTCGCCCCGCGAGATCAACGCACTTCCCTCAGGGCTTGCCCTGTGCGGCTCATGACTTGCGAGACGGACTAATATACCGTAAAAGTCTTTCGTATGCAAAACGTCCCCTACAAACACTTTCTTATTATCTCCAAAACCGGCCACGCGCCTGCGCATTCCTTTGCGCGGAAGATTCAGCAGTGGCTGACCGGGCATGGGCTGACCAGCCGGCTCTGCGCAGCCGACGAACTTTGCCTGGACGTTTTGAGGCCCATGCCGGACCTGGCCATTGTCCTCGGCGGCGACGGCACCATGCTCAGCGTGGGCCGCAAGCTCTGCGGCCTTGCCCTGCCCCTGCTCGGCATCAAGTTCGGCCGCGTGGGCTTTCTGACCATCGCTTCACCCGAGGACTGGGAAGAAAAACTCAAGAGCTGTTTACAGGGCCGCATTCCCCTGCAGAAGCGCCTGGCTCTCTCCTGGTCGCTTTTGCGCCAGGGAGAGGAAGTAGCCAGTGGCTGCGCCATCAACGATGTGGTCATCAGCCACGGAGCCCTGGCCAGGCTGGTCTGTATGGACCTGACGATCAATGCCGAAGCCATGGGTCTTCTGCGCTGTGACGGCATCATTTTCGCCTCACCCATGGGCAGCAGCGGCTATACCGCTTCGGCCGGCGGGCCCATTCTCTTTTCCGATACCGAGGCCTATGTCTTCACGCCGATCTGTCCCTTCCTGCGTTCGGTCTCGCCCATGGTGCTGCCCCCCTCGGCACGTTTCCGTGTGCGTATGGAGAAAGGCTCAACGGAAGCTTTTATCACGGTGGACGGCCAGGAAGGCCGGGCGCTGCTGCCGGGTGACCTGGTCTCCATCAGTGCCAAACCGGCTGCCCTTGTGCTTTTCGGCAATGACGAGGTCTTCTTTGAACGCCTGCGCACACGCGGTCTCGTGCTTGAGCGCACCTACTGCAAGCCGGGCCAGCTTCTTACTCCCCCCGGTTCCCTGCCTGACAAGGCCTAATTGAAGAGAGCTTCGAGGTAACTATGAAACCCTTGCTCGCGCGCGACATCACTTTGGGACAGGACACGCTTTTCGATGCCTGGCTCTACAGCATGCTCATGGACAATAATCTGGCCTATTTCCTCAATCCCCATCTCATTGCCAGTCAGGAACAATTGGGCTTCATGGTCCAGCGCGAAGAAAAAGGGCTCTATCTGCCCTGTTCCGATACAACCTTTGCCCTGCTTGGCGAAAAAGACCCCAAAGGCAATCTGCAAAAGCAGTACAATCGCGCCTGGCGCATCATCTGCCGCCTGATCCGTCAGTCCATTCCAGACCCTGCCATACGCAGCCGCATTTTTCAGTTCTGCCGCCTGCGCTTCTGTCAGTACACCGCCCAGAGGACGCTTCTCCCCTCGCGTCTGGTCAAGCGCATGACTGACCTTGTGCTCAAACAGAGCTTCAGTCCCCTTGAGGATCCCTGGAAAGAAAAGCGCAGAAACGCTGTACGCAAGCATCAGGCTCTGATGCAGCGTGAGGAGTTCAGCACAAGCCTGGACAGCGTCAACGGCGATTTTCCGAGCAAGCGCATCTCGAGCATCCGTCAGCGTTTAAACGGCCTGGAAATGATCCGTCTTTTCTGCCTGACGGTCATGGCCCGCGACTGGGAGGACAATCCCCCGGACAAGGAGCTTCTCACGGCAACCCTGAACGCTGCCGAAGACACAGCCCGCGATTTTCTGACGCTTTTTTCCGAAAGCGGCAAACGCCGTGCCACCATCCTCTATCTGGCTGACGGCGACGGCAGCGTCTACTTTGACCTTTTAAGCATTCAGGCCTTAATCCACATGGGCCACAGGGTCATCTACGCGGTCAAGGACGAGTTCTTCTTCTATGCGCCGACCATTGACGATCTGAGTGAAGATCCGGTGCTTGAGCGCTTCCTCGGCAATGCCAAAATCCTGCACGAGCCCACGATCTCCAAAAATGCCCTGCTCAGAGAGCTCAAGGCCAATGATCTTTTGATTATCAGCGACGGCACGCGCGAGCGCCTCAATCTCTACCGGGTGAGCGTGACCTTTGCCCGCGCCTGGAAGGAAGCGGACGTCATTGTCTGCCACGGCTGGCGGGCACACGATATTCTGCTTGACACAAGCTCGGAATTCACGCGCGACATTATCTGCTTCTGGAAGGACGCGACAGGCTTTCATATCAGCCTGCGCAAGCACGCGGCCGCCTCGCACAAATTCAGCGAGCGCGACATCAAAGAACAGGCCGGCCTGATTATTCAGAGCATGCGCAATGCCCATAAGGAGAAACGCGCCGTCATCTTCTACAGCTGCATCATCGGCAGTCTCCCCGGGCAGACCTCCCAGGCCATTGAACTTGCCAAGACTTTTGTGGAACATCTGCGCAAAAAACTCGACAATGTGCTGATCATCAATCCGGCTGAGCATTTCATCGACGGCATGGATGGCGATGATCTGATGTATATGTGGGAAATCGTCCAGCGCAGCGGCGAAATTGATGTCTGGCGCTTCCAGAGTTCGGCGGACATCGAACAGAGCTTTGCCCTGCTTGGCCGCAAGGTACCGCAAATCTGGTCAGGCAAGGATGCCACCTATTCCACAGGCTGCACCAAGGAAATGCATATTGCCCTGGATGTGCAAAAGGGCAATCCTGAAATGCAGATCATCGGACCTGATCCCAAGCTTTTCTTCCGCCGCGGCGAGTATGGTGTGGGAAAATATTTTGACGCCAGCATCAAGAAAAACTAAGCGCAAGTGCAGCAACCTTCTTTCGGGAGCAACATTATGTCCGCCTATGAAGCCGTCATCGGCCTCGAAGTCCATGTTCAGCTGAAAACCGCTTCCAAGCTCTTCTGTTCCTGCCCCAATCAGTTCGGTGCAGCCCCCAATAGCCACGTCTGCGAAGTCTG
>JAGADH010000027.1 GCA_017613715.1 Desulfovibrio sp. | reverse complement strand
GTGCGCAAAGCCGATGCCGCCATGTACACCAATAAGCGTCAACGCTGCGAATACGAGCGCATTCAGGAAGAGATCAAACTCATGAGCACGGAAGAAAATCCTGAGATTCTTGAAGCGCTGCGCGCACGTCTGCAAAAATGTCGCGCCAACCTCATGCCGTATACGCTCTATAAGCCCGGCATGCAGAATAGTCCGGGCGGCGTAACCCGCAAAAATCCACGTTAAGGCCAGGCCTCTCCCTCAAAAAAAACGCTGATCATGACATCAGCGTTTTTTTTGAGGGCTTTTAGGCAAAATGTGGCGGTTCCGCATCTTTTCCGGCTTTGACCTTGTCGAGATAGTCTGCCCAGGCAATCCCCATCTCGATGAGCTGATTTTTGGCGAGAAGCGTGGCGTCATAGAGAATAAGTATTGAACCGCTGAGCGTATTGATTTCCACGGAGTTCACGCCCTTGGTGGCAAGGATGCCTTTTTGTACGATTTCAGCTGTTGCGGCATTGTGCACGGCAGGGTGACGGATGCGCACACGGCCCTCGGAAAAACTTTTGACATATCTGAGTAAGGCGAGATTCATGGTGAGTCCCAAGGGTTAGAGATCAGTTCTGGTTGGCACCAGACGGCTTGAAAGCAAAATGGCGCAGATGCGGCCGCATGGCGTTCAGGGAGATGCCAAGCGTTGTCAGATTATGCAGCACGGCTGAGGTGCCTGCAGGCAGAAGGTTGAAGAGGCCTCCGGCCAGAAAGATACTGTTGAGAATGAGCGTTGCGGCAAAATTTGTGTGAATGCGGCGCATGGTTGAGCGCGCCAGTCTGCGGGCGGCGATCAGGCCGTTGAGGTCCGGTCTGGTCAGAAGGACATTGGCGACTTCTCTGGCAAGGTCTGTGCCGTCGATCATGGCCACACCCACAAGAGCCGAGGAAAGGGCCGGGGCATCGTTGATGCCGTCACCGACCATCAGCACTTTGCAGCCACTCTGGGTGAGTTCCCTGACCACGTCGGCCTTGTCAGAAGGCAGTACCTGGGCTCGGAATTCCGTGATACCGGCTCGCTGGGCAATGGCCTTGGCCGTGCGCTCATCGTCGCCGGTGAGCATGATGATGCGTTGAAAGCCTTCTTCCCTGAGCTTCTGGATGACGGAAATCGCTTCAGCGCGCAGGGGATCTTCGATGGCCAGAAGTCCCGCAAGCTTTCCATCCTCTGCCATAAAGAGCAGTGAGCGTCCCATGGCTGACTGCTCGGCAATGGCAGAAGCCAGGGGAGAAACATCGACGTGCTCATCGCATTCAATATAGTGGCGGCTGCCCACAAGCAGGCGTTTGCCACGCAGTGAGGATGCCACGCCGTGGGCCACAATGTATTCGACCTGGGCGTGTTCTTCCTCGTGGACAAGATTTTCGTCCTGAGCTTTTTTCACGACAGCGCGGGCCACCGGATGAGGAAAATGCTCTTCAAGGCAGGCCATGGTGCGCAGCACGTCCTCGCGCTTGTGCTTGGCACAGGCAATGACTTCAGCAACCACAGGGCTGGCATTGGTCAGTGTGCCAGTCTTGTCAAAGACAATGGTGTCGGCATCGTTCAGGGCTTCGAGATAGCGGCCACCCTTGATGACCATGCCAAGATGGGTGCCTTCGCGCATGGCGGCAAGGACAGCCAGCGGTGTTGCGAGCTTCAGGGCGCAGGAATAGTCAACAAGCAGAACAGATGCTGCGCGCATGAAATTGCGCGTCACAAGGAAGACTAAGCCTGCAAGAGCAAAGGTAAAAGGCACAGCCAGGTCCGCCATGCGTTCACTCTTGCCTTGAATGCCAGCCTTGAGAGCTTCGGATTCCTCAATGAAGGCTGCCACCTGTCTGAAACGGGTTTCATCACCGACCTTGGTGACCTTGATGACGATCTCGCCTTCTTCAACCACGGTGCCCGCAAAGACGGCACCACCCTCTTCGCGTTTGACACCAATGGGCTCACCGGTCATTGACGACTGATTGATGACGCCCACTCCTTCCGTCACAATGCCGTCCACGGGAATGGAGGAGCCTGAGCGCACCACAATCAGGTCGCCCTTCTTGATTCTGGCGAGTGGAGTGGAGACTTCTGTGCCGTTGACCTTACGCCAGACAGTTTGCACATGTAATGTCAGCGATTCGGTCAGCGATTCCAGAGAATGACGCCTTGTCCATTCCGCCAGGGTATCGCCGAGCCCCAGGAGAAGGGTGAGCATGGAGACCGTTCGGAAATCTCGCAGATAGAGCGAGGCGGCAATGGCTGAGGCGTCGAGCACCTCGACACGGAGTTTGCCGTGCAAAAGCTGACTTATGCCTTTGACGAGAAAGGGAATGGCTGAGATGGCTGCCGAGATCATGCGCAGGCAGGCAGGCAGAAAGGGGCGGATGACGATATAGCGGAAGAGAGAAAAAAAACCGCCCATGGCCGCCTGAGGCGTCGTATCACGGCCTATCAGCTTCTTCATGGCGGGCAGTTTTTCATTGGCCTGAAGAACTTTGAGTGCCTGATTGCGGCTTTTTGCTGAGTCGTAAAAAATGAGCAGCGAGCCGACTCGGGCATTGGCCTGAACCTTCGATATGCCGGTAATTTTTTGCAGCTTCTGCACAAGGTCTTCGGTTGCGGCAAGCGGTAGAGGCGTATTGGCGCGAATGCGCATTCTGCCGTCTTTTTGCGTTTTGAGCCCTTTGAGTTCATGAACGAGGTAAAAGGCCATTTCCTCTCCTGATTTTCCAAAAGAAAAAGTCCTGCGCATGCCCAATCATGAGGTATGACGCAGGACCTAAATTGGTGCCATGCCCCGAAGGGAAAGGTGGTATTGTTTAGGCTTGTTCGCCGGCAGCTTCGGTTTTCCGCTTATCGGATTGCTGACGAGCAGCGGCAGCCATATCTTCAAGATCTTCCTTGACGGCTTCGAATTTGCCGAGGATGGCGTCTTTGATGTCCATGCCGCGGCTCATCAGATCAGCCGCCATAGGCCGTAAATCCAGTTTGCCTTTGCTTACGGCAACGGCTCCGAGAGCACCCAAAGCAATACCAGCGATCAGAAACAGTCCGCATTTCAGACCATCATTCATTCCTGAACCTCCTGAGCAGAATAGTCGGAATGGAGAGAGTGTGACCTCCGCAAAAAAATAAGCAGGAAAAGGGCACAAGTCAAGAGTGTCAAAAAAAGGTCTTTTTTTGGCAAAAAAATGGAAATTAATAAAAAATTTCACCGTAAAACCAAGCTTACCCCTGAAATTTTGCTTGGTTTTAGAGGCTATTCATTTTTTGTAGATTTATTTGCTAAGATTCAGGATTTTTGCGAAAAAATTTTTGACTTTATACAATTTCATGGCTAAAAACGATGTCTGAGCATAGCTCTTGTACGGAAACCTGTCAAGGAAAAAGAAATTGAAATTCAAAAAAGGAGAATCGCTCATGGCCCTCCCCTCGTACGTTGTTAGTTCTCTTGAAGGCAGAGCTCGTTTGCGCCATGCGATTTTGCGAACAGAAGCCGGTTTGCAGAAGGCCCTGGACGTTCTTGGCAAAGAAAAGAAAATCCGTGAGGTGCAGCAAGGGGCGGGATCACTTCTGCTCTTTTTTGATCCTTCTCTGCAGCTGGCGAGAGTTCTGAAGAGTCTTGAGCAGGAAATCCCCGAGTTGGCAGCGCAATCTGCCAGTGACAGGCAAAAGCCCCTGGTCCCCCAATGTCTTGAGCAACTGTTCGGGATCAGTCTGCGCAGAATCGAAAACCGCAGTCTGCTGATGCTCATAGGTCTTGCCGCACTTTTTGGTTTTGTGGGCAAGAGCAGCACGCATACGGTGCTTTCCAGCGCAGTTCTTGTCTTGATGGCGCGGCATATCTGGCTCAGGCGTCAGGCGCTCTAGCAGCAGGGGCAGCTGGCTTGCGGCCTCCAAGCGCTAGGCTTGCACACCGTTGCATTTTCTTAAATTTTTTATAGAAAAAGGCCGGAAGCATATCTTCTGGCCTTTTTCTACGGTTGTATCTCGGCAAATTGCCGTCGCTTTCTGCTGAAGGGGCTCTTGCAGGTCTGGTGGGAAGCTCGTTTTGCCGCTCAGGCTATCAGTTCACGGCTCAAAAGTTCTCGGCAGAGACGGCTGACAGGGAGGCCAACCACCGTGGACCAGGAGCCATGAATGCCCTGCACGAGGAAGGCTCCCTTGCCCTGGATGGCATAGGCCCCGGCCTTATCACGAGGTTCCCCGCTCTGAACGTAAGCTGCGAGAACCTCCTTGGGCCAGGCATAGAAGGTCACAGAAGCCTGATCGCTGAAGGCAAAAGAGCATTCCTGGTACCTGCGGGGCAGAAGAACGCAAACCGAGGTTGTCACCTGGTGGCTGCGGCCTGATAGCAGGCTGAGCATGGCAAGGGCATCAGCACTGTCCTGCGGTTTGCCAAGAATGCGCCCATCAATGGAAACCACGGTATCGGCAGCAATGAGCAGAGGGCTTTGATAGGCTCCGGGGATGAGTTGGGCAGTTTGCCTGGCTTTATGATCTGCGGCACGAGCCGTAAAGATTTGCGGATCCTCAGAAGGCATGGGAGTGACTTCGTCCTTGGGACTTGTCAGCACCTGATAGGGCAGGCCGAGATCGTCCAGGAACTGTTGGCGTCTTGGCGAGGAGGAGGCAAGAATGAGATGGCTTGCGCGCGCGAGCCTGAACAGGGCGCATGTTCCGTTCACAAATCGACCTTGTGGCGTAAGACGGCTTCTCCGTCCATTTCGTAGACCGTAAAGGTACGGTCTTCATAGACGGCAAAGGATCGACGGCTTCCACCCTTGGGCAGAGAGAGGGAGCCTGGATTCCAGAAATGGTAGCCTGCCAGGGTTTCGGCACGGGGGATGTGGGTATGGCCTCTGAGCAGCACACAGCCTTCAGGAAAAGTCGCCGGCAGAGGCGGCCTTTCAGGCAGCCTGTGACCGTGGCTGGCAAAGATGGCCAAACCGTCACAGTTGATCCAGGCATTTTCCACCACGGCAAAGGGCAGGTGCGCAAGATCGACTTCTGCGTCACAATTGCCGCGCACGGCGGTGATGGGACAGGGCAGCGCACGGATGCGCTCCATGTCGCTGAGCACGCTGCGCGTGTCATAGCCTTCAGGCAGAGGATTGCGCGGTCCGTGGTAGACAAGATCTCCTAAAAGCACGAGCATATCAGGTGAGAGTTCTTCGGCCTTGTCGACAAGAAAGTTGAGACTGGAAAGGGAGCCGTGAAGATCCGAGGCAATGAGGATACGCATGCAAAAGGCCTTTTATTTGTTTTTTTGACGTTGCTGCCAGTCAGACAGGGCAATGGCTTCATTGGTCAGGAGTATGGGAATCTGATCTTCTATGGGGTAGACGCAGGCACAGTGCTCGCAGTAAAGGCCGAGCGGTTCGCTTTCACTGCCTTCAAGACGCAGATTACCGTGACACTCCGGGCAGGCCAGGATATGAAGCATTTCAGCAATATTCATAGTACATCCTCGTAGGCAATAGGGAGGAAATCAGTGCAAAGAATTGATCTGCATACCCACACGGTGTTTTCTGATGGCACAGATCTGCCTTGCCAATTGCTGAAGCAGGCAAAGGCCATGGGTCTTGCGGCCATTGCCGTCACAGACCACGATACCTGCGAGGGGCTTGCGGCTGCTGAGGCCTCTGGTCAGGCCGAAGGCGTGCAGGTTATACGCGGCTGCAAACTGTCCAGCATGACCGAGCGCGGAGAAATGCATATTCTTGGCTACTGGTTGCCATACCGGAGTGCTCCCCTGGAGGATCTCCTTAGCCGACTGCGTGCGCAACGAAACGTACGCAATGAGCGTATGGTTGAAAAACTCTGCTCTTTGGGCTGCAGGCTGAGCATGGAAGAGGTGCAGAACTTGGCAGGGCAGGGCACTTGTGGGCGCCCGCATATGGCAAGGGCCCTTCTGGCCCACGGCTATGTGCGGAGTCTGTCTGAAGCCTTTGAGCGCTATCTGGCCAGTGGCCGGCCAGCCTATGTGCCTAAAGAAGTACTCTCTCCGGACGAGGTGATCCCGTCTTTGGTGCGTGCGGGGGCTACGGTTTCCCTGGCTCATCCCCTTCTGCACGGCTACCCTGAGTCGTGGCTTTTTGCGACGATCAAGCGGCTCAGGGATCTTGGCCTTGATGCCCTTGAGGCCTGGCACAGCGAACACAAGCCCTCTGACGTCCACCTCTGTCAGGCCTGGGCCCAGGCTTTGGGCCTTGATCTGACCGGAGGCAGCGATTACCACGGCAGCAATAAGCCCAATGTGCATCTTGGTACAGGGCGAGGCAATCTGCAGCTGTCAACTGCCATTCTGGAAAAGCTCTTGCGCAGGCGACGCGCTCAGGGCCGCCTGGTCAAGGTCTAGAGACTGCCCTGGGCATAGATATCTTCAAAACGTTCAGGCGGCAGAGGCTTGGAATAATAGTAGCCCTGTGCCACGCGGCACGAACACCTGAGCATCAGATTGACGTTTTCCTCTGTTTCTACGCCTTCCACAACAACATTGATACCCAACTGCGTGGCCATGGAGACGATGGAGGCGAAGATGATATCACGCTTTTCCTTTTGATCCGACTGCCGTAAAAACGACTGGTCGATTTTTAAGACGTCGATGTGGACGTCCTTGAGCATGCTCAGGGAGGAATAGCCGGTACCGAAGTCGTCCATGGAGACTTTGATGTCAAGCTTGGAAAGCTCGTTGACCAGGTCGATGATGGCCTTCTGATTGTCGTAGAAGAGACTTTCCGTGAGTTCCAGCTCGATCAGGTTGGCCGGAACCTTGTATTTATTGAGCAGATGGGTCAGTTTTTCCACGAAACCGCCGTCTTCCAGGTGCTTGCGCGAAAAATTGACGGAAATGGGCGTACAATTGTGCTTGAGATCGAGATGGCGGCGGATAAATTCAAGCACTTTGCGGTAGATGAGCAGATCCACCTCCACCACCAGGCCTGATGATTCGCAGATGGGGATGAATTCGGCAGGCGAGATCATCTCGCCGTTGGGCTTGCGCCAGCGGGCAAGGGCTTCGGCGCCGACAATCATGCCGGTGATGATATCCACCTTGGGCTGGAAGAACGGTAAAATCTCCTCTTCGTTGATGGCCTTGAGGATGCGATGCTTCATGGCCTCATTTTTGATGAGATTCTGATTGAGGGAGTCGTCGTAAAGATTGAGTGAGGTGTGGATATCCTTCTTGATCATGCTTGTGGCGAGACTTGCCTTGTCGTACATGTCACGCACGTTTTCGTGGGGATCGGTGATCAGGTAGAGTCCGCCTGAAAAGGAAATGGACATGTCCCAGGAAGTCTTCAGCGGTGCAAGCAGCGTATCATCCTGCAGGGGATTATCACGGCAGAGCAGGGCGGCAAAGTAGTCACCCCAGAGGTGCGTGAGCATTTCATTGGGGCCAAGGCGCGAGGAAATCTTGCGGCAGACTTCGCGCAAAATGAAATTGCCGTGATCAAAACCGTAGAAACTGTTGATATAGCGGAATTTATCGATGTCAAAAGCCAGAAGATGCCAGGACTTGGCTTCGGGAGCATTGGCGATAATGCCCGGCAGCGAAGCGACCAGTTTATTGAAGGTGTAGCCGCCTGTGATGGGATCGTCAAAAGCCAGTCGTTCCAGTTCCTGACGTTCTTTTTGCTTGAGATTGATGATATAGATCAGCGTCACGCCAAAGACCAGGCAGAGCACCAGAAGAATGATGTAGAACTGATGGATGATCTGTCGGGCATGCGGAGAGATGGCTTCGATATTGATGCTTGTTACCAGAATCCAGTCATGGGCATTCTTGATTTTCTGATAAGCAGAAAAAATCTTGTGGCCATCTTCTGTCTCGGAAATGAAGACGCCGGATTTGCCCTGAGAAATATCCTTGCGCAGCTGTATGTTCGTATCGCTGTCATCGTAGATATTCAGTTCGAGAAAAAGATTTCTGCTGGCATCGTTATCTTCTTCCTCAGAAGAAATGATGATGGTTCCGTTGGGTGAAATGATGTAGGCGCGCCCTTTGGAAGAAAAGAGCGGTGGGACAATGATGGAATAGAGCTGCTGTGGCAGATAGCGTTTTTGGAGGGTGCCGATCACCTTGTTTTGTACATAGATAGGCACACTGCTGATGAAAATTTTTTCGCCGTTGGTTTTGTCCTCAAGCATATTGGAAATATTCGGTTTGCCAGATCTGGCGCGCCGAAAATACTGACGGTCGGAAATGTCATAGGCTTTTTCATCAAGGCCAATAAAGACGGTGCCGTCGCGCGAAGCCACAAAGAGATTCTGGCCGCTCATGCCGTGCAGAGCCATCAGCGCAATGTTCATTTCATAGGCATCAATCTGATCGCCTTCAAGCTTTGTGGCGAGATTGCGTGCAGCAAGCTGCTGATTTTTGAGTTCCAGATCAATGTTATTGGCAATGCCCTCACGGTTCTGTTTGGTAATTTCTGCGAGATTGAGACGGGCGTCTGAGGCCAGCAGGTCCTGCGTATGGCGCATGAGCAGCATAACGCAGAGGATGAGAAAAAGATCAAAGATGATCGTGGCCAGAAAAAGGCGTCCCTTCTTGAGGAAAGTCTTGGAAATCACGGTCTTTTCCTGAAATGGCAACGAGTTACGGGCATAGTCTTAGGCTTGCGCTTTAGGCCTTGAGCATACTGCGGAAGTAGGGAATGGTTTTTTGAAGGCCCTCATCGAGGGCAATACGGGGTGTCCAGTTGAGATAGCGTTTGGCCAGGGAAATATCAGGTCTGCGTTGCTTGGGGTCATCGCCTGGCAGGGGACAGAAGTCGATGTCCGAATGACTCTGGGTGAGATCCAGCACTTTCTGGGCAAGCTCAAGGATGGTGAATTCATCGGGATTGCCCATATTAATGGGGCCGGTAAGCTCATCATCCGTGGCCATGAAGCGGATCATGCAATCAATGAGATCATCGACATAGCAAAAGGATCGGGTCTGCTCTCCCTTACCGTAAACCGTCAGAGGGGCATTGCGCAGGGCCTGCACAATGAAGTTGGAAACTACCCGGCCATCGTTGGGATGCATGCAGGGGCCGTAGGTATTGAAAATACGGCCGATTTTCACAGGCACCTGATATTCCCTGTAGTAGGAAAAAAAGAGCGCTTCAGCACAGCGTTTGCCTTCGTCGTAGCATGAACGGATGCCATTGGGATTGACGTGACCCCAGTAGCTTTCAGCCTGCGGACTTTCTTCCGGATCACCATAGACCTCACTGGTCGAGGCCTGAAAAATTTTGCATTTCAGTCGTCTGGCCAGATCCAACATATTGGCGCTGCCAAGTACACAGGTTTTGATGGTCTGAACCGGATCGTATTGATAATGAATGGGGGATGCAGGACAGGCGAGATTATAGATTTCGTCAACCTCAACCTGCAGAGGCATGGTGATGTCGTGGCGGATGAGTTCAAAATGGGGATGGCTTTTGAGATCGAGAACATTGTCACGGGCGCTGGAAAAGAAATTGTCCACACAGAGGACATCATTGTTTTCTTTGAGCAGTCTACGGCAGAGATGGGAACCGAGAAAACCGGAACCGCCGGTTACAAGAATCCGTTTACGCTGATGCATGCAGATAATCCTTTTGCAAGCGTTTCTGCCCACCAGAGTGTCGGGAGAAGAAAGGAGCGTCAGTCAAGGGCAGGCTAGTGGCAGGCAGATGAGATCGTTCCCCAGTGGGCGCTGAAGGCAAACATAAGAGAAATATTATAAGGAATTTGCGGTCAACAGGCAACCAGACTTGCCATTGTGCAAGAGGACAGGTATGGTTGCGTCATGGGACATAAAAAAGTTCAACGCATAGATCCTCTCAGCCTGGCTTTGCCATTGTGCGGGGCAGACAGCCATGCGCACCTTGACGATGAGGACTTTGATGCGGACCGCGACGCGGTTTTGGCACGGGCCGAAGCTGTTGGTCTGGCTACGCTGATCAATATTTTTCTCGATCCGCTGCAGTTTGCCGTACGAAAAGCCCTTTTTGCTGGTCACAAGCAGGTAGCCTATGTCCTGGGCATTCACCCCTGTGATGGCTTGCGTTTTGCTGAAGACGCGCTGCTTGAGCTGGAAAAGGCCCTGCGTGAGGAGCCCAGACTTGTGGCCGTCGGTGAAATCGGGCTCGACTATCACTGGCCTGATTGTCCGCGCGAGGTGCAGCTGGCCCTTTTTGAACGCGAGCTTGCTCTGGCGCGTGCGCTGCAGAAGCCTGTCGTTATTCATTGCCGTGAGGCCGAAGCGGACTGCCTGACTATGCTTGAAAGCCACGGCTTTGCCGGCTACCCGCTGCTCTGGCACTGCTTTGGCGGCGACCAGGCTCTGGCCCGCAGACTGCTCCATAATGGCTGGATGATTTCCGTGCCAGGCCCTGTCACCTATCCGGCCAATACCAGCCTGCGTGCGGCTATAGCCGAAATTCCCGACGACCGTCTGCTGCTTGAGACGGATGCCCCTTACCTCTCCCCCCATCCCTGGCGCGGCACGCGCAATGAACCGGCTTATACGGTCTTTACCGCGAGGACCCTGGCAGACATTCGCCAGCAGCCTCTTGAAGAGCTGTGGCGCCTCTGCGGAGATAATTGCCGGCGTTTCTTTGCCCTTGGCTAAAGCCATTGGTCCGCACTGAGCACCATCTCTTTGACCACTCCTCCTGCCACAATGTATCCCTGCTCTGTTGCAAGCGAAACGAGCTGCCCTCTGGCTGTGGGAAACTGCGCTTCAGAGAAGCTGATCTGCAATGTGTCATCGACAAGCGTAGCCTTACAGGGCACGGGCTTTTGTCGGTAGCGCACCTTGACCTGCAATGATTTTGGCCAGAGCTCAGGCGGACAGAAGAGGTTGAGCTGATTGGCTGTGAGGGCCTGCATACCCAGAAGCGAGCGCGGGCCAATGAGCAGGCTGTTCTTTTTGGGGTCTTTTTTGAGCACGTAGAAGCCTTCAGAGCCCGAAACACCAAGACCGCGCCGCTGTCCTTCGGTATAGTGCCAAAGCCCGTGGTGACTGCGCCTGTGCTCATCGATCTGCCCTTTGGCGTTGACAAGCAGCAGAGGACCGGGCTTTGGTTCTTCAAGGCCCAGTTCTGCCCAGGAGCGCGTCAGATAGGCGGCAAGTTCCTGCCTGGGTGGCAAAAAACAGACATCCTGACTTTCTGGCTTGCGGCTTTCCTCAAGAAAGCCGCGGCTTGCCAGGTAGCTGCGGCAGGCGCTTTTGCTCATGTCAGAGAGCGGAAAGCGGATTTTGGCAAGTGCCTTCCTATCGATGAGGCTTAAAAAATAGCTTTGATCTTTGCTCTGATCGCTGGCTTCGCCAATCAGGAGCTGACCGTGCACGCGTTCAAGACGGGCATAGTGCCCTGTGGCAAGGCCAGAGAAGCCCAGCTTGAGAGCCTCATTAAGCAGCAGGCCAAATTTGAGGGAGCGATTGCAGAGAGCACAGGGATTGGGGGTGGCACCCTCGTGCCAGGAGCGTAGGGAGGGAATGAGTACGTCGTTGCGGAAGCTCTTGCGTAAATCAAGCGTCAGAACGTCAAGAGCGAGGTCTTTGAGACGTGCAGCAAGGCTCTGCGACAGACCGTCTGCATCGGGCAGAAAGCGGGCATGGAGAGCACAGACGTCTTCTCCGGCCTCCTGAAGTCTGAGCAGAGCACAGAGGCTGTCCACGCCTCCGCTGACGGCAACGGCTAGGGTCATGAGAGATGAGGGGAAGGGGTGTGCCCCTTCCCCGAAACGTTTAGATGAGCTTATAGCTCGTCAGCACCTTCTTTAAATCCTCAACGTGGGCTTCGGTCATTTCCACAAGCGGGAGACGGACCTGACCCTGAATCTGCCCCATGAGCTCAAGCGCCTTTTTCACCGGCACCGGATTGGTTTCAATGAACATGGCCTTGTGCAGAGCAAAGAGTTCATGGTGCAGGGCCACGGCTTCGGCAAGCTTTCCTGCTTCAAAGGCATCGCACATGGCGGCCATCTTTTTGGGCACAAGATTGGAGGAAACCGAGATCACGCCGGCTCCGCCTATGGCCATGAGCGGCAGGGCCGTAAAATCGTCACCTGAAAGCACCAGAAAGCCCTCGGGGCATTGTTCAATGACTTCGCTGCCCTGGGCGAGATTACCGGTAGCCTCTTTGACGCCGATGATATTAGAGAAATCGCGGGCCAGACGCCCAAGCACCGGAGGCAGCATATTACAGCCTGTGCGTCCCGGAACATTGTAGAGGATCATGGGAATGTCACAGGCGCGTGCCACAGCTGCATAGTGCTGATAGAGTCCGTCCTGGGTCGGTTTATTGTAATAAGGCGTGATCAGGAGCGCACCGTCGGCACCTGCTTTTTTGGCGTACTGTGTCAGGGCAATGGCTTCACTGGTATTGTTGGAGCCTGAACCCGCGAGCACCGGCACTCGCCCGCGCACCTGATCAATACAGATGCTGATGACTTCTTCATGTTCCTTGTGGGAGAGCGTGGCCGATTCACCGGTGGAACCACAGGGGACAAGGCCGTGAATTCCCTGGGCAATCTGGCTGTCAATGAGGGCCCGATAGCTCTGCTCGTCAACCTTATTGTTTTTGAAGGGAGTTACCAACGCCGTAATGGCTCCATGAAAGAGTTTGTCCATAAGCCTCCCGCCCTTTAGCTGTTGACCAGCTTCTTAAGTTCCTTGCCTGCCCGAAAGAGGGGCATGCGTTTGCCCTTGACCTCAACGCTTTCCCCTGTTCTGGGATTGCGACCGGTGTAAGGTTCATATTCTTTGATCTTGAAACTGCCAAAACCTCTGATTTCAACCCTTTTGCCCTGCAGGAGCGAATGCTTGATGGTTTGGACAAAAACATCCAGCACCTGGCAGGCTTCATCGGGAGAAATTTGGGCATCATCAGCGAGTTTCTTGGTAAGTTCAGCTCTGTTCATGATTGTTCCGTTGCTCTGATGGCCACGTGGCCCGCGTTTTGCCGAGAATACTCCGATTGCTGAGCCTTTACGGAGTGGGATACGGAGAAGAACCATGGTCTTTGCGCGCAGCTTTTGTCTTGCTGCCGGCAGAGAGTCTGCACGCTCTTGAGCATAGACCATATTTCGTGTTTGTGGCAATGCTTTTTTCTCGAACCCTCAGCTATTGCGTTTCAGTATCGTGCGTTTGGCGAGCCAGTCGGCCATGGACAGACGAACCTTTTGCAATTTACCGGCAAGGGAGGAAAGATCGCGTGCCGCCTGACAGGTCGGCGCATAGAGTAAGAGAGCTTTCTGATGGCAGACTGCTTCGGGCAGCTTGCTGTCGCGGTGAATAAAGCCCAGAAGCACAGGCTCAACATGCAGAAAATGCAGGCAGGCAGTTTTCAGCCGTTCAAAGGTGTTTTGCGCTTCCTTGGCCGAGGCTGCCGCATTGACGATAATCATGAAGTCCTGCATGCCGAAACGGTTATTGAGCACCTTGATCAGGGCATAGCCATCGGTCAGGGAGGTGGGCTCAGGCGTGATGATGACGATGCGCATGGCGCTCATGGCCGCAAAGGTTTGCACATTTTCTGAAATGCCGGCTCCCAGGTCCATGAAGACAAAGTCGTAGGCAGAAAGCACCGGTTCGAGCTTGTCGATGAGAATATTGCGCATTTCTGGCTTAAGATCGTTGAGCTCCGGAACGCCGGAAGCTGCGGGGAGCACATCAAAGCCTTTGGGTTCCAGACTGTAGAGCACGTCGGTGAGCTGAGCCTTGCCCATCAGCGTATCCTGGAGATTGGCTTCAGGCGTGATGCCAAGAAGCACGTCGAGGTTGGCGAGCCCCATGTCACAGTCCATTAAAAGGGGCTTAAAGCCGAGATTATAGAGTCCGTAGGCCAGATTGAGCGAAATATTGGTTTTTCCAACACCGCCTTTGCCACTGAGAATGGCCACACTCAAGGTACTGTTCATACAATTTCCTCGACGCGGCTCCACAGGAAAGCGGGGCCTCGCGGTCTGTGCTTAAGATAAGGTCTTCTGAAGGTACTGCATCGGGAATCTTGGCTTTCAACCGGTCTGCCGCTGGCTTTTGCCTGGCGATCAGGCACTGCCGAAAAAAAGAAAGCGTTTTTCTTCGGAATGGACCAGAGTTGAGCGCTCATCAAGGTTTTCTGGACCAATCTGATGCAGATGGCCCTGTTCCTCACAGGCAAGATGCAGAGCCTCGGACGCTTTAGCCACAAGTTTTTCGGCTGAATCCTTTTCGCTCTGGCCTATACTCACAAGTCCCATGCACAAAAGGATATTTCTGCTGATCTTTTTGGCCGCTCTGCTGTAGGCTTTCTGCACCTGCTCGCAGAAATGGCGCGAGCGCACAGGACCTGTGCCAGGCAAAAGCACCAGGGGCTGTCCATGCAGATCCTGTGCCATGCTGTCACAGGGCTCAAGATGTGTTTTGAGCAGATCGCCCAGGAGCTCCCAGAGGCCGGCTTCGGTCTTGTCGCAGGGCCTGGGGCAGAGAGTGCAGGCCACAAGGCTCAGCTCGCCGCCGCTGCGTCGCATCCGCACAAGCTCACGTTCCACCTGAGCCGTGAACTTTTCCGCCACAATGGCCCTTTTCAGTTCTTCACCCAGAAGCAGCTCATTATCCTTATCGGCATCTGCCATCTGACTTAAGGGCAGATCCGAAACTGGCAATGCCCCCCATTTGCTCGCGGGATAGGCTTTGCAAAATTCCTTCCAGCGCGCAGGTGACATATTGTGGAGCACCCTGGCGATCAAAAGGTCATGACCGCGTCCCTTGCCCTGTTTCTCAAGTTCTGCAAGCTCTGCGGCCAGAGCCTTGAAATCAATGTTTTTGTTCATAGCGCATTTTCTGCTAGGAGCTGGCATTGTTCACAAGGAAATCGTGCTGCAGATGATCGATGGAACCGTCCAGAATGGCGTCAACATCGGTGTATTTTTTGCCTGTGCGGTGATCGGTGACCAGGCGGAAGGGCTGCAGGGTATAGGTCCTGATCTGACTGCCAAAATCGATGGCGCCTTTATTGGCGTAGGCAGCTTGCCGTTCCTTGTCTCGCTTGGCCTCTTCCAGAGCATAGAGTCGCGCCTTGAGCACGCGCATGGCGCCTTCACGGTTGTGCAGCTGCGAGCGTTCATTCTGGCATTGCACCACAACGCCTGTGGGCAGGTGGGTGATGCGCACAGCCGAGCTTGTGGTATTGACGCTCTGACCGCCCGGTCCGCTTGAGTGGAAAATGTCAATGCGCAGATCCGCTTCTTTGATATCAATTTGAATTTCATCGCTGACATCAGCAATGACATCGACGGCCGTAAAGGATGTGTGGCGCCGACCGGAAGCGTCAAAAGGAGAAATGCGGATCAGCCGGTGTGTACCGCGTTCACTTTTGAGCAGTCCATAGGCATGGGGTCCTGAAATGCGCAAGGTTACGCGCTTAATGCCGGCTTCTTCACCTGGCTGATAGTCGAGCATCTCAAGCTTATAGCCATGCTGCTGAGCCCAGCGTGTGTACATGCGCAAAAGCATTTCCCCCCAGTCCTGGGATTCTGTGCCGCCGGCACCGGGGTGGATTTCCAGAAGCGCTGCGCAGTCGTCGTGCGGACCGTTGAGAAAGGTCAAAAGTTCGCTTTCTTCAACAAGCTCAGCAAAGGTTTTGAGTTCTTCCTCAAGACTTTCCAGGGCTTCGCTTTCTTCGGTTTCACTGGCCAGGATCAGCCATTCGTCAAATTCTTTGCGGCATTCTTCCAGACGCGTCAGCCGTTTGATTTTTTCTTCGAGTTTGCCCTTTTCCTGAAGCAGAGGGGTCATCTTCTGCGGATTTTCCCAGGCCTCGGGTTTGGCCAGTTCCTGCTCGATGGTCTTCAGTCGCTGTGTGCTGCCAGGCAGGTCAAAGACTCCTCCAGAGGGCGTCGTAACGCTGAATCAGTGGCTGACTCTGGGCGCGGATATCGGAAAGGCGTACGGATGCATTCTGTTCAGGCATAATCAGACCTCGTGGTTGAGCGTAACGTCATGTCGCATCAGAGTAGCGGCAGGTTTTCGGCCTGTCTACTTTTTTTTCGGAAAGACCGGCAGACGAGCAGCATGAGCAGACAGAGCGCAGCAAAGAGAGCAAGCTGCAGGTGCCAGGTGCGGTGCAGAAAGGTGGTTTGGGTCTGAAGACGGGCCCGGGCAGCCCAGCTTCCGGCCTGATCCTCTGGCCCGTGGACCACAATGCGTCCCAGTTCATCAATGACAGCGGAGATGCCAGTATTGGTGCCTCTGAGGATCCAGCGTTTTTGCTCGATAGCACGTAAACAGGTCAGATAGAGATGCTGCCGAAGGGCAGGGGTTTGGCCAAACCAGCCGTCGTTGCTGATATCGATGAGGATGTTGGCTCCTTGGCTGACACGATTTTGGGCAAGCCAGGGAAAAATGCCTTCGTAGCAGATGAGCATCCCGGCTGCCATTGCTCCATAGCTGAGAGGAACGCTATTCTCTCCCCGGGCATAGACACCGACGCCCTGCAAAAGGGGCTTGAGAAAGTCGAAATCAAGAAAAGCCGGTGTGTATTCGCCAAAAGGCACCAAATGTTCCTTGTCGTACTGACCAAGTGTTGCACCCTGCGTATCGAGGAGTATGGCCCGGTTGTAAATGCCGTCGGCTTTGGCGGCACTGCCATAGCCAGGCGTTCCGAAGAGCAGGGGGCAATGGTATTCGCGCGCTGTCTGGCGTACAAAATCCTGCAGAAGGGGTTTGCGTTCAAAAAAGAAGGGCAGGGCTGTTTCCGGCCAAATGACAAGGGTGTCGGATGTGGGCAAGCTGGCCAGGCCCTGTTCTGTCAATCTGCGATAGTGCTCAACCGTTGCGCGCTGCAAAGAAGGGCGCCATTTCTGATTTTGATCGATATTGCCTTCCACAAAAAGCACCCCCATGCTCGTGGAGCCCTGGGGGGATGTTTCAAGGGGGGAGCGGTAAAGACAGAGCCAGCCCAAAGCCAGATGCAGCCCAAGCAGCATGATGCCTGTGATGGCCAGCCATGGCTTGTCTTGGCGGGCAAGGGACAGGAAAAGGCAGAGCGTGGCAAGCAGCCAGAAAAAGGTCGTGCCGTACTGACTGATATAGGCTGCTGACTGCACGCATACTGGCCACTGCACGAGCGCACCGGCCAGCGGCAGCCAGGGGAAGCCTGTGAGCGGTGCACAGATCAGCTCAAGCAGGGTCCAGGAGAAGGCGCCTGCCAGAGCCGTAAGCCAGAGGGGGAGATTGCCGGCAAGAAAGAGGAAAAGACTGTGCAGGGCAAAAAAAGCCGCAAGACAGAAGATGACGCCGAAAGCACAGAGTGCTGCAAAAATCCAGGGCAGACCTCCTACAGCGTGGATAGGCAGGGCAAGCCAGTAGAGAACCAGGGTCATGCCAAGCGTATTGCCCAAAAGGCCGTAAAGGAAGGCCTGTCGTGCTGACGTTGCGCTTTGGCCGATAACGGTGAGGGCCAGAGGCCAGGCCAGAATCAGAGGCGGCAGACTGAAAAGGTCATTGGGAAAGCCCAGCCAGAGGCCAAGACTGGCAAGGCCACAAGCTACGAGGAGCGGCTTGCGTTTTGTGTCGGCTTGAGGAGGGAGTTTGCTGAACATGAGGCCTAAGACAGGTCTGCTGCTGCAGATGTCGTGCTGCTCGTTTCGCTTGGCGCATTGTCTTCAGCGTGTGCCGGCTCAAGGCGGAGGCGATGAATGAGTTTGGCATCGCTGTCGAGTACGGTGAGCAGCCAGCCATGCAGAGTGAAAGTCTGATTTTTGGCAGGGACATTGCCTGAGAGCATGCAGAGATAGCCACCGATGGTGTCAACTTCGTCGTTTTCCAACTCAAGACCCAGTTCCGTAAGGTCTTCAAGCGTGGCTCGGCCTGTCAGTTCGTAGACATTATTGCCTAAAGCCCGGATGTCATCCTCCTTGGGCGCGTCGTGTTCATCCTCGATATCGCCGACAATTTCCTCGATGACGTCTTCAATGGTGATCAGTCCTGACGTACCACCGTATTCGTCGAGGGCAATGGCGATATGCTGTTTTCTGGTGCGGAATTCCTGCAAGAGGGTACGGGTGGATTTAGTGTCAGGAACAAAGAAGGGTTCACGCATGATCTCGGAGATGGAGAGATTGCCCCCCTTTTCATCCACAAAGCAGGGCAGAATGTCCTTGGCATGGACAATGCCCACGATATTGTCGCGTGTTTCGCAAAAAACGGGAATGCGCGAGTGACCTGAGCTGACGATGAGGCGTGCCACATCAGCAAGACTGCTTTCCACGGGAATGCAGTCCATATCGGTACGCGGGGTCATAGTATCGTGCACCAGAAGGTCGTTGAAGCGGAGGATACCGAGCAGCATGGATTTTTCTTCCGGCTCCACCTCACCTTCGGCACTGGCGTCGAGTATGGCCTGTTCCAGTTTTTCCTCGTTGCTGTCGCGGCAGAAGAATCTGCTTAAACGCGACCAGATGGTACTGTGCGACTCTGTAGTGTCGTCCAAATGAAGTCTCCTTGTCTCCTGAACTTGGTTAAGGCAAAGTTCTAGGGAGTTTTTCGCTGTTCTATATCCATTTTTGTGACCCACTGCAATATGGGGCCAATACCGGTCGCCTTGGCCTGATGGAACCAGGTGATATTCTTATTGCCTTTTTCGAGCAGTGCCCAGTTGGTGAATTCTATGCCCAGGATCTTGGTGGCATCGTTGTCCTGGGCTTGGCGAATATTGGTAATGCGTCCGGTACAGCAGAAGTTGACCAGATGTTCTTCCCCGTGCATGGATTCATTATAGACCAAAAGACAGAGAATCTGACCATCCTTGACGAGCCGTTCGTCTTCAGCTGTTGTCTGCAGGCGCAGGCCAATGCCTGAGCCTGAAATATCTTCGACGTGCAGCGAAAAAAAATCTTCGTTGAAGCCATCCCTGCGGATTTTGCAGCTGAGAAAGGGTGGCCCAATTTCACTGGTGGAGCGAGGCAGAGGCTCAGATGGCGCAAGCAGCCAGAGTGCCAGCACCCGTACGGTGTTGGGCAGGGGTGCAATGCGGAAAAAGGCCCGCTTTTGTCCGATTTCCAGGCCTTTGGGCAGAGCGGTAGTGATGGTGGAGGATTTTTGTCGTGCATGAATAGCGACAATGGGAACGCGGAATTTGTGAAAATGTCGGATGCCCTTGTTGATAACTGAGAAAAAAATGTCCGCCTTGTTCGTCACCCAGACACTGGCAACATGGTGGAGCACGTTGAATTCAAGTCTGTCATCGCTGATATGGTCTAAAATACTTGAGTACGAAACGCGGCTGTTCTGTTCACCGATTTGTATCTCAAAATTTTGATTCTGCAGCTGGGCTTCCTGCAGCGTTTCCAGAATCATGGCCTTGGTGCGGAGGGCCTGTTGCCGCAGACGGTAGCGGTTGAGTTCTCGCAAAAGGAAGAAGAGCAGCGGCAGTGCCAGAACCAGAGCAAAGAGCACGAGTTCTCCACTGCTTCGTGTTGCGAAAAAAAACTGGATGGAATCAAAAAAACTTTTGTGCTGCACAGCACTGCTTCCTTATATGGGCGCTAGTCAAGAAGACGGGGTTTGCCGTGTTCTGCGTTTTTTGTGCAGATGGATTTCAAGACAGTTCAGCGCAGCTGGCGTGATACCTGAAATGCGGCTGGCCTGGGCTAGATTGAGAGGCCGGATGTGCGAAAGCTTTTCAATGACCTCAAGGGTCAGGCCGGGCACAAGACGATAATCAAGATCGGCTGGCAGAAGGCTTTCAGCCAGATGCCGGCTGCGTTCCACAAGCTGCTGCTCACGGGCCAGGTAGCCGGCGTACTTGATGTCAGTCTGCACACTGAAGAGAATGTCTTCGGGAAGTTCATGGACAAGCTGTGCCGCACGGCTGTTTTTCTGCAGCGCTAGAATTTCTCCGAGTTTCTGCATCGTCATGTCCGAGCGCCTGAGCGCATCGCGGACATTTTGTCCTTTATACTCTTCATAGCCCTCGTGCACGCCGATGTGTTCGCGTTCCAGGCAGGCGTGCAGCGTGGCTTTTTGTTCCTGCCTGCGCTGAAAGTTTTCCCAGGCCTGGTCGCTGAGCAAACCCAGTCTGCGGCCTTCGGGGCTTAGACGGGCGTCGGCATTGTCTTCACGTAAAAGCAGCCTGTGTTCTGCCCGGCTTGTGAACATGCGGTAAGGTTCGTTTGTTCCGAGTGTCACGAGATCGTCGACAAGTACGGCCATATAGGCCTGATCCCTGCGCGGTGTGAAGGGCGCAAGCTCCTTATGGACGGCTGCTATGTTCAGTGCCGCCCAGAGCCCCTGCGCTGCGGCTTCCTCGTAGCCTGAGGTGCCGTTGATCTGACCTGCCATCCAAAGTCCTGGCAGGCTTTTGCATTCAAGAGTCGGGCCAAGCTGTGTGGGATCGCAAAAATCGTATTCAATGGCATAGCCTGGCCTGAGCATCACCGCTTGTTCCAAGCCTTGAATACTATGTATCATTGCTTGCTGAATATCAAGAGGCAGGCTGGTGGAGATGCCATTGGCGTAGATTTCCTGACTGTGCAGTCCTTCGGGCTCGAGAAAGACGTGATGGCGTTCATGGTGCGGAAAACGGGCCACTTTATCTTCGATGGAAGGACAGTAGCGGGCGCCGGTACCCTGAATCACGCCGGTAAAAAGCGGCGAGCGGTCAAAGCCGGTTTTAATGATCTCATGGGCACGGGCATTGGTCCAGGTGATGTGGCAGGAGACCTGTCTGAGAGGCGGCCGCGGCCCTTGAAAACTGAACTGCGGAAGAGGTGTGTCGCCTTTTTGCTCTTCAAGTTTGCTAAAATCAATGGAACTGCGCAGAAGGCGAGGGGTGGTGCCGGTTTTGAGCCGCCCAAGCTTCAGTCCATGGGCCGCGAGACTTGCTGAAAGTCCGTGAGCTGCCGCATCGCCCATGCGTCCTGCTGAGAAATGTTTCAGGCCCACATGGATCATACCTTCAAGGAAGGTGCCTGTGGTCAAAAGCACATGCTTGGCTTGA
The DNA here is from genome assembly GCA_017613715.1 of Desulfovibrio sp. Taxonomy (GTDB): domain Bacteria; phylum Desulfobacterota; class Desulfovibrionia; order Desulfovibrionales; family Desulfovibrionaceae; genus Desulfovibrio. Next base: position 47,081 of record JAGADH010000027.1, on the reverse strand, counting down.
AAGCGGCAGCCGAGTTTCGTGATGACACCCGTGACCGCATTATCACTTGTGGTCAGTTCTTCCACGCTGTCCTGCCAGAGACGCAGGCCCGCTAGAGAGAAAAGCGTGTCTTTGACAACGCGTTGATAGCAGTCTCGGTCCATCTGGGCACGTGTTGCGCGTACAGCAGGACCTTTGCTGGCGTTCAGGGTTCTGAACTGAATACCGGCGGCATCGGCCCAAAGCCCCATCATGCCACCAAGCGCATCAATTTCCCGGACCATGTGTCCCTTGGCCAGTCCTCCAATGGCCGGATTGCAGGAAAGATAGCCCAAGCGGTCAAGATTAGACGTAATCACAAGGACGCTTAAGCCAAGACGAGCCAGCGCGCAGGCGGCCTCGCTGCCGGCATGGCCTGCACCGGCAATGATGCAGTCAAAGGTTGCGTCAGTCATGGCCTTGCATCAGGATCTGCGCAAAAACGCAGCTGTCGTTTTGAATGGCCGTGAGTGAGGCATGTTCATCGGGGCTGTGGCAGGTGTCCAGGAGACAGGCCCAGACCATGGCGGGAAGCCCTCGCTGTCTGAGCAGGGCAGCCACTGTGCCTCCGCCCACGCCGCCAATCCTGGGCGTCAGACCGTAGACGGCTTTGACAGCCTCTTGCAGGACCTTCAGATGAGGGTGTGTGGCATCCATGGCACTGGCTCTTTGTTCGTGCTCAAGCGTTACCCTGCTTGTTACGCCATAGTTTTGCGAAATGGTCTGGACGAGTTCTTCAACAGCCTCAAGGACACGTTGCGGGGGGATTTCCGGCAGAATGCGGCAGTCGAGGTAGAAGATATTGCGGCCCGGAACAATATTGATGCCTTGCACATTGGCCTCGTGGCGGCTGGGTACAAAGGTTGAGTAGGGCGGGGAGAAAAGCGGATTGCTTTCAGGAAAACGTTTGGGCAGTTCCTGACTGAGAGCCAGGACGATGGCTGAACCCGCCACAAAGGCATTGTGCCCCTTTTGGGGGGTTGAGGCATGGCACTGTTCGCCTTGGGTAGTAATTTTCAGCCAGCAGGTGGCCTTTTCGGCCACTTCAATGAGCTCGGCCTTGGGCCGTCCGAAATCAGGCACCAGATAGTAATCGTGCTCAGAAAAAAGTTGAGGTGCCGAGGCAAGAATATGGCTCAGTCCGAAGCGGTTGCCGCATTCCTCATCGGCCATAAAAACAAGACCCAGCGTCAGCCTGGGGGTGATCTTTTGGGTCATCAGGGCATGGGCGAGAAGGAGGGAGGAGACCATGCCCTGCTGATTGTCTTCCACGCCGCGTCCAAAGATCAGGTCACCCTGACGATGTACGCTCCAGGGATCGTGGCTCCAGGCACTGAGATCGCCGGGACCAACCACATCAAGATGGCTGAAAATCCAGAGCGTTTGCGGGCTTTGTCCTGGAATGCGGCAGATTAGATTGGGCCTAAGCCCAGAAGAGACACGCGCATCCTTGGCGTCAAAGCGTTTCAGGTCTGTGATCGCCAGACTTTGCAAAAGCGTTTCGAGCCATTGCGCCTTGGCCAGTTCTCCATCGCCGCCGTGCTCGGGCGGCAAAGCCCGGCTTGCGGTCAGCGCGCTCTGCCACGCAAGAATGCGTTCTTCGCTTTGATGCAGGACGGAAAGCAGACGAGCGAGATCGTGATTGGCACTTGGCAACATGACATTTCCTCAACCTGATGGAGTGAAGATGTCTCTCACGCATCGAGGCTAACTGGCTGTGATGACTCTTTTTTCCTACCGTACTTTACCCCCTTGCGCAAGCAGCAGGGGTGTTTTTTGCTGCCTATGGCAGCGGCTCTTGTCTCAGAGCCAGGAAGTAGCTATAGTTGGTACAGTCATTTTTTTTGATCAGGAGGCGTTTATGGCTGAATTACAGGATATGTGGCAGTGTCAGGTGGGTAATTGCGGCTATATTTATAATCCCGACAAGGGCGATCGCAAGCACAAGATTCCTGCAGGGACCAAGTTTGAAGATTTGCCCGATGACTGGCGCTGCCCCGTGTGCGGGTCCACGAAAAAGATGTTTCGTCGTCTGAGTGAAGTGCAATCATAAGCCCCGATTCAGTCGGCAAAAGCTTCAGCGTCTTAACGCCCCGGGCGTTCAGGCGCTGTTTTTTTTGTGGCGAGCGTGGCGAGAACCTTGACGAGCTTTTGAGCACGTTTGAGGCCGATACCCGGGATCTTGGCCAGATCCGTAAGCTCTGCCCGGCAAAGAGCTTCAAGGCTGGCAAAATGCTCCCAGAGCAATTTGGCCGTAGCCTGGCCTATGCCGGGAAGAGCCAGCAAATCGCTGGCAAGGGCACTTTTGCGGTGGGCCTGACGGTGACGGCTGATGGCCAGGCGGTGGGTGGCGTCACGGATTTTCTGCAGAAAAAGCAGCTCCTGGCTGCCTGGGCGAATGGCTAAGGGATTTGTGCGGCCAGGGAGAAAAATACGGTCACTGACATTGCCGGCTCTGCGGTCCTGTGAGCCATCCTCGGTACGGGCCTTGGCAATGCCCGCCAGAGCAAAGAGATCTGCTTGTCCGGCCTCCAGCATGGCCCTGGCTATCGCCGCAACCTGCCCCCGGCCTCCGTCGATGAGCAAAAGATCCGGCCAGGGGGCGCCACTTTGCAGGCGTCTTGGCAGCCAGGCTGCCAGGGTAGCGTAGTCATCGTTTAGCGCTGGCATACTGTAGGAACGGTACAGGTTTGGCTTCGCAAGTCCGTCTTCGAAAACCACTAGACCAACCCTGCTATCCTGGCCTTGACAGTGCGAGACATCGACACATTCAATGCGCCGGGGAATTCTGGGTAAATGCAGAGCTTTTTGCAGATTGACGAGAAGTGCGCTTTCAGCGTGCAAGGCTTTGCTTTGTGCGTAGTCGCGGGCATTGGCCTCGGCGATCTCGATCAGACGCTTGTCTGTGGCATTGACGGCCAGTTCAAAACGTACCGTACGGCCACGCTGCTCGCTCAGCAAAGAGGCCAGATCCTTGAGGCCAAAGGCTCCAAGAGCTTCTTCCGACTCAGGCTCCTGCAGCGGGCGTGGCAGCAGAATGCGTGGCGGTGGCAGTTGCAGAGCATAGAATTGACTGAGGAAAGCAAGGAGAATTTCGCGGCTGTCCTGCTGACAGAGATTGGGCCAATAAAAGCTGCGGGCGTCACCGATGGCACCGTTGCGCACAAAAACAAGGCCCAGGGCCATGCCCTTTTCTGCAGGCCAGAGACCAAGAGCATCTGTATCGGTTTCACCTGGCAGGACCACGGCCTGTTGTTCCACGGTACGCTCAATGGCGCGGATTTGATCGCGTAAAAGCGCAGCTTCTTCAAAGGCGAGAGCTTCTGCAGCCGCTTCCATGCGCCTGCGCAGGTCGCTTATGAGCTGCTCTGCGCGGCCTGCGAGCAGAGCGCAGACCTGTTCAACGGCCCTGGCATAGACGTGCGGGTCAAGACTGCCTGTGCAGGGGGCCAGACATTGCCCGAGATGATGATAGAGACAGGGGCGCACACGGTTGCGCAGCGCCCTGTCGGAACAGCGGCGCAGACCAAAGGTGCGGTGCAGCAGTTTCCACGTGTCACGTGCGGCCTGGGCGGCCGTAAACGGACCAAAATAACGGGCCTGATCCTGTCTGATCTGGCGTACGATTTCCAGGCGCGGATAGGGGGCTTTGGGATCTATTCTAAAGAGAAAATACTGCTTATCGTCTTTGAGGTCGATATTGTAATGGGGGTGATGCTTTTTAATGAGATTGGCTTCGAGCAGCAGGGCTTCTTTTTCCGTCGTGGTGGTCAGAAATTCCACACTGGCCGCATGCGAGAGCATGGCGCGGGTCTTGGGGGAAAGATCGCTGCGGAAGTAGGAGAGAACACGCCGGCGCAAGATGCGGGCTTTGCCGACATAGAGGATTTTTCCCTGCTCGTTTTTATAGAGATAAACGCCCGGAGCGTTGGGAATGGAGGCGGGATCGGGCTTTTGCATGCTGAAGAGTGGGAAGGGAGAAGTCTCCCTTCCCAGGGAAATGGCCTAGCGACCTTTGGCTGCGCGCTTGGAAGCCTTGAGGGGGTTGACCTTGGCCTGAGCGGCAACTTCGATCTTGGCGTGCGTCGCAAAATTGCAGCGTCCACCAGCCCATTTGCTGGCAGGATTGGGATATGAAGAACAAAATTTTTCATCTTCAAAATCACGGACGCGGTCACATCCTTCACACTGATCCACAACGGGCGAAAGAAGAAAACCATTCAGCATTACGCCGTCGGGGGTTTTGCTAGCATTCTGCAAAACAGCCATGATAACCTCCAGTTGGTAGCAAAAGAGCTTCAGCCCTTCGGGCGAAGTCCTAAAAAATGCTTGAATACCTATCTGTTTGCTCTCTTGTCAATAGGTCTATTGCCGCACAGAGCTATCCTCATAGCGAAAAAAGGCCAGGACTTCGCGCTCATCCGGCTTTTTGTCTAGCTTGTGACTGTCACCTTGGCAATTTCCCGGCAGAGGGCTTCGTAATCAAAACGGGTGAACCTGCCGTGATCGTAGAGAATTTCGCCTTCAACCATGGTCAAGACCACTTCATGGCCTGTGGCGGCATAGACGAGATGGGAGATGGGCGCATAGCAGGGCACGAGGTTGGGAGCCGAGAGATCAAGGGCCGTGAGATCGGCCCACTTGCCGACCTCGAGACTTCCCAGATCAGGCTTTTGCAGAGCTCTCGCGCCTCCCAGGGTTGCCATGTCCAGGACCGTGCCGGCCGGCAGCGTTTCTGGATCATTGGCGATAAGTTTATGCAAAAGGGCCGCTCTGTTCATCTCAAGAAACATGTTCAACTGATTATTGCTTGCGGCACCGTCGGTGCCAAGGGCTGTGAAGAGACCGTTTTGCTGCATCTGGGGAATTCTGGCGGCACCCGAGGCCAGTTTCATATTGGAGCCCGGACAGTGCAGTATGGTGGCCTGTCTGGCTGCCTTGAGCAGAGAAAGATCATGCTCTGAGCAGACCACAACATGGGCCAGAGCTACTGGCTGCGTCAAAAGACCAAGGCTGGCGCAGTAGGCGATGGGGCTTTGGCCGTGCATTTTTTGGCACTGAGCCACTTCCTGTGGGCTTTCGGAAAGATGCAGATGCAGGGGCAGGTCGAGTTTTTGGGCAAGGTCGAGGCAGGAGGTGAGAATCTGGGGATTGGTGGTATAGACGCTGTGTGGGCTGACCATAACCTCAAGGCGACTCTCACAGGCTGTGCTCTCGGCCAGTTCTTCTGTAATTGCCAGCGCTTCCTGCCAGTTGGCGCAAGCTGCCGAGGCAAAGGCAAAGACGACCTCACCGGCGCTCAGGCGGATGCCGGCACGTTTGGCCGCTGCAAAGACAGCTTTTTCAAAAAGGTACATATCAAGGCAGGACGTTGTGCCTGTGGCCAGCATTTCCGCAAAGCCCAGAAGCGAGAAGAGTTCTACGAGTTCGGGCGTGAGTGCGGCCTCGCGCGGAAAGATCTTTTGATTAAGCCAGTCAAGCAGGGGCAGATCGTCGGCAAAGCCGCGCAGCAGCGTCATGGCTGCGTGGGTATGGGCATTGATCAGGCCAGGCAGGATCAGAACATTGCCGAGATCACGTTCGTCTGCGGCCTGCCAGACCCCGGAAAGTTCGCAGCGCGGGCCTATGGCTACGATTCGGCCTTTGCTGATGGCTAGGGAGGCATCCTCAAGAAGGCTGCGCCGGGGGTCCTGGGTAAGTATTTTTTTGGCGTGGAGGAGGGTCGTGCACTGGGGCATGGCTATGATCCTGAAAGAATGGTGACGCGTCTGCGCAGGCCTAAACAGCATGGTTTGCACACGGCAAATTGTCAATGACAAAAAAATCCAGTGATTGCATCTTTTTACTTGACGGAGATGCTTTGTCGGGCTATAAGACCATCTGCCTCTTGTAGGAGCGTAGCTCAGGTGGCTAGAGTACTTCCTTGACACGGAAGGGGTCAGCAGTTCAAGTCTGCTCGTTCCTACCAAATGCATATATCGGGTTGAACCCGTAAAATACCGTTTTTTCGATTGTTCCGGTTGCGTGAACCGGAGATTCGGGGAGGTGTCTGCCTCCCCTTTTTTATGCTTAGAATCAATTTGAATCAGGAAAACCTATGGAGGCAGCGTTTCCTCCCTGCCAGGCGGGGATATTGCGCTGAAACGATTTGATGAACGTCCAGGTGGAAGGGCAATCGCTCGAGGTTATGGCTGGCACATCCCTTGCCGAGGTCTTGCAGAAGGTTTTGAGCGGCAAGAAATTCAAGGCTCTGGTGGCGGCCAAAGTGCGAACTTGCACTGGGGAGATACTCATGGATCTCGCTTCTCCACTGCCTGAGTCCGCGCAAGAAATTCTGCCTGTTGCCGCTGACAGTCCCGAAGGACTGGAAATCGTGAGGCATTCGACCTCCCACGTCATGGCCTGTGCAGTCAAACACCTTTATCCCAAGGCCAAGGTGACCATTGGTCCGGCCATTGCCACAGGCTTTTACTACGACTTCGATGTGGAACGTCCGTTCTCTTCTGAAGATCTTGCCGCCATTGAAGCGGAAATGAAGAAAATAGCCGAGCAGAAAGCTCCGTTTGTGCGTACCGAGCTTTCCAAGGCGGAAGCCTTGGCCCGTTTCCGGGAGATGGGAGAAAACTATAAGGTTGAACTTATCGAAAATATTGCTGCGGACAGTGTTTCGCTTTATACCTGTGCGGATTTCACTGATCTCTGCCGTGGTCCCCATGTGCCGCATACCGGTTTTACGCGCGTTGCCAAGCTCCTTTCGGTTGCCGGAGCCTATTGGCACGGGGATGAGCATAATCCCATGCTTTCGCGCATCTACGGCACGGCCTTTACTGATGAAAAGGCCCTGACAAGCTATCTCAGGCAGATTGAGGAAGCCAAACGCCGTGATCACCGCAAGCTCGGCAAGGAACTCGATTTCTTTATGTTCCGGGAAGACGTGGCTCCCGGCATGGTCTTCTGGCTGCCGCGCGGCATGCTGGTGCGTACCATCCTTGAAGATTTCTGGCGCAGAGAGCATTTACGTCGCGGTTACGACATTGTGCAGGGACCGCAGCTTTTGCGCGCTGAAACCTGGCAGCGTTCCGGTCACTACGACCATTACCGTCAGAATATGTATTTTACCGAGATTGACGACAATCAGTACGGCATTAAGCCCATGAACTGCGTGGGACATATGCTCATCTACAATAATGCCCTGCGCAGCTACCGTGATTTGCCGCAGCGCTATTTTGAACTGGGACTGGTGCACAGGCACGAAAAAAGCGGTGTTTTGCACGGACTTCTGCGTGTGCGGCAGTTCACTCAGGATGATGCTCATATTCTCTGCACGCCCGAGCAGCTTGAAGGCGAAATTCTTGACGTTATCCGGCTCATCCAGGATCTGATGGGATTATTTGCTTTCTCGTATCGCATCATGATTTCCACTCGTCCCGACGACAGCATCGGCACTGACGAAGCCTGGGAACTGGCCACGAATGCTCTGATTCAGGCTGTCAGCCGGGCAGGTCTTGACTATGTCATCAACGAAGGCGATGGCGCTTTTTATGGGCCCAAAATTGATGTGGTATTGCTCGACTGTCTTGGCCGTGAATGGCAGTGTTCCACCATTCAGGTCGACTTTACCTTGCCAGAGCGTTTTGATCTTGGCTATATAGGGCAGGACGGTGAACGTCATCGTCCGGTTATGGTGCATCGTGCCATCATGGGTTCTCTGGAGCGTTTTATCGGTGTCCTTATTGAACAATTCGCAGGTGCTCTGCCGGTCTGGCTCGCCCCTGAGCAGGCCAGGCTACTGACGGTTACCGATGCTGCCGAAAGTGCGGCCCTCGCCATGCGGGACGAGCTGCGCAAACTGGGCATCAGGGCAGAAGCCGATACGCGCAATGAAAAACTGGGCTTTAAAATTCGTGAGGCTCAGGTGGCCAAAATTCCCTATATGCTGGTTGTTGGCGAGAAGGAAATGCACGAGCATGCATGCAATGTACGCTTGCGCAGTGGAGAAAACGTGGGCTTGAAATCCGTGGAGGAGATTGCGGCCATGATTCGGGCAGACGCGGAGGAGCCCTTCAAAAAAGGAGGAATGCGCTATAGCTTCGCCTAATTTACGACCGCGGCGCGAGATTCCGCAGGACGGAACACGTCGCAACGAGATGATTCGTGCCAGAGAGGTCCGTGTTATCGGGGCCGATGGAGAACAGCTGGGAATCCTGCCGCGCAATGAGGCTATTGAAAAGGCCAAGGAAGCGGGTCTTGATCTCGTGGAGGTTGCTGCGGCTTCTGATCCGCCTGTCTGCCGCATCATGGATTTTGGCAAATTCCGCTATGAGCAGCAAAAAAAGAAGCAGGAAGCCAAAAAACGGCAGACTGTGGTACAGATTAAGGAAATCAAGGTCCGTCCCAAGACCGATGATCACGATTACGAGACCAAGCTGAGACATATCCGCCGCTTCATCGATGACGGTGACCGCTGTAAGATTACCGTCTTCTTCCGTGGACGTGAGATCGTGCACAAGGACAGGGGGCAGGACATTCTGAGCCGCTTTGTGGCGGATCTGGCGGACGTGGCCAAGGTCGAACAGGAAGCCAAGGCAGAGGGTCGTACGCTGCAGATGCTGCTCGTGCCTAAGAAATAGCCTGCTGCTGCCGGTTTTGTTCCATCCCTTTAGTGAGTATTCGAGGAGAAGAGAGATGCCCAAGATTAAAACCCGGCGTTCGGCAGCCAAGCGTTTTGAGCTGACCGGAAGCGGAAAATACCGTCGTCGTCGTCAGAATATGCGTCATATTCTGACCAAGAAAGCACCTGGCCGCAAAATGCGTCTGGGTAAAGTGACTCTGGTGGACAGCGCCAACCTCAAGGCTGTGCGTCGTCAGTTGCCGAATGGCTAAGCATTACGAGAATTTGTTCTCACCATCGGGCTTTCCTCCGCCTAGATGGTGAAAGGAGGTACACCATGCGTGTCAAGAGAGGACTTGCCAGTCATCATCGTCACAAAAAATATTTGCATGCGGCCAAGGGTTTCCGCGGTGGCCGCAGCCGTTTGTACCGTACTGCACGTGAAGCTGTAGAGCGTTCGCTGCAAAATTCCTTTGTGGGCCGTAAGGCGCGCAAGCGTGATTTCCGGGCCCTGTGGATTTTGCGCATCAATGCCCAAGCCCGTGTCAACGGCCTTTCCTACAGCCGTTTTGTCCATGGTCTGAAACTGGCCAATGTGGGGCTTGACCGTAAGGTGCTGGCCGATCTTGCCGTTTTTCAGAAGGAAGATTTCGCAAGGCTCGTCGACATGGCCAAAACCGCTCTGAATTAAGCTGAACTGTGCAGACGGGCAGCCTGGCTGCCCGTCATGACGAACGCGAGGACCTGCATGGATCTTATTAGCGCACTGGAAAGCCTGGAGCCGGAACTTGAAAAAGGTCTGGACCAGGCTTCTTCTTTGGATGAACTGGAACAATTGCGTATCGAATTTCTGGGCCGCAAGGGGCGTCTGGCGCAGATCATGAGCCAGTTGCCTGAACTGGCAGCTGAGGAACGTCCGGCTTTTGGTCAAAAGGCCAATGTGGTCAAGGAAAGGGCGAATGCCTCGTTTGAAAAGCGCCGTGATGAGCTTTTGGCCGCCCGCGAAGCGGCAGCTCTTGCTCGTTTTGACGCTTCCATGCCGGGCCGTAAGCCGAATAAGGGCTCCCTGCATCCCGACACGCTGATCATGGAGGAAATCTGCGGCATTTTTGGCAAGCTCGGTTTCGACATTGCTCAGGGTCCTGAAGTGGAGATTGACCACTACAATTTTGAGGCTCTGAATATGCCGCCTGAACATCCTGCCCGCGACATGCAGGATACCCTCTATATCACCGATACCATCCTGATGCGCACGCATACCTCGCCTGTGCAGGTCAGAACCATGCTCGCACGCCGTCCGCCTCTGGCCGTGGTTGTGCCTGGCAAGGTTTACCGCAGGGATTCGGATCTGACCCATACCCCGATGTTTCATCAGGTGGAAGGCCTGATGGTGGGAAAGAAGATCACCATGGCTCATTTGCGGGGTATTCTGACGGCTTTTGTGCGCGGCGTTTTTGGCCCTGCTACCCAGGTGCGTTTCAGACAGAGTTTCTTCCCCTTTACTGAGCCCTCAGCCGAGGTTGACATTTCCTGTTTCCTCTGCGGCGGAGCAGGGCATCTGGGGCATGACAGCTGTCGGGTCTGCAAGGGCACCGGCTGGGTGGAAATTCTGGGCTGCGGTATGGTGGATCCCGCTGTCTTCGAGGCTGTGAACTATCCCAGTGATCTCAGCGGCTTTGCCTTTGGTCTTGGTGTTGAACGCATTGCCATGCTCAAATACGGTATTGGCGATCTGCGCATGTTCTTTGAAAACGACCTGCGCTTTCTGACCCAATTTGGCGCCTAGTCATGCGTCTCGTTGTACTTTGCTGTCTGCTTTTGCTCTTTTGGCAGGCGTCGGCATCAGCCAAAAGCATCTATACTCCGAGAGATTCAGGCACGGAAGCGCCTGGTGGACCGCGTGCCCCAGAGGCTCTGCCTTCGTCGGGCAGTTTTGGCCGTACCGCTGAAGGCGGTATGGGCTATACCGATGCCTACGGCAACAGCATCAGCAACGTACGCCCGGAACCCAAGCCGCATAAGCGCCTTCCCAGGGGTGCCTACGGCAGTTATGGGCAAAAACAGGATGAACGGCCTCTGCCTGACCCTCAGCGCGACCGCTCGCCGGTCTGGTCCTTCCGTTGATTGTCATGGAGCCCTTGGGCTCATTGTTTTCTGAATATCCTCATCGACTTCGTTGTGGGAAACGCTATGCTTCTTTCTCTTTCTTGGCTGCGTGAATTTACTCCGTATGAAGGTACTGCAGAGGCTCTGGGTGACAGACTGACCATGCTCGGTCTTGAACTTGAAGAGCTCAGACACCCTTTTGCCGCCCTTGCATCTATCACCACAGGCCATGTGGTCTCATGCCGCATGCATCCTGACTCTGACCATCTGCACTGCTGTCAGGTGGACGTCGGTGGCGAGGCAGTCCTTGATATTGTCTGCGGGGCTCCCAATGTCGCCCAGGGGCAGAAGGTGGCGGTGGCAACGGTAGGCAGCCGCCTGCCTGACGGGACAGTGATCAAGAAGTCGAAGCTGAGAGGTCAGCCTTCCCACGGAATGATCTGCTCAGAGCGGGAACTTGGTCTTTCTGATGACCATGCTGGCATCATGGTTCTGCCTGAAGCCACACAGGTCGGCAAAAGGCTTGTGGATGTGCTCGATCTGGACAGTGAGGTGCTTGATCTCTCCATCACCCCGAACAGGGCTGATTGTCTTTCTGTTTTGGGATTGGCCAGAGAAACGGCCATGGCCTTTCATCTGCCCCTGACCATTCCAGAGCTGGCCCTTGATTTTTCTGAGGACAGTGCTGCGCTGCCCATTGACATTCAGGATCCCGAGCTCTGCTGGCTTTACGCAGGCCGCGTGATCTCAGGTGTCACGGTGGCTCCTTCTCCGGCCAAGATCCGTTACCGTCTGATGGCCGTTGGTGTGCGTGCCATCTCCAACCTGGTGGACGTGACCAACTATATTCTCATGGAATGCGGCCAGCCCCTGCATGCCTTTGATCTTGAAAAGCTGGCCGATCGCAGAATTGTCGTGCGTCCGGCCAGAGAAGGTGAGCATTTTGTGACACTTGACGGGCAGACACGTCTTTTGAACAGCCGTGATCTCTGTATCTGCGACGGCCAGAAGCCTGTGGCCCTGGCTGGTGTCATGGGGGGCCTGGAGAGTGAGATCACCGAGAGCACTCGGCATGTTTTTCTTGAAAGCGCGGTTTTTCAGCCAGCCAGCATCCGTAAGACCTCGCGCAGGCTTGGCTTAAGCTCAGAATCCTCCTTCCGCTTTGAACGCGGTATTGATCAGGAGCGCAGCATCTGGGCTCTTGACCGTGCCTGCGCCATGATGGCCAGGCTTGCTCAGGGCAAGGTGCACAGGACCCTTTCCGTCAATCAGGCCAAAGCCTTTGTGCCGGCCAAGATTGCCTTTGCTCCCAGGCAGGCCGATGAACTTTTGGGACTTGCTCTGGGCAGCGATTTTGCCCTTGAGGTGCTCAAGAGCATGGGCTGCCAGGTTGAAAGCGGGGGGGAGACATGGCAGGTCAGGCAACCCTCCTGGCGGCCGGATCTTCTGCGAGCGGCCGACCTTGTGGAAGAAGTGGGCCGGGTTTTTGGTCTCGACAATATTCCTCCAGAACTGCCTGCCATGGAATTTTCCCTTGAGCGCGCCGGCGAAGCACCTTCGGATTTTGCCTTTTGGCAGAAAATCCGACACTGGGCAGCGGGACTTGGGCTCAATGAGGCCATTAACTACAGCTTTGTGGGGCACAAGGATCTTGATTTGCTAAAGCTCCCTCAGGAAGACCGCATCTCCATTATGAATCCGCTGACCGAGGATCAGAATGTGCTGAGAACCGTTCTTGCCCCGGGACTTTTGCAGTCCCTGCGCAATAATCTGGCACAGGGGGCGCAGTCTGTCAGGCTTTTTGAGCTGGCCCATGTTTTTCACGCAAGTCAGAGCTCCGAGACCGGAGCCCGTGAAACCGGCATCCTGGGTTTGCTTTTATCTGGCCTGCGCAACGACGCTGTCTGGCCCTATACGCCTGAAAACATGGACTACAGTGATTTGCGCGGTTTCCTTGAGCACCTGCTGGACGCCCTGCATCTGCCGCCGGCACGCTTTGTCGTCTGCGAGGAACATCCTTATCTTTTGCCGGCTATTGACGTCTTTTTGGGCGAAGAGCGCCTTGGCTGCCTGGGCCGTCTTCTGCCTGCCCTGGCTCGTGAATACCTGGCCCATGAGGCCGTCTGGCTGGCCGAAGTCAATCTTGATCTTTTGAAAATAGCTTCTGAAAAGGCTTCTGTGCATTTTAACGCCCTGGCGAGTTTTCCGCCTGTACGCCGTGACATCACGGTCATCGGTGGTCGGGACCTGACAGTGGGCAGCATTGCCGCCCATATTCAGTCCATGAACTTGCCCTTCCTTGAAGATCTGGCCTTTGTCTGTGCCTACGAGCCCGAAGGCAGCGACGAACGCCACCTCTCTTTCCGTCTGACCTTCAGGCATCCAAGCCGTACCCTGAAGGACGGGGAAGTGGACAAGGAGCGCAATAAGGTGGCTCAATCCTTGATCAATGCTCTGGGGGTGCGTATTTAGCTTGTGGGGAGTCTGCATGTCGGAAAAGATGTACCGCATTGGCGAGGCGGCCGAGCTGCTCAATCTCAAAACCTATGTGCTGCGTTTTTGGGAAACGGAATTTCCGCAGCTGGCGCCGTTGCGTACGGAGCACGGTCAGCGTCTCTATTCGGAAGAGCATCTCGCCCTTTTGCGCCGCATCAAGCAGCTTTTGCACGAACAGGGTATGACCATCGATGGGGCAAGACGCGTGCTGCAAGGCTCAGCCGTCGTTGATCAGAGTCTGCCTGAGCGTGTGGTTGCTGTACCCGATAAGGCCTTCATCGGTCTGCTTAAGCAGGAACTTTCAGCTCTGCGCCGTATTTTGGCCGGACAGCCCAAGGAATGATCGTGATCCTTTCTCCCTCACTTCTCAGTGCTGATTTCGCCGAGCTTGGCCGTGAACTTCGGGATCTGGAAAAGGCAGGCCTTGGCTGGCTGCATCTTGACGTCATGGACGGCGCTTTTGTGCCCAATATTACCTTTGGTCCGCCTCTGATCAAAAGCCTGCGTGCTCAGAGCGGGCTTTTTTTTGACGTGCATCTGATGATCGAAGAGCCGGCGCGCTATATTGATGCCTTTGTGGCTGCCGGCAGCGATCTTTTGGTGGTGCACGCCGAAGCTGACCGTCACCTCGAGCGCACGCTTTCAGCCATTCGTGCCCACCATTGCAAAGCCGGTCTGGCTCTGAATCCCGGCACGGATCTTGGCGTTTTGCGCTGGCTTGCGCAGGATCTCGATCTTGTTTTGATTATGAGCGTCAATCCCGGTTTTTCGGGTCAGACCTTTTTGCCCGCAAGTATTGGCAAAATCCGCGCCTGCCGTGCCTTGCTGGATAGCCTGGGTTTTTCCCAGGTGGTCATCGAGGTGGACGGGGGGGCCTGTCCGGAAAATGCCAGAGAGCTGGTGGAAGCTGGCGCGGATATTCTGGTTTCAGGATCAGCCTTTTTCAGCCATCCCCCCTATGCCAGCCGCCTTGCAGCTTTTGAGGCTGCCTGTCAGGGCCAGAGACGCAGCAGCGCGGCCCTGGCCTGGAAGACGCAAGAAGCCCGTCTTGTCTGACCGTTTTTGCCCAGTTCTTCTCTGACCGGGCCTTTGGGGCCTGGCTCATTCGGCGCAAGCCAAACCATCAAAGTAGGAAGCAGACGTCATGCCGACCCGCAGTCAACTGGCCAATGCCCTCAGAGCTCTGTCCATGGATGCCATTGAACAAGCCAAATCCGGTCACCCCGGAGCGCCGCTGGGAATGGCGGACCTGGCTGAAACCCTGTTCAGACACCATTTGAAGCATAATCCGAACAATCCCCATTGGCTTGACCGCGACCGCTTTGTGCTTTCCAATGGCCACGCCTCCATGCTTCTCTACGCGCTTTTGCACCTCACAGGCTATGATCTGTCCCTTGATGAATTACGCCATTTCAGGCAACTGGGACGCAAGACGCCAGGCCACCCTGAATACGGGGTCACCCAGGGCGTGGACATGACCACAGGGCCTCTGGGGCAGGGGCTCGCCTCGGCTGTTGGCATGGCACTTGCTGAACGCCTTCTTGCCCAGACCTTCAATCGTCCTGGCCATACCATTGTGGATCACGATACCTACTGCTTCTGCGGTGACGGCTGTCTCATGGAGGGGGTTGGCTATGAGGCCTGTTCCCTGGCCGGCACCTGGAAGCTTGGCCGTCTTATTGTCTGCTACGACGCCAATGGCATCAGTATTGACGGCAAGATCAGCGGCTGGTTTACGGAAGATGTGGCCATGCGTTTCCGGGCCATGGGCTGGCAGGTCATTGAGCACGTGCAGGGCCATGATGCGCAATCCCTGGATCAGGCTTTCAATGAGGCCAAACGTGATAAGGAGCATCCCTCACTGATCATTGTGCCGACCCATATCGGTTTTGGTTCACCCAAGCAGGACAGTGCTGCCTGTCACGGCGCTCCTCTCGGTGCAGAGGCCTGCGCCAAGACCAGAGAAAAGCTTGAGTGGCCCTATGCGCCTTTTGAGATTCCCGAGGAATATCGTGAGGCCTGGGATGCCAGAGCAGAGGGAGAGGCAGCCGAGGCAGCCTGGCAGAAGCGTTTTGCCAGCTATGCTGAAGCCTATCCTGATCTTGCCCGCGAATTTACGAGGCGTATGGCAGGGGAGCTGCCAGAAGCCTGGCCGGCCAAGGTCAGCGAGCTTCTGGCAGAGGTCAGGAGCAGCGCTGAAGGCCTTGCAAGCCGCAAGGCCTCGCAGAAATGCCTGGAAAAGCTTCTGCCGACATTGCCTGAACTCATTGGTGGTTCGGCTGATCTGACAGGTTCAGTGGGAACCAAAACGTCCCATTCCCAGCCTGTGACAGCTGAAAACGCGGGCAATTATCTCTACTACGGCGTGCGTGAATTCGGCATGAGCGCCATTATGAACGGCCTGGCCCTGCATGGCGGCTTTCTCCCCTATGCCGGCACCTTCCTTTCCTTCAGTGATCAGGCCAAGAATGCTCTGCGTCTTGCGGCCCTGATGCAGGTTCATGCCATCTGGGTTTTTACCCACGATTCCATTGGCGTGGGCGAAGACGGGCCAACCCATCAGCCAGTGGAACAGATTGCCGCTCTGCGCATGATCCCCGGCATGGAAGTCTGGCGACCCTGTGACAGTCTGGAAACGGCCTATGCCTGGAAAAGGGCCATAGAACGCAAGGGTCCCACCTGTCTTGTGCTTTCGCGTCAGAGCCTGCCCTATTATCAGCGCAATGCCCAGCAGGAGGCCGACATTGCCCGGGGCGGCTATATTTTGCGTGACGGCACAGGTCAGCCAGAGCTGATTATTCTGGCCACGGGTTCTGAACTTGAGCTGGCCTGTGGGGTCTGGGAAAAGCTGACGAGCGAGGGCCGCAGCGTGCGAGTGCTTTCACTGCCCTGCGCTGAAGTTTTTGACGCTCAGGAGGCCTCATGGCGTGAAGCGCTTTTGCCGCACAATGTGCGGGCACGTCTGGCCATTGAAGCGGCCTCGCCTGAATATTTCTTTAAATACGTCGGGCTTGACGGTAAGGTTGTGGGGATGACAAGCTTTGGTCTTTCGGGCAAGGCCAAGGACGTGGCTCAGCATTTCGGTTTTACCGTGGAGCAGATTTTACGCGAGGCCCGCACCCTTTTGCCGTAAGAGTTCATCCCGGCATGCTTTTGCGCGGCCTGATCAAGATCTGGGAGGAAGTTCAATATTCAGACTGTTGATGGCGTAATCCAGGGAATAGCATGGAAATACTGTCGCCTTCCTGGTAGGGCCGACGGTTACTCTTATCAATACAGGAACAACATTGGAGGCAGCGCTTCCTCCCCGGCATACCTGCCGAGGTTTCCGCGCTGAATATGTGATGAAAAAATTTGTGGATTTGGATGTGCGTGGCAAGACGGTGGTCATCCGGCAGGATCTCAATGTGCCCATGAAGAACGGTACAATCACCAATGACAAACGTATCCGTGCTGCCCTGCCCACCGTCAAAATGGCCCTTGAGAAAGGGGCTGGCGTGATTCTCATCTCCCACCTGGGACGGCCTGTGGAAGGCGAATATGCTGAGGAATTTTCTCTGAAGCCCGTTGCTGAGCATCTTGGCAAGGCCCTGGGCATGACCGTTTCCGTGGCCAAAGATCTTGCCTCTTGCCATGTCAAACCTGGTCAGTGCCAGCTTTTGGAAAATATTCGCTTCTTTAAGGGTGAAAAGAAAAATGATCCGGCTCTGGCCAAGCAACTTGCCGATCTTGGCGATGTCTATGTGATGGACGCTTTTGGTACGGCCCACAGGGCGCAGGCCTCCACAGAAGGTGCCGTACGTCAGGCCAAAATTGCCTGTGCAGGCCCCCTGATGGTCAATGAGGTGGAAGCCTTCGGCCGCGTGCTCAATGATCCCAAGCGTCCTCTGGCCGCCATCATCGGCGGTGCCAAGGTCTCCACCAAGCTGGGCGTTTTAAACAATCTTCTGGAAAAAGTGGATATCCTCATTGTTGGCGGCGGCATTGCCAATACCTTTCTGGCGGCCATGGGCTATAGTGTCGGTACGTCCCTTTATGAGCCTGATCTGATCGAGGAAGCCAAGAAGATCATGCAGAAGGCCAAGGATAAAGGCTGCCAGCTGCCTCTGCCCGTGGATGTGGTCACAGCCAAGGAACTGGCTCAGGGACAGAAGGGAACCGAGGTTGATGTGGCGCATGTGCCGGCTGATGCCATGATTTTGGATATCGGCAGCCAGACAGAAGCCCTCTATGCGAAGGTGCTCAAAGAGGCTCAGACCGTGGTCTGGAATGGTCCCATGGGGGCCTTTGAGACCGAGCCCTTCCATAAGGGTACTGTAGCCCTGGCCCGTGATCTGGCCAATAGTCAGGCCTTTGTGGTCGTGGGCGGCGGCGACTCGGTGGCCTGCGTGGAAAAATACGATCTTGCCGATAAGATGGGCTATATCTCCACAGGCGGCGGAGCCTCCCTCGAACTGCTTGAGGGTAAGCAACTTCCGGCTATTGCCGCCCTTGAGGACAGAAGTTAGGTTGCTTTGCTGCGTTTTCTCTTTTTTCTCTCTGACCAGGTTTCTGTGTCAGAGAGATTTTTTTTCCTGTGGCTTGCGAGGTCTGGCATGCGCTGCTTTGGCTTTTGTCTTATACTCTTGTGGCTCTCTGTCCTGCCCTGTCAGGCGCATTATGGCGAAGACAGCATCTACCCAAGTCCGGAAGCTGCGTTTTCGCCGGAGCGACCAGAACTGCACGGGGTCTGGAAAGGTCACAGGACCTTGCCTCTTGGCCAGATGCAGACGCTCTGTTTTGCCGTGGCTGACTATCTTGGCGTGCATCGGGAAAATGCAGGCCGTTTTCTTTTGGAAATTGCGGCTGCAGAATCCGATTTTGGCTATTACGTGCGTCAGGTCAAAGGTCCTGCCCAGTCTGTCTGGCAGATAGAACCGGCTACGGCCAGAGATCTGCATGAGCGCCTGCCCAAGCGTCAGCCTGAGCTCTATCGAAAAATTCTGGCCTTGCGTGATCCGGCCCTCAGTGAAGAAGAAAATATCGTGACCAATCTCGACTACGGAGCGGCCTTTTGTCTTGGCGTGCTCACGCTCAAGGGGCTTGATTTTTCCAAACTGTCCTGCCTTGAACTGCGGGCCCAGGCCTGGAAGCAGAAGTACAATACCTATCTTGGCAAGGGCACGTTTGAAGGCTATTGCCAGAAGGCCATGCGCTATCTCGGGGCCAAACTGTCAGGCCAGGGGGTTCTTGCCGGAGCCTTTGATCCGGCCCTGGTCACAAGCTCAGACGATCTTTTTGCCGAGCGCAATAAGGAACGCTATCTGCTTTTGCCTGCGGATTTTGACGCCAGCGAGATCGGCAGATACTATGCGCGCAAGCTGCGGGAAGAACCGCAGGTTTTTGCCGAAGTGCCTGATGCGGTTTTACAGAGCCGGCAGATTCAATCGATCATGGGCTCGCTGACCCTTGAACTGGTGCGTAAGGTTCAGCAGAACCCGGCAGCCATCGCGCAGTATACGGATATGCCTGATGCCATTTTTTTGCCTCTCGTGCGGGCGGCTATGAACGAAAATGCCATCATCTGCTATCCCTGTCTGCCCAAAGCCCTGCAGCAGGATGCCGAAATACTGCGTCTTTATGAGTCTCAGAAACTTTTGCGGCAAAAACTGGGTCGTATGCCGTAAAAACGGAAAAATCTTGCAGAGCATTTCTCGCAAAGCCAGCAAAATTTTTTTGCATATTGCGGGAAATGCGCTACTGAGCTATATTTACTGCGATTTGTGAGCATGGGGGTGCGACGGACGTGCGGCGATTTTATCAAGAGAGCTGGCAGGGAATTCCCTTTACCAAGTTTTCTCATCTTTCGTTTTTTCACCTGGCCGGATCCAAGTTCTACTCGACATTCTACGAAGCCATGTTTTCGCGCTATTCGAGTTGGGAGGCTCTGCCTCTCGCGTGGCGTGAGAACAAGCGCAGCAATGCCCTGTGGTTGCTTGAGAGAATACGGCAGCAGAGATCCGAAGCCGGGGAGCGGACGGAACCTTTTCGCATTCTCTCCATCGGCAGCGGTGTGGGCTATATGGAAAAGCTTATGCTCGACGCCATGCCTGATCTTGAGCTCTACGTGAATGAACCCAGTACTGTGGGGCTCAAGTGGCTGCGCAGTTATCTGCCGGCGGACCGTGTCTTCATTGGTTTTCCGCCGCTCTGTCTGCCGTCGGATGTCTTCTACGACATGATTTATCTCTCAGCTGTGGACTACAGCATTGCCACGCGGCAGCTCCTGCGTCTGCTCGATGCCCTGCGCGCCCAGCTGGAGCCGGGTGGACAGCTGATCTGTCTTTCCTCCTCCTTTTTACAGGAAGATTCCGTGATCGGGAGCTTTGTCAATGCCATCAAGATTCTCATCCGGGCGGTGCTGCACTATCTGGGAGTCAGGCCGCAGCAGTTCTGGGGTTGGCGCCGGACACGGCGGGAATATCAGCAACTTTTTAAACAGGCTGGTTTTTTTTCCGTGAGCGATGGTTTTGTGGAAAAAAGTCCTGAAACCTACTGGATAGTTGGGAAATAGGTCTTTTCGGGAGCGTGGATGGCAGCGCATTGCTCTATAGGACTGGATATCGGATCCACTACGGTCAAGGCCGTTGTTCTTGACACTCATGGTGATGTTGTCTTTAGGCAGTACACGCGCCATTTCTCGGCGGTACGATCCACAGCCACAGCCCTGCTTGAGGCCATTCAGGCAAAAATAGGTGACGCTTGCGTTGCGCTCTGCATCACAGGCTCCGGCGGCATTGCGCTGGCAGAGGAACTCGGCGTGCCCTTCCTGCAGGAAGTGCTGGCTTCGCATCTGGCCATTTCTCATTTTATTCCCGACGCCGACGTGGTCATTGAACTTGGTGGAGAAGACGCCAAGCTGACCTATCTCACAGGTGGTGTCGAACAGCGCATGAACGAGACCTGCGCCGGTGGCACTGGCGCCTTCATTGATCAGATGGGCGCTTTTGTGGGCACTGATGCGCAGGGCCTTGACGAACTGGCGAGCCGCTCCAAGACCATCTATCCCATTGCCTCGCGCTGCGGCGTCTTTGCCAAGATGGATATCCTGCCCCTGCTCAACGAGGGTTGTGCCAAGGAAGATGTGGCCGCTTCGGTTCTTCAGGCCGTGGTCAATCAGACCATCAGCGGTCTTGCCCACGGTCGGAAAATCACAGGCAAGGTGGTCTTTCTGGGCGGCCCCCTGACTTTTTTACCCTATCTTGGCAAGCGCTTCTGTGACACGCTGACTGATATGCAGAGCGCTGTCTTTCCCGAGTACGGCCAGTATTTTGTGGCCCATGGTGCAGCCCTGAATGCTGTCAAGGAGTCTGGTCAGGGACAGCGTGTGGCCGATTTTCTGACGATTTTGCATGGCGATCCTGAAAGTTCATCCACAGACCGTCTGCCGCCGCTTTTTGCCAATGCCCTTGAGCGTTCTGAATTCGATGCCCGTCACGCCAAAAACCGTCTTGCCGTCAAATTGCTTGAAGATGCCAGAGGCCGCGCCTGGCTCGGCTTTGATTCCGGCTCAACGACCATCAAGGCCTGTCTTGTCAATGACGACGGTGAGCTGCTCTATACCTACTATGCCTCCAATCGCGGCGATCCCCTGGGCATAGCTCTTGAGATTCTCAAAGAGATCTATCAGCGCAAATCACCTGATCTGGTCATTGCCGGCGCCGGCGCTACAGGCTACGGCAGCGCGCTGCTCGCCAATGCCCTGCGTCTGGATGTGGACGAGGTGGAAACCGTAGCCCACTATACCGCAGCGGCCTTTTTTGATGCCTGTGTCAGCTTTGTGCTGGATATCGGCGGCCAGGATATCAAATGCCTGCGCATCGCCAATGATGCCATTGACCGCATTTCCCTGAATGAAGCCTGTTCTTCGGGTTGCGGCTCCTTTATTGAAAATTTCGCAGACTCACTGCACATTCCCCTTGCCGATTTTGTGGAAGCGGCGCTGACAGCGGAAAACCCCGTGGATCTTGGCACACGCTGTACGGTCTTCATGAATTCCAAGGTCAAGCAGGCTCAGAAAGAGGGTGTCTCCCTGGGCGATATTGCCGCAGGTCTCTCCTATTCGGTGATTCGCAATGCCTGCTACAAGGTGATGAAGATTTCCAATATCAGTGAGCTTGGCGAGCATGTGGTGGCCCAGGGTGGAGCCTTTGCCAACGATGCTTTGCTCAGGTGTCTGGAGCTGGAACTTGGGAAAAACGTGGTGCGGCCGGCTATTCCGGGGCTGATGGGGGCTTTTGGCGTTGCTCTTTTGGCCCGCAGACGCCAGGAAAAAGGGAAAGCCTCAGGCATCCTGAGCCCTCAGGAGCTTGCGGCCTTTGTGGTGAAGACAAAGGTTGCGCGTTGCGGCCGCTGCGCCAATCACTGTCTTCTGACCGTTTCAACCTTTCCCGGGGGGCGGCGCTTTATTTCCGGGAATCGTTGCGAGCGCGGTGCCCAGCAGCAGAAGCCGCATAAAGCCAATATGTACCAGTGGAAGTACGAAAGGCTTTTTGCTTTTTATACCCCGCTTGACCATGCTCCACGTGGCAGCATCGGCATCCCGAGGGTGCTGAATATCTACGAAAACTATCCGCTCTGGTTTACGCTGCTCACGAAACTTGGTTTTCGCGTTGAGCTTTCCCAGCCTTCAAGCAAGACCGTGTACTATAAGGGCTATGCCACCATCCCTTCCCAGACGGTCTGCTATCCCGCCAAGCTGGCCCATGGCCATGTGCTGGATCTGCTTGAGCGTGGCATCACAACGATTTTTTTCCCCTGTGTCCCCCGCGAAACCGATTCACAGAGTGAGACCAGAGGGGCCTTCAATTGCCCTGTGGTCGCAGGCTATCCTGAGCTTTTGCGCAATAATATCGAGGAGCTCAAGGCCCCGGGCATTACCTATCTCTGTCCTTTTCTGCCGCTTTCGGCCGATAAACTGGCCCATAGACTGCATGAGGTCCCGTTTTTTGCCAATTTCCCGCAAAGTGAGCTTGATGCTGCTGTTCTGGCTGGCTTTGAGGCTCTGCGGCTTTTCCGCGAGGATGTGCAAAAACAAGGCGCCGCAATTCTCGCTGAACTGGACGCCAAAGGCGAAATGGGCATTATCCTTGCCGGGCATCCCTATCATGTGGATCCTGAAGTGCACCATGGCATTGCGGAATTTATCGCGTCCTGCGGCATGGCGGTCTTAACCGAAGATGCCGTAGCCCGGGAGCAGTCTGATCCTCCAAAGCTGCGTGTCGTCAATCAGTGGGAGTATCATTCACGTCTCTACCGTGCCGGCGCCTTTGCCGTGCAACGTTCCAATCTGGCCATTCTGCAGCTTTTTTCCTTTGGCTGCGGACTCGATGCCATCACCTCCGATCAGCTGGAAGAAATAGTCAGCGGCGCAGGTCACCTCTATGCCCAGATCAAGCTCGACGAGGGCACCAATCTTGGCGCCGCCCGCATCCGCATCCGTTCCCTGATGGCCACTATGCGCGAAAAACGGGGCAGCTTCTGTCGTTGTCCCAGAGAAGAATCGGCAGGTCCTCCGCCCTTTACCGAGGCCATGCGCGAGACCCACACCCTCCTTATTCCGCAGATGTCACCCATTCATTTTGCCTTTGCCGAAGCCATTTTTCAGGGATCAGGCTATAAGGCTGCTCTTTTGCCCAGCGTTGACCGTGAAGCCATTGATCTTGGTCTGCGCTATGTGAATAACGATGCCTGCTATCCGGCCATCGTGGTCATTGGTCAGCTTTTGCAGGCTGTGCAGAGCGGACGCTGGGATACCAGCAAAATTGCCCTTGTCATCTCACAGACCGGTGGCGGTTGCCGGGCAACCAATTACGCCAGTCTTCTGCGCAAGGCCATGCTGGATGCCGGTCTAGGCCATATCCCGATCCTCTCCTTTGCTACCGGCATTCAGGGGCCGGGCATACGCATGACGCGCAGCATGCTCTTCCGTATGATTATGGCCGGTCACTACGGTGATGCGCTGGCCCGCATGATCAACAGGGTTCGGCCCTATGAGCGGGAAAAGGGCAGTGTTGACCGGCTTGTGGCGAAATGGATTGAACGTGCCAGAGCCAATATTCTTACGGGCAATATCTTCAAGTTTGAATGGAATATGTTCTGCATGATTCGCGATTTTGACCGTCTGCCCATGACTGACGAGCCAAGGCGTGAGCGCGTGGGCATTGTGGGTGAGATTTTGCTCAAGTATCACCCCGACGCCAATAATAACGCAGCCCTGGTCATTGAAGCGGAAGGCGGGGAAGTCGTTTCCACCGACGTCATGGATTTTGCCATGTACTGTCTCTACGACGATATCTTTAATTATCGCCATCTGGCCGGACCCAGACGCGATGCCAGAATGGCCATGCTGGGTATTGCCTTTCTCGAGTGGACCAGGCTCGGCACCCGCCTGGCTTTTGCCACAAGCAAGCGTTTTTTTGCGCCTTCGAGTTTTCGTACATTGCGCAAAAAAACCAGCAACCTCATCTCGCTGGGACAGCAGTCGGGTGAGGGCTGGCTTTTGGGCGCGGAAATGGTGCGCATGCTGGAAAATGGGGTGAAAAATATTCTCTGTGTGCAGCCCTTTGGCTGTCTGCCCAATCACGTGGTGGCCAAGGGGCTGATGGGTGAGCTCAAGCGCCGCTATCCCAGGGCCAATTTCATTGCCCTGGACTATGATCCGGGCGCAAGCGAGGTCAATCAGATCAATCGCATCAAGCTCTTGATGCGATCAGGACAGCTTAGGTGAAATTGGGCTCTTTTTCGTTGACGATTTGAAAGGCCTTCATGGCTTTGACTGTGCCGGCAATGCCCTGGTATTTTTCCACCCCCTCCACGGTGCAGACGAGCATGTCCTCAATATCGGTGTTCAGGACAATGACGTCGCCCACTTGCATGCGCAAAAGCTGATTGCCCGTGATGGTTGTGGCGCCGAATTTGACGACCAGCTCCACGGGCGTTTCCATGAGCCGTTCTTTCAGCCGGTTCATCCAGGCGTGGTCCACTTCCAGGCGTTCCGTCTGAAAACTCGCATGCAGTTTGCCGCGGATGGGTTCGATGGTGGCGTAGGGCAGACAGATGATCATGGAGCCCAAGGATGTCTCAAGTTCCACCTCGAAGCTGATGATCACCACCACGTCACTGGGCGGGACTATCGTGGCAAACTGGGGGTTGATTTCACTGCGCACCAGCTCGAGTTTGACATCGTGCACCGGTCGCCACGATTCCTCCATATTTTCAAGGGCAATTTTGACGATGCGGTTGACGACGGCCTGCTCAATGCGCGTGAATTCGCGGCCTTCCACCTTGGGCTGACTGCCGGCGCCGCCAAAGACATTTTCCACAAGGGCGAAGACCAGGCGCGAATCCACGATCATCAGGGCATTGCCGCGCAGGGGATCCATCTTGAAAATATTGATGGAGGTGGGCACTGGCAGTGAGCGCATGAAATCGCCGAACTTGGTCATGTCAATGGAGATGGGATTGAGCTCGACGCGTTTACGTACGGCATTGGACAGGGCATTGGTGCAGAGCCGGGCAAAACGGTCGTTGACGATTTCCAGAACCGGCATACGGCCGCGGATGATGCGATCCTGATTGGTCAGGTCAAAAAGCACAATACCATCGGGATCTTCCGTGACCTCGGGCTCGCTTTCAATTTCACCGCCGGAAAGGCCCCTGAGCAGGGCATCCACTTCATCTTGTGCCAGAACCTTGTTCATCAGCAATTCAGTGTTTCCGCAAGCTCGGAAACGCTGCCTCCTCATATTGGCGATTTGCCATCATCGAGATAAGAACGACCGCAGAGCCAAAAACTTGCGGGCAAAAAAATACAAAAGAGTGGCGCGCTAGGCAAGAGCGTAAAATCTGCGTCAGCGGCTTTTTGGGGCGTAAGGAAAGGCATGCGTTGTGAGGTCTTGCTTGCTTGTGAGGATCAGCCGGAGCGTCAGCAGAGGCTAAGGCTGGAGGCCTTGGCCTCGGAGCCTTTGTCGCGTCTGCTCTGGCTTTCAGGTGTACTGAAACCCAGGGCTCTTTGCGCGGGGCTTGGCCAGTGCGGGCGCTGCCGCGTGCGCTTTCTGGGAGAGGCGCCGGCAGGCCAAAGCGATGAAGAGCAGTTTTTTTCTGAAGAAGAACTGGCCCTGGGCTGGCGCTTGAGCTGTCGACATACGCTGGCTGAGCTTGCAGGCTGCTGCGAACCCCATTCCCTGCTTCTGCCAGCACACTCTCTGGCCCAAAAAAGAGAGCTCTGCGAGCCAAGACCCCGTTCAAAAGAAAAGCTTCTGCTGGCTCTTGATCTCGGTACAAGCTCCGTCTGCTGGCAGCTTTTGCAGAAAGCTTCAGGCAGAATCCTGGCAGAGGGACAGTTCCTCAATCCGCAGGCCGTTGTGGGGAGCGATGTGATCAGCCGTCTGGCCTATGCCAGGCAGCCTGCCAAGCGCAAGCAGCTGGCTACTCTTGTCAGAGAGGCCCTTGTGCGGGAGCTTGGCTGCCATGCGGAGCTTGCGCAGATTGACCTTGTCTGTCTTGCCGCCAATACGGCCATGACCGAGATCTTTCTCGATAATGATGTGCAGGGCCTTTGTGCTGCGCCCTACAGGCTCTGTCATCAAGGCCATGAAATCGTCAGTCTGCCTGATTTTCCCGCTGTTTATCTGCCACCACTGCCTGGCCCTTTTCTGGGGGGCGATGTCACAGCCGGTCTTGCGGAGGTGCTCTCTCAGAAGCCAGGCAAACCCTGGCTGCTTGTGGATCTTGGCACCAATGCGGAATTTGCCCTGATGGCCGATGAGCTTTATTTTGCCAGTGTGCCCATGGGGCCGGCCATGGAAGGGATCGGTATGCGCTGCGGTCAGCTTGCTTCTGATACGGTGATCACAGCCTTTACGCTTGGTCCCGAGGGCCTTGTTGGACATTGTCCCAAATCTGGAGCCCGGCCAAGTGGCATCAGTGCCACAGGCTATCTTGCCCTGCTCGCCCTGCTTTTGCGAACAGGTCTTGTGAGAGCGGACGGCCATTTTCAGAGCGTGCAGAGCATGCCCATTTTGCGCAAGATCAGTGCCAGATTTGTGCAGAAGGCTTCCGGCACACGTCTTGAGCTTGCCAACGGGCTCTTTCTCGAGGCGCGCGATGTGGAGGAACTGCTCAAGGTCAAGGCGGCTTTTGCCTCGGCTTTGACGCTTCTGCTCAAAGCCGCAGGCTGCAGGGCAGAAGCCCTGCAGCAGATTTTCCTGGCAGGCGCTCTGGGTCGCTATGCCGAGCCAAGGGATCTTGAAACACTGGCTTTCTTTCCCAGAGGTACAGCCTCAAAGATTCTGCCCTGCGGCAATACAGCACTTCTGGGTGCAGCCCGTCTTGCCCGTTCAGCCGCTTGGCGCGAGGAACTCTCTGCTCTCTGCCAGAAGGCTAAGGTTTTGACCGTAACCAATGATCGCGATTTTCAGGCATCGTTTTTTGCGGCCATGGGCTTTGGTCAAGGCAGTTAAAGGTGAAAAGCTATGGCAAGACAAGAGAAAAGCCTGCGCAGGCATACGACAGAGCAAGGGCAGCCTTTGGCCCTGGCAGAGCTTCGGGCTGAGAGAACGGTCTTGTGGCAGAGCCGGTCATCGCTTTTTGCCAAGAACCTGGAAGGGCTTTCTCGGGATATGACGCGTTTTGAGCAGGTGCTCAGGCGTGTGCGTCCACTGGCTTCCGCACACAGAGACGATCTGGCCCAGGCTATTGTCGATCTTTCGCATCTGCTCACGCAGGAGCGGGCTGATCTCGCCCATCCCTACTGGAGTAATCCCCGCTTTGTCAGCGCCTATCTTTACTATTTTTTACCGTGGAATCTTTTACGTCTGACACGACTCTTCGCAAACCTGGCCTTGCCTGAGCCCAAAGGGACCCAGCCCCTGCTTTTGGATCTGGGCTCCGGTCCTGCCACCGTACCTCTGGCGCTTTTTCTGGCTAAACCTGCCTGGCGCAGACTGCCTTTGCACATTGTCTGTCATGACCGCTCGCAGCACGTTCTACGTCTTGGCAAAGCTTTGCTTGCTGAAGCGGCAAGCCTTTGGCAGACGCCGCCCTGGACAGTGAGTCTGCTGGCCTCCCCCATGGAACAGGTGGCACAGCGCTTTCTGACCAGATTTGACCGCAGGGAGCTTTTTCTTGTCACCCAGGCCAATGTGCTCAATGAAGTGCTGAACCGTAAGAACCGACACCAGGGACTCAGTCAGGCCATGCTTTCGGCCAAGGCCTGGGACGATGAAGAACAAGCTTCGCTTTTTGAGCAAAGACTTGAGGATTTTTTAGAAGAAATTGAAAGACTTTTTGCTGACGGCCCCCAGCATCTGCTCTGTCTTGAACCCGGCACGCGTCTTGGCGGCAAGATAATGATGCATTTGCGGGAAAAAGCGCGAGAACGCGATTATCTTGTGGATGCCCCCTGTCCTCATAATCAGGCCTGTCCGCTTTTGCAGGGCCCTGGCCTGCGCACCTGGTGTCACTATACCATGGCGGCGGAGGCTCTGCCGCAGTGGCTGGAAGAGATCACGCGGCAGGCGCGTCTTGAAAAGCATGCCCTTTCGCTGGCGCCTCTGCTTTTGCGCAAAAGGGCGCCTGCTCAGGCTCAAACAGAAGATTCGGCCCGTATTCTTTCTGCAGCCTTTGCTGTGCCCGGTCTTGCCGGGCGTGCCCGTTACGCCTGCAGCCGACATGGCCTTCTGCTGCTTGAAAACGCCGAGCATCTGGCAAGCGGAGATACGGTTCTGCTTCCCAGGGACCTTGGCAGACTAAGGGATCGGAAAAGCGGAGCTCTGATCCTGCCAGGCGCCCGGCAAGCAGAGCCCGCAAAAAACAGGGCCCGGCACACGGGGAAGAGGAAAAAAGCCTGATGCGCTGGCCGACTCATCATGTTTTTGGTCTGGGTGCGGCTCTTTTTTTTCATCTTCCGCCACAGGGTCTGGCTCTGGCCCTGCTGGGTTCCGTCCTGCCAGATCTTCTCGATCAGCTCTGGGCCTCGCTTGGCTCAGCCTCTCAAACTGCGCGGCAGAGGGCTTTTGCCGCAATCCATCGTGGTTCAAGCCACTGGCTGGGCCTCTGGCTTCTGCCTTTTTTGGCGGAAAAGTATTGCCCAGCCTGGCTGCTTGAGGCCTTCTGCGCCCTGGCTCTGGGGGCGCTCAGCCATCTTCTGCTCGACGCCCTGACCCCCCGGGGTATTCCGCTCCTCCCTTTTTTCTCTCGGCCCCGCCTGGCCATCCCCCTTTGTCGTACCGGTTCTGCACGGGAACTTGTCTTTTTTCTGCTCTGCTGTCTTGGGCTTGGGCTTTTGCTCTGGCGGGCCTGGCCGGAGTATCTTGCGCTGCTTGCAGGCTCGCTTTGAGTCGCAGCTCTTTAAGGCTTTCTGACAAAGCGTCCAAGACGCTGTGAGAGACTTTGTCGCAATGCCGGTAGCAGAAGAAGGGCCGGCGGTACAAAAATGAGCAGAAAGAGTCCGCCCTGGAGCACAAGAATAAGGAAGGCCTGGAAGAGCGGCGTAAACGGCAGCATTGCCTTAAGCCAGGGAAGGCTTTGCCAGGTCAGAAGCGTTGCCGGGACGGCCAGGCAGAGCAGGATGAGAGCAAGCCTGCCCAGACCGCGTAAGGCTTCGGTACCATAGCGTTTAGCCCAGATGGCAAAGAGCCAGAGAATATAGAGACTGATACTGATACTGCTTGTGAGGGCAATGGCGAGGGCGCTGTGTCTGGCGCTGATGAAGTAATAGACCGGGATGGCCAGGGCTGTCATGATCGTGCCTGTCAGAGCCGGCGTCAGCGTATCGCCATGGGCGTAGAAAGCGCGCACCAGGACCATATAGAGCATGGTGAGCGGCACGGCAAGCAGCATGACTTGCAGAAGGGGTACGCAGGCAGCGGTTTCAGCTGCGCCAAAGCGTCCGCCCTGAAAAATCAGCGTAATGACAGCCCAGGAACAGGCCAGAAGAGCCCCGGCGCAGGGAATGATCAGGCTAAGCCCCATGCGCAGGGCCTTGTTCAGGGTAGCGGCAAAGTCTGCATGCTTCCCCTCTGTCAAAAGGGCCACCAGAAAGGGGTAGGAGGCCACAGCAGCCGCCTGTCCCACAAGGCCGATGGGTACCTGGGCTATGCGGCGAGCGTAATTGAGCAGACTGACAACGCCTTCGCCCAGCATGCTGCCGAAAATGCGCAGAAACTGTTCATCAAGCATGATGATGGTTTGGCCAAGCATCAGCGGCAGAGCTACGAGGAGAAAGCGTTTCAGCAGGGGATGGTAGAAACAGCAGGAGAGTGTCATGGGCTTTTGGCGTGCTGTCACAAACGGCAGGACAAAGGCCCCGAGCAGGGCACCCACGCTGACACCCAGGCAATAGCCTGTCATGCCGACCTTCTGGCTCATCTCTTGAAAACTGGCCTCAGGCTGGGTGAGGAGCAGGATGGCTGGCAAAAGCAGACCGCCCAGAATAATGCAGCCATTGTAAATCAAGGGCGTTAGGGCAGGAACGCGGAATTGCCGCCGTAAGAAGAGCAGGGCTGTGAAGCAGGCGCCTGTCAGGAAAAAAATCTGGGCCGGCAGGATGAGACGCATGAAAAAGGCGAGGCGCACCTTCTGTGCGGGGCTAAAGCCTGGCGCCACAAGGTCCGCAAGCTCCACGGCAAAGAGCATACCGAGACTTGTGAAAAAGAGCGAGGCTATGGCCAGCCAGGTCACAACACAGGAAAAAAAACGCCAGGCATCGTCCTGGTCTTCCTGAAAGCGTCGGCTGAGCAGAGGCATGATGGTGATGGACATGAAGCCGCCGGCCAGGAGGTAATTAATGCAGTCCGGCACCACAAAGGCCGCAAAGTACATATCAGCTTCGTGGCCTGCGCCGAATTGCCAGGAAATAACCTTGTCGCGGATCAAACCCATCAGGCGGGAAAGAAGGTTGCTCAGGGCGAGCAGCAGGGCTGCCACCCCCAGTCGCTGTGAAGAGCCGAGTAGTGACATAGTGATCAGCGTGGAAACGCTGCCTCCTTGGCGGTTTTCCGGCGCCTGGCGGCGCGAGCTTGGATTTTTGACGGGCCTTTTTTGGCCACAGGCAGGAAGTTGATGGCTGCTTTGTCCGGCCAAACCGAGATCAGGCGCACGAGGAGCGAATCGCCAAACTGATAGCTCTGCCCTGTCTGGGCATCAAAAAGACGTTGCTTTGCCAGGTCCAGGCGCAGGGAAGCGGGCAAAAGGCGTTTTGCCACAAAACCGCTGACCGGTATATCCGTAAGTTCGACAAAAAAACCTGCTTGGCTGACATGGCTGACAAGAGCCTGAAAAACCTGACCCAGGCGCTGACGCAGATAGAGCACAGAACAGTATTTGTGCATTTCACGCTGACAGTGCTGAGCCAGTTCTTCCTGTCTGTTGAGATGGCTTGCCACCATCTCAAGGCGTTTATGGGCCAAAAGCAGCTGCCGAGAGCCCAGGGAATGTTTCAGGGCGCGGTGCACAAGCAGGTCGGCGTAGCGTCGGATAGGTGAGGTAAAGTGGCAATAGCAGGCTGAGGCAAGGCCGAAGTGTCCGGTATTCTCTGTGCTGTAAAGGGCTTTGGGCAGGGCTCGCAGGCAGAGCGTTGTGACCGCCTGTTCGCAGGCTGAACCCTGGCAGGCCTTGAGAAGCTTCGGCAAATCCTGGGGCAGAAGCGCTCTCTGCTGCAGGTCCAGTGGCAGCGCAGCCTGGCAATGACTGAGCGTTTTTTGCAGCTGAGCGAGATCTTCCTGCGTGGGCTGGGCATGGGTTCGGTAGAGCATAGGCAGACCGCTTTGGCTAAGATGCTCTGCGCAGGCCTCATTGGCCAGGATCATGCATTCTTCAATGAGACTGTGGCCCTGATGCTGGAGACGAAAGCCCAGATCAATGATGCGGCCTTCTGCATCGAGACGATAGCAGGGCTCGTAGCTGCGCAGAAAGAGGCTTCCGCGGCTTCGGCGTTGGGCTCTGAGGATCTCGCTGAGGCTGAGGGCGTCAGTGAGCAGGCGGAGAATGTCATTGGCTTTGGGCAGAGCGAGCAGGCGGGCTTTGACGGCAGGATCGGGTGTGAGCAGCAGTCCTTTGACCTCGGTATAGCTTAAGCGGGCGGCAGAGCGGATGAGTGCCTGGCTAAAGCGTGACTTGCGGACCTCGCCGGCTGCTGTTAGCCAGAGCTCACAGACCATCACAGGTCGTTCGGCATCCTGCCTGAGGCTGGCAAGATCCGTGGACAGGCGCGGCGGCAGCATGGGGGCCACGGAGGTGGGAAAATAAAAGGAATTGCCGCGTCTCTGGGCTTCAGCATCCAGAGAAAGCGTGCGATTTTGGCGGGTTTTGGGCACATAGCGGCTGACGTCGGCTATGGCTACCCAGAGCCGGAAGCCCTGGGCGTTTTTCTCCACGGCAATGGCGTCGTCAAAATCGCGGGCATCTTCTCCGTCAATGGTCACAAAGGTCAGTGCCCGCAAATCCTCCAGGCCGGCTTTTTCAGAAGAGGAGAGCTCGTTAAGCTCTTCGGCTGTTTGATAGACTGCATCGGGAAAGGTGTCGGCTATGCGGTATGCGGTTTTGAGCTGACTTTCCAGGCATGGCAGATTAGGATTCTTCAGGGCTTTGCCTGTCAATCCTGAAAGGAGCTGGGGGGACTTGCTGCGTGATCGTTTCATCTCGGGAGCAAACGCATTGTGCGGGTTGGGGCAACGCGCCATGCAGAGAAAAGGACAGAAAGTCTTTGACTTTCTGTCCTTTTGAGCTTGAGAGGCTAGTTAAGGTTAATCACGGTTTCCACCGAGAATGCGCAGGAGATAGATGAAAAGATTGATGAAATCGAGATAGAGGGTCAGAGCTCCTAAAATGGCTCCGCGCTGTACAGCCTCACCGTCGTCCATGGGTGCACCCATGCCGAACTGGCGAAGCTTCTGGGTGTCGTAGGCCGTATAGAGCGTAAAGATAAGTACGCCCACGCAGCTGATGATCAGATCCATCATGGCATTGGCCAGAAAGAGATTGACCACACTGGCAATGATCAGGCCGATCAGACCCATGAAGAGGAAGCTGCCAAGGCTTGTCAGATCACGCTTGGTAACCGTGCCGTAGATCGACATGATCAGGAACATGCCCGCTGTGGAGAAAAAGGCATTGGCAATGGAGCCAATGCTGTACACCACAAAAATCGTGGAGAGCGTCAGTCCGTTGATCAGGGAAAAGAGCATGAAGAGCATGGTAGCTGTCATCGCGCTCATTTTGTGAATGGCTGCGGAGAGGGCAATGACAAGCCCGATTTCTCCCACAAAGAGCACAATGGGAATCACAGGGCTTGAGAAAAGCATGGCCACGGCCTGGCTTGTTCCCACGAACCAGGCGGTGATGGCGGTGAGGACAAGGCCTGCGGACATCCACAGATAGACTTTGGACATGTAGGCGGATACGGCATCCGCCACATAGCTGCGGGAATGAGAGAGAGAATGATTCATACAATACTCAGCGTCTACCCAACGGGAATAACGCTGCCTCCTTTTTGCAGATGTGAACCTGAGCAGAACTCAGGCTGGGACAAGACTGTCACATTTACTACTATACAGCAGCGTAGGATTTTTGCAAGACGTGCCGACCTGCAGTCTGGCAGTGCTGCCCGCAGGGGCCTGACCGGCTGCTTTGTTCTTCAAGATATATATTGGTCAGCATTTGTCAATATCTTCTAGGAAAATTGTGACTTTTTTAGAGATAAGATTATCTTTTTTTGCAGAGAAAAGACTAAGATCTTCTCTTGATTTTTTGGCGACGCTTAGGCGCAAAGCCCAGGCATAAAGGGGCTTTTCCGGATATTTTCTGCAGCTGCGGAAGATGGTACTTTATGGCTTGCACAAGTTGTTGAACTTAGCTATAAGACAAAGCAATGCCGCTGGCTGCCTAAGCTGCGGCAAGGCGGGCAAACCGTTAGGCGTCAATGTTGACGGTATTTAACGACACATTTTTTTGGGAGGCATCATGAAATCTCTCCGTATGCTGATGTTGGCAGCTGCATTGGTCGTGAGCTATGCGGCAGCTGCGATGGCAGCCCCTGTGAGCTGCAACAAAAAAATTGAGAGCTTTGATTTCGTCGTGGACTATTCCGGTTCCATGATGATGCACAACAAAGACCTCAAAAAAACGAAAATCCAAGTTGCCAAGGAAGCCTTGCAGCGCGTCAACGCCGCTATTCCTGAGCAGAGCTTCATGGGCGGCCTGCACACGATTACCCCCAATGGTGTCATTGTCCCCCAGGGACCCTGGAACCGCAGCAGCATGAGCTCCGCCATCGATACCCTGAAGGATAATTTTCAGGTCTTTGGTCGTATGACCAGCATGGGTGATGGCCTGCAGACCTACGAGCCCTTCCTCTCCAGCATGCAGCGTGACGCCGCTCTGATCATCGTCACCGACGGTGATAACAACCGCGGTGTAGATTTCGTGGAAACTGTGCGTCAGATCTATGCAACACAGCGCAATATGATTGTCCATATCATTGATCTTTCCGACACCGAAAACGGTAAGAAAAATATTCAGGCCATTGCTGCCATGAATGCTGCCGCTCAGGTCGTCCGTGCTGAAGAGCTCGTGACCAGCGACGCCGCTGTTGAGCGCTTTGTGACAGCCGTCTTCTGCGGCGAAGCCGAAGTCCTCGTTCTGCGTGGCGTGAACTTTGCTTTCGATTCCTATGCTCTGGACGCCAAGGCCATGGGTATCCTCAATGAAGCCGCCGAAGTCATCAAGACCAGCGCCAATAAGAAGGTTGTGCTGAGTGGCTGGACTGACTCCAAGGGTTCTGATGCTTACAACCGTGTGCTTTCACAGCGTCGTGCCACTTCTGTGAAGAATTACCTTGCCAAGCAGGGTGTGCCGGCTAGCCGTATGAGCGCTGTTGGCCGCGGTAAGTCCTTCAAGTACGACAACTCCACCGAAGACGGCCGTTACATGAACCGCCGTACCGAGATTTCCTTCGAGTAAGCGTACTGATTGGTATATGTGTTGAGTGAAACCGGGCGGCTTAGGCTGCCCGGTTTTTTCCGTGCAACGGGCCTTTGGGCCTGCAAGCTCAGGCTGGCTGAAAGGGCCAGATCAATGGAGTGTCTATGTCCAAGTATTGTGTATCGGCTTGTCTTAGTTTTCTGCTGCTTTCCGGCTGCGCCGCCTCGCAGGAAAGTGAAAGCGCGCAGCCTGAACCAGCGCCTGTGGTAGAGGAAGCGGCCCAGCCTGCCCCGGTCGAGCCCGCCGTGCAGCAAAAGAAAGGCAAGAAGAATAAGAAAGAGAGCAAGAAAGAGAGTAAGAAGGAAGAAAAAGCGGTCAGAGCTCCCAAGAACGAAGCTGAAGTGCGTGCGGCTTTGCAGGAAACCGGTCGCAGACTTGTTCTGCGTGCCTCCCGCACCATCACGCCGTCCAAGTCCAGCAAGGCTGTCAAGCCCTCAGGCAATGGCTATGTTGCGACCTATATCTCCATTGATCCGGAAAACTTCTCCACGGATATGCGTCCGGCCTCACAGGCAGGTCAGTATATCGGCTTCATCCGTTACTCGGAACAGATCTACAGCTGCCACGGCAAGAGCAAGAAGGAAGCTCTTGAAGCTCCCTGCCAGGTCTCGAGCTCGCGCAGACTCAATGAAATGATCCATTTTGACGGCCGCGAATGGCGTTATTAGGCTTTGAGCGGAAAACGTACGAGGAAGGGCGGGTTTTCCCGCCTTTTTTCTTGGGGCGGTAGTTAGGTTTGAAAGAAGTCTCTGGGCAGGTGGGAAAGAATACAGTTGACACAGGCTTCCTGAGGTTTGGCACTATTGTTGCAGGAAAAATCTGACCACTTGCGATAGAGGGCATCTCGTTCCTTGTAGATGTCAGCAAGGGTCTGGTTGGGACCAATGGCTATGCCGCGTTCGGGATTGCCGGCAATACGCTCCTGGACGAGCTCCAGGGGAATATCAAGATGCACAATAGGTCCCAGGCTTTTCAGATGTTCCATGGCATCCTGGCGGTAGACCACGCTGCCACCTGTGCCGATGACCATGCGCTGAGCCCGGATGGAGCGGATAACCTGGCTTTCGATATCCAAAAAAAGTTCCTTATCCGTGGCATCGACAATATCCTGAAGTCTGCGGCCATAGGTGGCCTCAATGAGATGGTCACTGTCAAGATAGGGCCAGTGTATTTTTCTGGCCAAAAGTTTACCAATGGTCGTTTTGCCTGCTCCCGGCATGCCGATAAGAATGAGACAGGGGATAACTTTTTCACTGCGTTTGATCATATGCATGGGGGCCATGACGAATTCCGTGACGTTAGAGGTCCTGTTTTTTCGTAGCTGTACTGCCATCAATGGGAAATGACAAGTTTTTTCCCACATTCCTGCCAGACGGCACGTCAGGAGAGGCCTGCCGTACTTGGTATTGAAGGAGGCTTAGCCCATGGCCAGCCCGTTTTTTTCTAGGCTTCTGCTCTGTCTTTGCCTGCTTGCCTGGCCTGTCACAGCCCTGGCAGATCCCGAGGAACAGGTCCCTCAATGGACCCGTGACGGTCAGCTCAATCTGACCCATGAATGGATTGAGCACGGCGGCGCACGCCTTTACTGG
Organism: Desulfovibrio sp.; assembly: GCA_017613715.1. Taxonomy (GTDB): domain Bacteria; phylum Desulfobacterota; class Desulfovibrionia; order Desulfovibrionales; family Desulfovibrionaceae; genus Desulfovibrio. Next base: position 11,240 of record JAGADH010000027.1, on the reverse strand, counting down.
AATTCTCTGCTTACGCCGCGTCAGGTACGCCTTGTGGGTATGCGCTTCAAAGATCCGGCTGACCGCCCTTTTTTGCTGCTTGATGAAGAAGCGGCCAAAAAACCCAGCGCTGCGCGCAGTCGCAGAGCCGGACAGAGAGGCAGACATGCCAGGAGATCCAGAGCACAGTCTCCCAAGCCGGAGAAGAAGCCCGCCCATACCAGCGCAAAGCTTGATGTCAAGCGAGACAAGCCCGCCTCTGCCGGCAGGCGGCAGGGAGGTCTGGCTCCACTCAAGCCTGTGCCGCCTGTGGGGGTGCCTCTGCAGTAGTCGGACGGCACTTTTTGCCGTTTTGCCGCATCGGCTCTTGACGCAGTGGAGAGTGATGTGTATTCTGCTTGCCTGTATTCTTCCGAGACATCGGTGCTTTGCTGCCCGGGTCTCGGTTCTCTGTCTTTTAGCTGGCGTGGGCTGTGAATCCTTGCGCCGTGCGAATTTTTTTGGAGGTTAAGCATGAAAAGAACCTATCAGCCGAGTAAGGTCAGAAGGGCCCGTACGCACGGTTTTCGCGTGCGCATGTCCACGGTTAGTGGTCGCGCCATCATTCGTCGTCGCCGTGCTAAAGGACGGAAGCGTCTGAGTGCCTGAAACAGGAATGCAGGATAGACCTGGCGGTGATCGACGATTCCCTCGACTTTTTCGGCTACGGAAAAGAGCTGAGTTTGAGGCCTGCTACAAGAGCGGGCGGAAATATCATACGCCGCATTTTCTGGTCTTTGTTCTGGCTTTTCCTGAGCGAGGCTTTCCGCGCCTGGGCCTGTCGGTTTCCAAGAAAGTAGGTAATGCAGTGCTTAGGAACAGGTTGAAACGGGTGCTGCGGACATTTTTTCGTTGTTATTTCCGCCCCAGTTGCTGCCTTTCCGTGTCCAAGCGTGCCGTTGAACACTGTACGGCAGATATCACCATAGTTGTCAAAAAACAGGCGGATGCGACACTGAATCTGCGCCGGACAGAGGCCGAACTGGGACCTCTGTTTGAGCGCATTTTCCATTCTTCCGGCCTGTCTGGTCTCGGGGCTCAGGACCAGGGGGCCGATGCGTGAACGTCGTTGCTTTGTTCCGGCAGATCTTTATCCTTCCCATTCGTCTCTACCAAGTCTTTCTCTCTCCGATTCTGCCCCCGGCTTGCCGCTATATTCCGACATGTTCTGCCTATGCGGCAGAAGCCATCCTCCGCCACGGTCTGCTGCGTGGTGGCTGGCTTGCTCTCAAACGTCTTTTGCGTTGTCACCCCTGGGGTGGCTCCGGTTACGATCCTGTGCCTCCGCTGAGCAATTCTCGGCTTGATAAGGATAAGTGAGTTTTTATGCAAGATAACAGCACCAAGAATATTATTTTGGCCATTGTCCTGTGTTTGATCGTGGTCTTTGGCTGGAGTTCCCTGGCACAGTATATGGGCTGGATACCTGCGCCAGATCCCAAACTCGTGGCCGAACAGGAAGAACTGGCCAGAAAGCAGGCGCAGGAGGCAGCACAGAAAAAAGCCGAGGCGGATCGTGAGGCTCTTTTGCCCTCTTTCACGCCTTCCGAGGGGCAGGATCTCAGCGTGGAAACGCCCCTGTACTCTGCGGTACTCTATTCCGGTGGCGGTGCTCTGCGTTCTTTTGCCCTCAAGAACTACCGTATGAGCCTTGAACCCCATGCCCCGCTGGTCAACATTGTCAGCGACAGGGCAGCTGCTGTGGCACCTCTTGGTCTTGTGATCAATAGCCAGCCCTCCTGGAGCACTGGCAAATGGGCTCTTGAAGAGGGTAAGAAAGGCCTTGAGCTGAAAGCCGGTCAGAGCGGAAAAATCAGTCTGCGCGGCGAAGTGGACGGCCTTGGCGTAGAGCGGCATCTGACGTTTTCTGCAGACAGCTATCTCCTTGAGGAAGAACTGGTCCTCGTCAATCTTTCCGAACAATCCCGCACCATACGGCTGGCGTATACCGTAGCCTCTGATTCCCGAAATGCCGGCGGTGACCGCTACGATGTCATGCGCGTGGCCTGGGATAATAATGGCAGCCTGGATGAGGAATCGTCCTTTGAAACCCTGACGCAGCAGGGACGCATGGAAAGCGGCCGCATGATTTGGGCCGGTGCCATGAGTAACTATTTTCTGGCGGCTGTACTGCCTGAGCTGCCTGACAATAGCGTCATGAAAGGCCGTGCACAGAATACCGTCTATCGTGCCGCTCTTGAGCAGCCAGATCTCGTGCTCGCAGGACATGAAAGCCGCAGGCTCAAGGTCCGTTACTGGTTTGGTCCCAAGGATCGTAAGCAGCTTTTGGCGGTTTCTGAAGATCTGGCCAAGAGCGTTGATCTTGGTATGTTCAGCCTGATAGCCAAGGGTCTGCTTTGGATCTTACAGATTTTCTATGATCTTGTGCACAACTGGGGCATTGCCATTATCCTTTTGACCTTTGTCATCAAAGCCCTTTTCTGGCCTTTGACGGCCAAAAGCTATGCCTCAATGGAAAAAATGAAAAAATTACAGCCGAGGATGGTGGAAATCAGAGAAAAGTACAAGAATGACAAGGAACAGATGAATAAAGAGGTCATGAACCTCTACAAGACCTATGGTGTCAATCCTGCCAGTGGCTGTGTCCCTATTCTGGTACAACTGCCGGTCTTTTTTGGACTGTATCAGGCGCTTTTGACCTTTATCGAACTCAGGCACGCACCGTTGATTTCCACCCTGCCAGGCACTGACATGCTTTGGCTGGCGGATCTTTCCACGAAGGATCCCCTCTATATTACGCCTATCATCATGGGCCTGACCATGGTCATTCAGCAGAAAATGAGTCCGCCTGCCGCTGATCCTATGCAGCGCAAGATCATGATGTTTTTGCCTATTATCTTTACCTTCCTCTTTCTTGGTTTTCCCTCCGGTCTCGTCATTTACTGGCTTGTGAACAATGTGCTCTCCATTTTCCAGCAATGGCTGATGATGCGTAAAAACAAGAAAAAGCCAGCAGTCAGAAACTGAGCACAGGCTCCTGAAAAAAGCTGTTTGAGTTCTGCCACGGGGTATATATGGATGCATTTAAAGAGTTTCAGGGAAAAGATATTGCGAGTGCCATTGCCGAGGCGTGTAACTATTTTGGCGTCAGACGTGAGCAGCTGGAGATTGAAATTTTGCGCGATGCCAAAAGCGGTATTTTTGGCATCGTTGGAACCTGCAAAGCGTCCGTGCGGGCACGTCTGATCAGTGCTGATGCAGCCAAAGAACAGAGTGAAGAGGCTGCGGTTAAGGAAGACGTACAGCCTAAGCCAGCGCCAGCTGTCCGTGAAAAACGCAATGCCCAGAGCCGGCGTAAACGCCAGACCAGCGCCAAGCGCGAAAAAGCGCAGGCTGATGAAGCGGACAATGGGCAAAAGTCCGCGCAGATTGAAGAAAAGCCTCTGGCTCAGCCCGATGCGGTTTTTGATGCCTTTGCCGCGTGCGAGAAAAACTTTCCTGCAGAAGACATGCCTGATGAGCTGCCCGAGGGTTTTCCGCTGATTTCAGCTGAACAGCTCGCTTCAGAAGATTTCAGAGTATTTCTTGAGGATGTTCTGCAGAGAATCATTTCCACGATCATTGGCGAAAAGGTTGTGCTGCAGTTTGAGGTTTTTCAGAACAGAGTGCGTGTCCACATTGACAGCGGCGAGTATTCGGGTCTGCTGATCGGTCGTGAAGGACAGACGCTGGTGGCCATTCAGTATCTGACCTCACGTATTGTGACGCATAAATTCGGTGCTGCCGTGCGTCTGCAGCTGGATGCAGGAGAATACCGCCAGCGCCAGGAAGAGAAACTCCAGGAAATTGCCCGCTCGCTCGCTGAGCGGGCCCGTCAGACAGGACGCTCTTTTTCCACCCGCCCGCTATCCAGCTATCATCGCAGGGTGGTGCATCTCAGTCTGCAGGATGACCACGATATCCAAACGCGGAGTATTGGCGTTGGCGCCATGAAACGCGTTGTCATTATGTGCAAGCGCAGCGAAAAGGGTGAGAGTGAGGCTGACGAGCTATGAGCACCATTGCTGCGGTGGCCACGCCTCAGGGCAATGGCGCCATCGGCATTGTGCGTATTTCAGGTCCAGAGTCTCTGTCTCTGCTTGAAAAGATCGTTCAGCCCTCTGCACGGCATTTTGATCATTTTCGCCCCTGGGTCTTACATCGAGGTCGTTTTCAGGCTGAGGACGGGCGTTTTTTAGACGATGTCCTTGCTGTCTACATGCCAGCTCCCAAAACGTACAGCGGCGAAGACATGGCGGAAATTCACTGCCATGGCAATCCCCTGATTTTACAAAGTGTTTTGGCCAGTCTCTTTCAGCTCGGGGCCAGGCCTGCAGAGCGTGGTGAATTTACCAAACGGGCTTTTCTTAACGGCCGAATCGATTTGAGTCAGGCTGAAGCTGTGGGCGAGCTCGTCGGCGCGGTTTCGCGTTCAGGCCTCTGTGACAGTGTGCAGCGTCTTTGCGGACATCTTTCGCAAAAGGTCACTGATTTGCGGGAGCGTGTGGATGCTTTGCGCGGCGAACTTGCTGTGGCCTGTGATTTTCCCGATGATGAGGTGGAATGTCTTGAGCGCGGCCGTTTTCTTGAGGCCTTGACGGGGCTTGATCAGGCCCTCCTGGCGCTTTTGCAGGGCAGCGAACGCGGTCGCCTGATGCAGGAAGGGGCGCGCGTCGTCTTGGCCGGAGCCGTCAATGCCGGCAAGTCGAGTTTGCTGAATGCTCTCCTGGGCCGTGAGCGGGCTCTGGTCACGGAGGTCGCTGGCACCACGCGCGATTTTCTCGAAGAATTTTGTGATCTCGACGGACTGCCGGTCAGGCTCATCGACACCGCCGGTCTGCATGCTCACAGTCAGGATCCCGTGGAGAAGCTGGGTATTGCCAGGGGACAGGAGTGCCTTAAGCACTGTGATGCCATTGTCCTGGTTTTTGATCAGAGTCTCTGGCATGGCCAGGAAGGCGCTGAACGCTGTCCTGATGCTGAATACGCCGAAATTCTGGCAGAGTATGGCAAGCGGCCCATCCTGCTTGTCTGGAATAAAATTGATATCGCGCCTGCCTGGTCTGGTCCGCCTCTCTGGGCCAAAGGCTATGCCAGTTGTGCCGTCAGTTGTCTCAACGGTCAGGGGCTCGATGAGCTTTCAAGCCGTTTGCGCGCTTTGTTGCTTGGCTGTGAAAAGCCAACGAGCGAACATGTCAGCTGTAATGTGCGTCAGGCCCTGGCACTCCGGCGGGCACAGGAAGAGCTTTCGGCACTGCTTGCCGATGTCAGAGCCAATGTTGCCTACGATCTCTGTGCTGTGCGTCTTGATCTTCTGGCCGAGATTTTAGGTGAAGTGATTGGCGTATCGACACCGGCAGAAGTGCTCAATGTGGTCTTTGACCGTTTTTGCATTGGCAAGTGATTATGGTGGAACAGGATCGGCTTCAGCATTTGCGCAGGCGTCTGACCTCAGAGGAGATCAATGATCTGCCGCTTTTTCATTACGAAGGGCCAGTGCATCTGATCCGGGATCTTTCCTCATGGCAAAGCGCACTTGCCGATTTGCGTTCGGCCGAAGTGCTCGGTTTTGATACGGAAACGCGACCAACCTTCCGCAAGGGCAGAACCAATGCCCCCTCACTGGTACAGCTGGCCACAGCTCATGCCGTCTATCTTGTACAGCTTTCCTGGTTGCCCTTTGGTCCCTATCTTGCCGAACTTTTGGGAGACAGCTCGCTGATTAAGGCAGGCGTGGGCATACGCTACGATATGCAGGCCTTGGCCAAGCTTTCGACCTTTACCCCGGCAGGTCTTGTCGATCTGGGCAGTGTGGCAAGACTGAACAAGCTTTCCTCGCAGGGCTTGCGAACGCTGGCGGCAGCGTTTTTTGGCTTCAGGATTTCCAAAGGCTCACAGTGTTCCAACTGGAGTCTTACGGAGCTGAGTCCCAGGCAGATCGTCTATGCGGCGACTGATGCCTGGATCAGCCGCTTAATTTACGTAACCATGAAGGAATTTGCCTTTAACTTCGGGCGTTCAGGCGACCGGGCTTCTCAGAAACGTTGAGCTGCAGGGTGCGGACGTGTGGGAACAAGCTCGAAACACGGAGCATACTCCGTCCTATCTCTTCTTCACAGGAGGCTCGGCTTTGCGTGAGCTGAGCCGCTGCCTGGCCCGTAGCAATCCTCATTCCATCCATATCGTCACCACGTTTGATTCAGGCGGCAGTACCGCAGAAATCAGACGCTGCTTTGCCATTCCAGCCATGGGCGATCTGAGAAACCGTCTCTTGGCTCTCGCCGATCCCGCCCAAGTCTCCCCGCAGATTCTTGATTTTTTTCAGATGCGACTGCCGTCTCAAGCTGAGCCTGGGCAGCTGCTCGTGCAGCTTAGGACCATGGCTAGTCCTGATCATCCTTTCTGGGCAGGCACAGATCCTCACTCGGTCTCGTGGCTCTGCTCTGCCCTGCAGGCTATCGTCCAGCGTCTGCCCGGGCATTTTGATTTGCGTGGGGCAAGTGTCGGCAACCTTCTTCTGACCTCGATTTACCTTGAACATGGACGCGATTTTGAGCCGACGCTCGACAGTCTCAGTCGTTTTTTACATGTGCGTGGCCATGTTCTGCCGGTTGTGGACAAATCCCTGCATCTTGGCTGCGAGCTTGCCGACGGATCCTTTGTCCTTGGGCAGCACAATTTTAAAAAGCTCACGACCCGGGTGCGCCGCATCTTTCTTACTGTGCATGAGCGTCTTGCGCCTTCGCATGCGGCCAGGGATGTCTGTCATCCGCCGGCAGCCAGTGGCACCTGTGCTTGGATTGGCAGGGCAGATGCCATCTGCTATCCCATGGGTAGCTTTTACAGCAGCGTTCTGGTCAATCTCCTGGTGCGCGGGATCGGCAGCGCCATTGCCGGCCGCCATTGCCCCAAGATCTTTATTCCGAATCTCGGTTGGGATCCTGAGCTCGGAGATACATCGCTTTTGACGCAGATCGGCATTTTGCTTGAAACTTTGCGCTGTGATGCACCCTTTGCCAGGACCTCTGATCTTTTGCATTATGTACTCTGTGATCCGCACGGTGACTATCAGGGACGCATCGAGCCAAATGCCAGGGAGCGTCTGGCCGAAATGGGGATTTCTCTGCGTTTTGAGCCTTTGAGCAAGAACGGAGATCTGCACGATCCCGAACTGACCATAGAGGCTCTTGAGCGCTGTCTTAGAGAGTATCGGAAGCTGCATGCACAGGTCTGAGTTGAGAGTGGGAGCTGATCAGGCAGGGCAACGTCTGGATCGGGCTTTGCAGGTTTTATGTCCTGAAAGCAGTTTGCGCACACGACGCCGTTTGATTGAGGCTGGACAGGTTCTGGTCAATGGGGAGATCGCTCACTGCGCCAGAAAACTGCGTCTTAAGGATGTCATTGGCCTTTGTCTTAGGAAAGACACCTCGCCTGCTTCTGCCCGTTTTTTGAAGCAGCACGGCGGCCTGTTCTTTTTTTTCAAGCCAAGGGGTCTGCATACCGTAAGGCTTGCTGGCAGTCCCAGCCCTTCTCTGGAAGCGCTGCTGCCTGAACTTTGGGACGGGGAAGAAAAGATACGTCTTGTCCAACGCCTTGATTGCGGTACCTCAGGTATTGTCACCGGGGTCTGCTCTGATGAGGCCTTAAGCGTCTTTCGGGATGCTGAAGAATCAGGACATGTCTTGAAAAAGTATTTTGCCCTGCTTGAAGGCTCGCTTGCTGCCACCTGCATGGCAAGCCAGGCACTTGATACCAAAAAGCGTGCTCGCACAAAGCTCCTGAGCGCCGAAGCGCCCAGGAGCCGAAGAACGACCTTGGTTCCGCTTGCACACCTGGCCTCTGGCTCTCCAGTCCCACCCTGGCTTAGGTTGCCTCTGCCCGTACTGCCCTGTCATCTTACCCTTGCAGGCTGTAGCATCCAAAGAGGGGCACGGCATCAAATCAGAGCCCATGCGGCTGGCCTGGGCTATCCCTTGTTTGGCGACAGCCTCTATGGCGGAAGCACGTATGCCTGGTATTTTCTGCATCAGGCTGTGGTCTCCTTGCCCGGTGTAGAATGTCACGTTTTGCCTGACTGGCTGAGTGAAGAAGCGCTGCCTTTGGCGTTTTGGGACTGGCTTGCTTGGAAGTGATTTAGTCTGATGCAAGAATATCAGCGAGGGTCTGGACAAAGTTTGTGAGATCAGCCTCGTCAATGGTCAGAGCCGGCAGCAGCCGCAGCGTGACATTGTGGGAGAGGCTGCAGATAAAGCCGCGATGAATGAGTTCCTGCCAGACCTGAGGACAGTTTTCACCGATCTCAATGCCAAGCATCAGACCAAGTCCGCGAATGTCTTTGATTTTGCCAGGCAAGCGCTGTTGCAGATCGCGCAGCTTTGCGATGAGAGCCTGGCCGAGTTTGGCTGCACGTTCGGCTAGGCGGTCCCTGAGCATGATGCGTACAACCTGTGTGGCCACAGCTGATGTTAAGGCTCCGCCACCAAAGGTCGTGGCGTGACTGCCTGCCTCAAAGCCCTTGGCAACCTCTGAGGTAGCCATCATGGCACCCATGGGCAGTCCGTTGGCCAGAGCTTTGGCTGTGCTGATGATGTCGGGTTGAAGCCCATAGTTTTGGAAGGCCCAGAAGCAGCCGGTACGACAGAAGCCAGCCTGCACTTCGTCACAGATCAAAAGGATGTCCTTTTTGCGGCAGAGCGCTTCAAGCGCTTTGAGATAGTCACCTGGCAGGGGAATGACGCCGCCTTCTCCTTGCACCACTTCGAGCAGCACAGCGCAGGTTTTGTCCGTGATGGCCGCTTCCATGGCTTTGATATCGTTGATTGGCACCTGTCGAAAGCCCTCGGGCAACGGTTCAAAGCCGTCTGAGAGCGTTTGTCTGCCTGTTGCGGCCAGTGTGCCCAATGTTCTGCCGTGGAAGCAACCTTCAAGAGTGATTATTTCATAGGCATCACGTTGTTTGACTTTTTTGTAATAGCGGCGGGCGAGTTTGATGGCTGCCTCATTGGCTTCGGCACCCGAATTGCAGAAAAAGACTTTGTCATGGTGGGTGGTGGAAAGCAGGACTTCGGCCAGCTCAAGCTGCTCTTCCTGATAGAAGAGATTGCTCACATGCCAGAGTTTGTGGGCTTGTTGTTCGAGCGTTGCAGCGATTTCCTCATGGCAGTGCCCCAGTGCCGTAACGGCAATGCCCGCCAGAAGATCAACGTATTCCTTGCCGTCGGCATCCCACAGACGCGACATCTTTCCTTGGACAATGGCCAGCGGATAGCGGCTGTAGGAGCGTAGGAGCAGTTTTTCTTCACGTTCCTTGATGCTTGAAAAAATCTGAGACATGGTTTTTCCTTTGCGCAAAGAGCAAGAGTTGAGGGCACGCAGTGTCCTATGGTGACGCAATTTGTCTTGAGCCGTGGATCCGGCTTTTTCTGTGTGCAGGCTTCTAAGGCTAGTTTGCGGCAGGAAGGGCGAAAATGCAAGGAAATTCCCCCTGATGCCTTTGTGCTGCTTTAGCCGAGTTTTGAGCGGGAGGCTTTGTGGAAAAAACAATCGCTGTGATCGGTGGCGGTCTTGCGGGCTGTGAATGTGCGCTGAAATTGGCTCAAGCCGGTTTGCGCGTTGTTCTCTATGAGCAGAAGCCACAATTTCGTTCAGAGGCCCATGTCAGTGATGGCTTAGCGGAACTCGTCTGTTCCAATTCCCTGCGTTCTGCCGAGCTGACAAGTGGCGTCGGTCTGCTTAAGCAGGAAATGCGGGAACTCGGTAGTTTCTTCATGGAAGCCGCTGACCACTGCCGTATCCCGGCAGATAAGGCCCTGGCCGTCGACAGAGAGGCTTTTTCGTCCTACCTGACCGAAAAGGTTGCCGCTGAAGAGCGAATCGAGCGTGTCTGTCAGCGTATCGACAGCCTTGAAGATGAGCGCCTTTCAGACGCCCACTGTGACTATGTGGCCCTCTGTGCCGGTCCACTGGCCTCGGAGGCTCTTTCAAGTTCTCTTGCCCAAATTTTGGGCAAGAGCCATTGCTATTTTTATGATGCCATTGCTCCCATTGTTTGGACTGAAAGCCTCGATCAGAGCATTGTCTTTCGTGCCTCGCGTTATGCCTGCGAAGCCGAAGATTTTGATCCGGCAAAGCCCTCGGGTGATTATCTGAACTGTCCTATGCAGAAGGAGGAGTACCTGCGTTTTTACCAGGCTCTCTGCCAGGCTGAGACTATGCCCGCGCGTGCCTTTGAACAGCTTAAACATTTCGAGGGCTGTATGCCCATTGAGGCCCTTGCCCAGCGTGGGGAACGCACGCTGGCTTTTGGTCCGCTCAAGCCTGTGGGCTTTGTGGATCCAAGAACGGGCAGAAGGCCCTATGCCGTGCTTCAGCTCAGAGCGGAAAATGCTGACTTTGCAACGTGTAATCTTGTGGGCTGTCAGACAAGGATGCTTCAGGCTGAACAGCAGCGGGTTTTTCGCTTGATTCCTGGTATGGCAAACGCAGAATTTGCCCGCTTTGGCAGCATGCACAGAAATACCTATGTCAATGCTCCCTGTGTGCTCAATGCGGATCTTTCGCTGAAAAATCAAGCAAGAATTTTTCTCGCAGGGCAGATTACCGGTGTTGAGGGCTATGTGGAATCAGCTGCCTGCGGTTTATGGCTGGCCTGCGTGCTGATTGCCCGTTGTCGTGGGCAGACGCTCACAGAGCCGCCCAGGGAAAGCGCCTTGGGGGCCTTGCTTGGGCATCTGCAGACAGAGTGCAAAACGTTTCAACCGTCCAATGTGCATTTTGGACTGATGCCGGCACCTGAAGAAAAAATGCGTAAAAAAGACCGCAAGCAGGCCTATGCCGAGCGGGCAAGAAAAGCCTTTGCCCACTGGCTGCGAGATAATTTTTCAAAGTAAGCAAAAACGCCTCAGGTTCAGAACCCGAGGCGTTTTTTGTGTCAGATCGTGCTGTTTAGTTCTTGTTTTGGCTATCAGAAGCCTTGGTAGGCACGTCAGGCTTGGGAGCTGCCGCATCCTTGGTAGGCACATCAGGCTTGGGTGTTGCCGCATCCTTGGTAGGGACATCAGGCTTGGGGGTAGCCACATCCTTGGTAGGCACGTCAGGCTTGGGGGTAGCGGCATCCTTGGCAGGGGTGTCGGTCTTAGGAGTAGCCGCATCCTTGGCAGGCACATCAGGCTTAGGAGTAGCCACATCCTTGGTAGGCACATCAGGCTTGGGTGCAGCCGCAT